>JBQCCW010000332.1:0-9497 GCA_051961835.1 Marmoricola sp. | reverse complement strand
GGTTCGCGTGGCACCCTAGGCGTGACGGCGGTCCCACCTGGTGGCGACGTGACGTCGTGGGGCGTGGCTCGTTGGGGATGCGGGCCGGCCACAAGGGGGAACGATGAAGACACTCGCTCCGTGCGAGGACCCGACGACCGTGCTGGTGCGGGCAGCCGTCGAGGACTACCGCGGCATGGTCTCGGACGCCCAGCGCGAGCGGCTCGCGTCGCTGTGCCTCGACGCGGTGGCGACCGGGCGCAGCCTCCAGGGGTTCCAGGTCGGCGAGCGGACCGAGGTGATGACCCAGGCCCTCCTCGACCTCTTCTGCCCGACGGTGCCTGCCGGGGTGCGCGCGACACTCGCCTGGATCTGCGGGGACATCGCCCAGCGCTACCGCTGACAGGGGCGGCTGAAGAAGGCGGCTGATAAGGGCGGCTGATCGCCCTACTGGTCCGGCTCCGGCGCGCCGGTCAGCGGCGGACCGTCGAAGCGCTCCCGGAACGCCAGCTCCTCGACCGGACGGCGTGAGAGCCGCCGGACCTGTCGCACCGGTCGCCCCACCGGCAGCACGCACGCCACCGCCCACGACGGGGGGATGCCCAGCAGTCGCTGCACCTCCGGCTCGGCGGCGACCGCCATCGTGGTGAAGGTGCCGCCGAACCCCTCGGCGCGGGCGGCGAGCAGCACGTTCCACGCCAGCGGGTAGACCGACGCGCCTCCCACGATGCCCACCCGGTCGAGCTCGCTGTCGGTCGCCGCGACGACGGCGAGGTCGACGCAGACCACGAGCACCACCGGCGCGGCGAGCAGCGGCGCGGTGAAGCTGGGGGGTACGTCGGTCGCCGCGACGTCGGCCTCGCTCACCCCGCTCGGCACGACGGTGTTCCACGGGTTCTCGCCGGCGAGCCGCTGGGCGGTGTACCGCCGCGCCGCCGGCTCGGTCAGCCGGACCAGGGCCTCGCGGGTGGCACGCTCGCGCACCACGATCACCCGGGCGCCCTGACGATTGCCGCCGCTGGGCGCGAACCGGGCGACGTCGAGGATCCGGTGCAGCACCTCGTCGGGCAGCGGCTCGTCGGTGAACTCCCGGACGGCGCCGGTGGTGCGCAGCACGTCGTACACGTCCATGGGTCAGCGTCCCACCCGGTGGTGGAGCCAGACCCCGCCGGCGTCGCCCGCGATGCGTTGGAGCCGCGCATCGGTGTCACCGGAGCGCGGGAGGGCGAAGCGCCCTCCGCGAGCCCGGCACGCCCGCTCGGCTCCGGCGTACCGACCGGGACGGGAGAGGGTCCAGCGGCCCTGCTGCAGGCACGCGGCGTGGTGCCGAGCAGCACACCGTGCCACCACCCAGCGCCCGTCGTCGCGTTGCAGCGTGCAGCCCACGGCGCCGGCCCGAGGCTGCCCGGGCGCCCAGCTCCACAGGGAGGCCTGGATCCGGCCGTCCTCGGGGAGGATCTGGTCGAAGCCGAAGAGGTTCACCCCGCAGGTCGTCATGGCGCGGACCCGGGCGGGAGTGAGGGCGGCGGGGTTCGCCGGAGGCCGGGTGGGGTCGAGCAGGTTGGAGACGAGCGTGGAGTCCTCGAAGTAGCGCACGAGCCGGGAGCCGTAGACGGCGGGCGTGTACGTCGCGTCGCAGGCGGGGAACGCCCGGTACCCCGCGGTCGACCCGCTCTCCACGTGCACCGAGCTCCAGTCGAACACGGCGCTCGACCATCCTGGGGCACACGCGCCGACCAGCACCACCTGGGCGCCGGCGGCGCGCACCGTCCGCCGGCTGAGGTCGAGGGGAAGCGGCGCGCAGCCCTTCGCCGCGCGCGCTGCGGCGTCCGGGTGGTAGATCAGACTGCTGCCGTCGGGCCGGCGCAGCACCTGCTCGAGGGTCGCGACTGCGGAGGCGTAGGCCGCCGGGTCCTTCATCTCGTCCTCGAGGTAGAGCAGGACGACCTCGCGGCGGTGCGCCGCAGCGAGGATCCAGCGGGCGACCTGCGGGAGCACTGCGCTGAAGAGCGGCTCGTCGGTGCAGCCGAAGTCCCCTTGGTCGGGCCCCTGGCCGTGGCACACGGTCACGGCCTTCGCCCCGAGCCGCTCGGGCCGGGGCACGTAGTGCAGGTCGAGCTCGAGCGCGCGCATGTCGATGTCGAGCTGCTGGGTCAAGGAGAGCTGCTGGTTGGAGTCCTCGTGGGACAGCGTCGTGCTGTCGTGCGGACTGTTGAAGGAGTTGTGCGTGCCGAGCCACTGCGCCTGCCGTAGGGGCAGCGGATCGCCGAGGCGGTACTGGAAGGCGGCGGTGCGGTGGGCCCAGGAGCGGAGATAGGCGTCCCGCGCCTGCTGGGTGACCCGGTGCGCGAGCGGCAGGGTGCATTGGGCGTCGGGCACGCCGGCGCGCCGGCACTCCGCCGCAACGGCGTCGGCGAACTTGCCGGCCGCCACACAGGGCAGCGCCACCGGGCTCACCCCGTCGCAGGCCGCGGTGGGCGACGGCGTCGAGCGAGCGTCGCCGCCGGAGGCATACGACGCGGGGCCGAGCACGCACACGAGGAGGACGGCCGCCGACGCGGAGAGCCACCGGATCATGCGCGCACTCTGGCACGCGACCACGCGCCGTGCGAGCCTCATCGGAGGATCGCGCGCACCTCGGGCGAGCGGTAGAACGGCTCGAGCTGCCGGCGCAGGAACGCCTCGAGGGCACCGGAGTCGCGGACGGCGCCGATGACCCCCGGCGCGAGGCGCACCAGGTCGTCGACGAGCTGCCGGCGGTCGAGCTCGAGCTCCACGAGGAGCTCGGTGGGGGTGTAGCCGCCGAACCGGTCGAAGAACGCCGCCACCACCACCTCGACCAGCTGCTCCACCGGCGCGCTGGCCAGCACGCTGATCGCCAGCTCGTGGCCCGCGTCGACGACCCCCGCCAGCTCCTCCGCCTCCACGTGGGACCGCACCCCGCCGACCGGCTCCCGGGAGAGCAGGTCCCAGACCTGGAGCACTGCCTCGCGCGTGGTCGGGTCCCGAAGCGTCTCGACCAGGATCCGGTTGAGTCTGCGCACGGCGAACGTGCCGCCCCGGCCCATGGCGTCGCCGACCAGGCCTTCGAACTGCTTGTCCGCCGCTCCCCTCACCCGGGAGGCGGCGCTGGTGCCGAACGACATCAGCGACCCCAGGCCCGGCACCTTGTCCGCCACCGCCTTGTTGGCCTGGAGCACCTCGCCCACGATCCGCCCCATGAACCGCGACGCGACGGTGCCGACGACAGCGGTGTCGGTCAGCCGCTCGAGCGCGCGCTCGAGCACCGGGGTCACCGCGAGCAGCCGGTCGAGGAGGACCTCGACGCGCTCGGCGGGCACGAGGTCGCCCACCGGGAACGCCTCGGGGGGACCCGCCACGACGATCTCGGCCACCATCTCCAGGATGCCGCCGACCGCGGGGCTGGCCGGCACGGTGCTGAGCGCGCGGCGCACGATGTCGACGATGACGGCGGCGTCGACCAGCTCGCCGAGCGGCTGGTCCGCGACCGCGTCGAGCACGTCGTCGGCGAGCCGCGCCACGGTCTCGGGAACCAGCGGCGCGTCGAGGCGGGCCAGGTGGTGGGCGACCTGGGCGTCCAGGAGGGCGTCCGCGATCGCGACGGCGTCGTGCGGGTTGTGGCTCATCCGCCGAAGCGTAGGGTCGAGGACACCCCGCCGCGCGCTCCCGGCGCGCCGTTAGCCCGGCCGCCCGCCGGGGTACGCCGCGCTCCGACGGCCGGCGCCCGGGACGTGAGCAGGATCAACCCGGCCGTGGGAATGTCCGGACCCGACAGGAGGCTGTGCCCCCCGTGATGACGCAGACGCACCGACCCCGCCGCTCCCCTGCCCGCACCGTGACGCTGCTGACCGCGCTCCTGGCGCTGGCGGCGCTGGCGCTGAGCGCCTGCACGAACTCGACCAGCAGCCCCGGCTCGGAGCCGGAGCGCGGAGCGTCCCTGCAGCAGATCAAGGCCAAGGGCGTGCTCACGATCGGCACGGAGGGCACCTACGCGCCCTTCACCTACCACGACCCGAGCACCGGGCAGCTCACCGGCTACGACGTCGACGTCGCGCGGGCGGTGGCCGCCAAGCTCGGGGTGAAGCCGGTCTTCAAGGAGACCCAGTTCGACGCGATGTTCGCGGGGCTGCAGGCCGGCCGCTTCGACATGGTGGCCAACCAGATCTCGATCACTCCCGAGCGCAAGAAGGTCTACGAGTTCTCCACGCCCTACACCGTCAGCCCGGGTGTCGTCGTGGTGCGCAAGGACGACAACAGCATCCACTCCTTCGCCGACCTGAAGGGCAAGACGGTGGCGCAGTCGCTGACGAGCAGCTTCTATGCGCTGGCCAAGCAGAGCGGCGCCGACATCCAGCCGGTCGAGGGCTGGGCCCAGGCGGTCGCGCTGCTCAAGCAGGGCCGCGTGGACGCGACGATCAACGACAAGCTGACCTTCCTCGACGACGTGAACAACCACCACGACACCGGCATCAAGATCGCCGCCACCACCAAGGACAAGGCCCAGAACGCCTTCGCCTTCCGGCCCGGCAGCAACGAGCTGGTGTTCGCCGTGGACGCGGCGTTGAAGGAGCTCGGTCGGGACGGCACGCTGGCGAAGATCTCCGAGAAGTACTTCGGGCAGGACGTGTCGCACTGAGCTGCGCCGCCCGGCGTACCGGACCGGACGAGCGCTGAGGAGACGACGTGGACTGGGAGCTCGCCCGATCCTCGCTCGGGCCGATCGTCAGCGGTGCCCTCAAGGGCACCATCCCGCTGACGCTGGCGTCCTTCGCCTTGGGCCTGCTGCTGGCTCTCGTCGTGGCTCTGATGCGGCTCAGCCGTCACCGGGTCGTCGCGGGGGTGGCGCGCGCCTACATCTCGGTGATCCGGGGGACGCCGCTGCTGGTGCAGCTGTTCGTGATCTTCTACGGCCTTCCCTCCGTGGGCCTGACGATCTCGCCCTGGCCGAGCGCGATCATCGCGTTCTCCCTCAACGTCGGCGGCTACGCCGCCGAGGTGATCCGCGCGGCGATCCTGTCGGTCCCCCAGGGGCAGTGGGAGGCCGCGCACATGATCGGCATGTCGCGGGGGCTGGCGCTGCGGCGCATCATCCTGCCCCAGGCGGCGCGGGTGTCGGTGCCGCCGTTGTCGAACACGTTCATCAGCCTGGTCAAGGACACCTCGCTCGCCTCGTTGATCCTGGTGACCGAGCTGTTCCGCAAGGCGCAGGAGATCGCCGCCCCCAGCCAGCAGTTCATGGGGCTCTACATCGAAGCGGCCGTCGTCTACTGGGTGATCTGCCTCGTGCTGTCCTCGGGCCAGTCGCTGCTGGAGAGGAGGCTGGACCGCTATGTCGCCCACTGACCGTCCTGGCGCCGGAGCGCCGCTGCTCGGGGTCTCGGGCTTGCGCAAGTCCTTCGGCGACCACGTCGTGCTGCGCTCCATCGACCTGGAGGTCCGGCGCGGGGAGGTCGTCGCGCTCATCGGTCCGTCGGGCTCGGGCAAGACCACGGTGCTGCGCTGCCTGAACTCCCTCGAGGTCCCCAACGGTGGCCGGATCCGGGTCGGCGACGAGCTCACCGTCGACTTCGACCGCCCGGTGCCCAAGCGTGCGTTGAACGCGCTGCGCGACTGCAGCGCGATGGTCTTCCAGCACTACAACCTCTTCCCGCACAAGACCGTGCTCGAGAACGTGATCGAGGGGCCGGTGCAGGTGCGCCGCCGTCCCCGCGCCGAGGCCGTCGCCGAGGCGGAGCGCCTCCTCGCGCGCGTCGGTCTCGGCGACCGCGCAGGCGCACATCCCCACCAGCTCTCCGGCGGCCAGCAGCAGCGGGTCGGCATCGTCCGGGCCCTGGCGATGCGCCCCGAGCTGCTGCTCTTCGACGAGCCCACCTCCGCCCTGGACCCCGAGCTGGTCGGCGACGTGCTCGGGGTGATCAAGGAGCTGTCCGAGGAGGGCTGGACGATGGTGATCGTCACCCACGAGCTCGCCTTCGCCCGCGAGGTGGCCGACCAGGTCGTGTTCATGGACGGCGGTGTCGTCGTCGAGCGCGGCGCCCCCGACCTGGTCCTCGGCAACCCCCAGCAGGACCGCACCCGCCAGTTCGTCCGCCGCCTTCAACAGCCCTTCTGACCCCTCCCCGCGAGTTGCCCCTTGTGGCCCCGCGAGTTGCCTCTTGTGGCCCCGCCAGTCGTCAGTTCTGGCCGCGCGCACGGACATCACTGACAACTCGACGGGCCACAACCCGCAACTCGCGGGAGGGGGAGGTGTCAGGTCGGGGGGAGGGGGGTGGTGGAGCGGTCGCCGAGGAGGCGCTTGAGGACGAGCTCGGCGCTGATCAGGCACATCGGGAGGCCGACGCCGGGCAGGGTGCTGGCTCCGGCGTAGAGCAGCCCGTCGACCTTCCGTGACGCGTTGCCGGGTCGGAGGAACGCGCTCTGCCGCAGCGTGTGCTCCAGGCCCAGGGCGCCGCCTCGCCAGGCGTGGTAGCGCTCGGCGAAGTCGGCCGGGCCCAGCGTGTGCCGCACCCGGACCCGCTCGGCCAGATCCGGTACGCCAGCCCACGTCGCGATCTGTCCGATCGCCGCGTCGGCGGCGCGCTCGACGCGCACCGATCCCGATCCCTCGGGGCCACCGTGCCCGATCGTGACGTCGGCCGGGACCGGGATCAGCACGAAGAGGTTCTCGTCGCCCTCCGGTGCGACCGTGGGATCGGTGGCCGACGGCTTGCAGACGTAGATGGACGCCGGATCGGGAACGCGCGCAGAGCGCCCGAAGACGTCGGCGAAGTTGCGGTCCCAGTCGGCGGTGAAGAACAACGAATGGTGCGCCAGCTGGGGCAGTTCCCCCGCCACGCCGAGCATCGCCAGCACCGCACCCGGCCCCGGCGAGCGGCGCCGCCAGGCCCGTGGTGGGTGGGTCTGCAAGGCGGAGGGAAGCAGGGCCGTCTCGAGGTGGTGCAGATCGGCGGCCCCGACGACCACGTCGGCAGGCACCCGCACCGATCCGCCCTCGGGCATGCCGTGCTCGATGCCCGCCACGCGCGCCCTCCCGCCGGGCTCCTCGGTGAGGATCGCCGTCACGGGCTTGCCCGTGTGGAGCCGGGCGCCATGACGCCGCGCAAGCTCGGCGACCACCTCGATCAGGCGACCGAAGCCGCCCTGGGGATAGAGCACCCGGTCGGCGAGGTCGAGCCGGCTCATCAGGTGGTACATGCTCGGCGTGCGCCGCGGCGCCGAGCCGAGGAACACCGCCGGATAGCCGAGGAGCTGACGCAGGCGGGGTTCCTCGAAGCGGGAGGCGACGTGGCCGTGCAGGGACCGGCCGAGGAGGCGACCGAGTGTCGGGAGCCGTCGTACGACGTCGGCGTGCAGCACCGCGCGGGGAGACTCGAAGCTCGTGTAGAGGAAGCGCCGCAGCGCCATCGCATACGCGTCGTCCGCGGACGCGAGGTAGGCGTCGAAACGCTCCCCGGCGCCGGCCTCCAGGCCCTCGAACAGCTCCCGGTTGTACGCCGGGTCCGGCCGCACGTCCACGGGGTGCGGATCTTCCTCGAAGAAGACCCGGTAACTGGGATCGAGCACCTCGAGATCCAGCTCCGCCGCCGAGGAGGTCCCGAGGAGGGCGAAGAAGTGCTCGAACACCTCGGGCATGAGGTACCAGGAGGCACCGGTGTCGAACCGGAAGCCGTCGCGCTCGAGGATGCCGACGCGCCCGCCCAGCTGGTCGTTCTTCTCGAAGAGGTCGACGCTGTGACCGCGGGAGGCGAGCAGCGCGGCGGTGGCCAGGCCGGCGATCCCGCCACCGATCACCACCACGCGCAGCGGACCGGCGACCGGTGGCGTCACCGCGCCCCCCAAAGGGCGCCCGCGACCACGCGCGCCTTCACCGGGTCGGGCACCCGGACGCGACCGCGCCGGATCTGCGCCGCGGGGGTGCGCCCGAGCCGAGCGGCGAGCTCGGCGAAGGTGGCGTGCGCGGCGAGGACGGCACGGCGACTGCTCGCGGGCAGCGCGGGGATGACGGCCGCAGCGGCGATGAGGTCGGCCTGGATGTCCGCGAGGATGCGGTCGCGGTCGGCGTCACAGAAGCGATCGACCACCAGCCCGGGGAAGTACCGCCGGCCCAGGACGTCGTGGTCCTCGGCGAGGTCGCGGAGGAAGTTGAGCTTCTGGAACGCCGCTCCTAGCCGGCGCGCCCCCGGCGCGAGCCGCTCGTACTCGGCTTCGCGGTGGGCATCACTACCTGGGTCGGCGGCGAGAAAGACACGAAGACACATCAGGCCCACCACCTCCGCCGACCCGTAGACGTAGCGCTCCAAGCTCTCTGCGGTGTGTTCGTGGGGATGGAGGTCCATGGTCATCGAGGCGAAGAACGGGTCGATCAGGTCCCCCGTGATCCCGCAGCGCCGGGCGGTACCGGCGAACGCATGGACCACCACGTTCGGGCTATAGCCGCTGAGCAGCGCAGCCCGCACGTCGTCGTGCAACGCCTTCAGCATGCAGGCGCGCGCAGCTGTGTCGACGCGTACGTCGGGATTGTCGACGATCTCGTCGGCGATGCGGACGAGCGCGTACACGTTGCACACCTCCGCCCGGACGGACCGACCCAACAGGCGCGAGGCGAGTCCGAACGAGCTCGAGTACCGCTGGATCACCAGGGCTGCGCTGCGTTCACACACGGCGTCGTACACGGTCCTCGACGGACGGCGCCCTGACAGCAGGCTCATCGGTCGCCGCCCTCGGACGGCAGCGGTGGTCGCGCGGCGTATGCGGTCACTGGCGTCCTTCCGTCCCAGCCTCGGGCGGACTCGCCCGAGAGGTGCTGTCGAACCTATCCGGGCCCCGGCAAGACCGGCCGTGCGACGCCTGTGCCCACGAGGGCGGCCGACGACGGTTCCGCCGGTCCCGTCAGCGCGTGGGCAGCGACCACCAGGGACCGTGCACCGCCTCCACTCGCGGATCGGGCTCGTAGACGTTGCCGGGGCCGGTGTCCCGGGCCTCCCGGGTGCTGCCGAGCACCGCCATGAGCGGGCCGACGAGCCTGTCGAAGACCGGCGGGAGGAGCCGGAAGCCCGCGACCATCAGCGCGTTCGCGAGGCCTACCGACACCTCGCGGCGAGGGTTGTCGAGCGCCTCCACGATGGCGGCGGCGAGGGTCTCCGGAGCATCGACAGGCGGAGGTGGACGGTGCGCGCGGCCGGTGTAGTCGGCGGCGGCTGTGTAGATGGGGGTGTTCACGCCCCCGGGAGCCACGAGCGTGACGCCGATCCCCGGTGTTAGCTGCGCTTCGACCTGCAGCGTCCTGACCAGTCCGTGGAGTGCCCACTTGCTGGACGTGTACGGACTCATCGTGGGCGTCACGATCTTGCCGAGCACGGACCCGACGAGGACCAGCGAGCCCTGCTCCTGCTCCTGGAAGTGCCGCCGCGCGCAGCGGGCGACGTTGGCGCTCCCGAGCAGGTTGGTGCGGTGCACGGCGTCGATGACGTCGGCGGGGATCTCCTCGAAGCGGCCGT
>JBQCCW010000331.1:0-3079 GCA_051961835.1 Marmoricola sp. | reverse complement strand
TAGAAGGGGATCCAGCGCTGGTCCTCGTCGACCCGCATGATGCCGTAGCCGAGGTCGTTGTCCTTGCCGACGATGTTCGTGTAGGTGTGGTGGATCTGGTTGTGGGAGTGCTTCCATCCCTCCGCCGGCGAGGCGTTGTCCCACTCCCAGGTCGTCGAGTGGATCTTGGGGTCACGCATCCAGTCCCACTGGCCGTGCATGACGTTGTGGCCGATCTCCATGTTCTCGAGGATCTTCGCCACGGCGAGACCTGCCGTCCCCACGAACCAGGCGGGCGGGAAGAGGCTCGCGAGCAGCACGGCCCGGCTGCCCGCCTCCAGCCAGCGCTGGGTGGCGACCACCTTGCGGATGTACGCCGCGTCCGACGCCCCGCGGGAGTCCAGCACCTCCTGGCGGATGGCGTCGAGCTCCTTGCCGAGCTGCTCGACGTCCTCGGCGCTGAGGTGGGCGACCGGGTTGTGCGGCTTGCGGGTCATCGTGGTCATGCAGGGGTCCTTCCGTGGGACGGTCGGGTTCGAGGCGGCTGCGTCAGAGGTCGAGGTGGCACGGTCCGGCGGCCGCGGAGACACAGGTCTGGATCGGCACACCACCGGGGCCGGTCTCGCCGGGCACGGCGGTGGTGATCGCGCCGTTGCGCAGGTCGCGGACGGCGCCCTCGCGCAGCGGGACGACGCACCCGAAGCACACGCCCATCCGGCAGCCCGAGGGCATCAGCACGCCGGCGTCCTCGCCGGCCGTCAGCAGGGGCGTCGCCCCGTCGGCCTCGACGGTCACGCCGCTGCCGGCGAACACGACGGTCCCCCCTGCAGCGCCGTCGGACGCCGTCACGAGCACCGGGCGGAACTGCTCGGTGTAGAGCGGCAGGCCGGCGCTCTCGTGATGCGCGGCCAGAGCGTCCAGGAGGCCGCCGGGTCCGCAGGCGTACGTCGTGCGCTCGGCGAGGTCGGGGACCAGCGTCGCCAGGTCCGCGAGGTCGAGGATGCCGTGCTGGTCGTCGTACCGGCTGACGAGGCGGACCGCCCCCGCCGCGTCGAGCGCCTCGAGGTCACGCTGGAAGATCGAGTCCGGCCGGCTCGGAGCCACGTGCAGCACCACCACGTCGAGGCCGCGGCCGTGACGGAGGATCCCCTCGTCGGTCACCGGGAAGAGGTTGCGCAGCATGCCGACCACGGGCGTCACGCCGGAGCCCGCGGTCACGAAGAGGACGCGGCGGTGGTCCTCGTGGAGCACGAACTCCCCGGCCGCCTGCTCGAGGTGCAGCAGCGTGCCGGGACGGGTGTGGTGGACGAGGTGGGGGGAGACCGTGCCGCCGGGCACGGCCTTCACCGTGATCGAGATGAGCCCGTCGGCGCGCGGACCGTGGGTGAGGGAGTACGCCCGCCACTGGCGGACCCCCTCGACGTCGACGCCCACGCGGACGTACTGGCCCGGGACGTGGCCGGCCCAGTCGGCTCCGGGGCGGATCAGCAGCGTGGCGGCATCGCGGGTCTCGGGCACGACCTCGACCACCCGGCCGCGCAACTCGGCGCCGCGGCGCAACGGCGCGACGAGGTCGAGGTAGTCGGCGGGCACCAGCGGCGTGGTGACGGCCCGCGCGAGGACGGCCAGCCGTGCCGCCAGGCGCTGTGGGCTCAGCGGCTCCAGCGTCGTGGTCATGACTCCATGATCGCGGCCGGAAGGCATAAACTCATGTCCTGCGGACGTGAATCGAGCGCCGGTTGTTGTTCGCCGAGAACAAGGGAGGTCGGTCGTGACGGAGTCGTCAGCGGCGTCCGGGCCGGCGTTCCGGCTGACGCCCACGGTCGTCGGGGCGCTCCGGGCCGACCTCCCGGAGGTGTCGGAGGCCGTCGTCGCCGCGATCATCGCCGAGGTGCCCAGCTACCGCCGCGCCTTCGCGGGACCCATGGGGGAGACGATCCGCGGCGCGGTGGCGCTCGCGCTGGCCGGCTTCTTGGACCGCGTCGCCGGTGACGCCCGGCGCAGCTCCGAGCGCGCTCGCAGCGCGGTGCACAACGGGGCCTACGACCTCGGCCGGGGCGAGGCACGCGCGGGGCGCACCATGGACGCGCTGCTGTCGGCGTACCGGGTGGGCGCCCGGGTCGCGTGGCGCGGGATGTCGAGCTCCGCGGTGGCCGCGGGGCTGGCGGCCGAGGACGTCGTCACCTACGCCGAGCTCGTGTTCGCCTACATCGACGAGCTGTCCGCGGCCAGTGTCGCAGGCCACAGCGACGAGCTCGAGGTCGCCGGGAGGGTGCAGCAGCGGCTGCGCGAGCGGGTGGGGCGGCTGTTGCTCACCGACGCGCCGGCCGACGCCGTCCTGGCCGCTGCCCGCCGTGCGGAGTGGGAGCTCCCCGAGACGCTGACCGTCGTCCTGCTGCCTCCGGCGCAGCTGCGGGCGGCGACGACCGCGCTCGGCGCCACCGGGGACCGGACGCTCGTCATCGAGGAGGACCTGCCGGACGCCGGCGCGGACGACCTGGTCGCGCTCCTCGTCCCGGACGCCTCCCGGGGCGTCCTGCGTGGCCTGCTGCGTGACCGCGACGCGGTGCTCGGGCCGACGCTGCCGCGCGAGGAGGTCGTGGCGTCCTACCGGCGCGCGGTGCGGGCGGTGCCGTGGATGGGCGCCACCGGCTCGCCCCGGCTCTTCGACACCGACGAGCACCTCGCCCGGCTGCTGCTCGAGGCCGACCCGCTGGCCCGCGCGCACCTGCGGCGTCGGGCGCTGGCCCCGCTGGACGGCGAGGCGCCCGCCTCCCGGGAGAAGCTCGAGGCGACGCTGCGGGCGTGGCTGTTGTGCGGCGGGCGACGCGACGAGGTGGCGGCGTTGCTGTACGTGCACCCGCAGACCGTGCGCTACCGGATGACCCGCCTGCGCGACCTCTTCGGCTCAGCCCTCGCCGATCCCGAGCGGGTGCTGGAGCTCGTCCTCGCGCTCGGATAGGTCCCTCCGCCGCCAGCGGTGACGGCTCAGCGCTCCACGAAGGCGTTGGCCCGGGTGAGGTCGTCCTCGAAGTCGACCTCGACCACGTGGAAGGCGGAGATGTCGAGCGCCTCGACCCGCAGGCCGTCCTCGGCGATG
>JBQCCW010000330.1:0-16239 GCA_051961835.1 Marmoricola sp. | reverse complement strand
GGAACGCGATCAGCGCGGCGACCTCCTCGGGCCGCCCGGGCCTGCCCAGGGCGCTCGGATAGGAGTCCACGAACGCCCCGACGGTGGGGTCGGCCCGCATCTGCTCGGCCATCGGGGTGGCGACGAGGCCCGGCGCGACCGCATTGAGCCGGATGCCGGCGCCCGCCCACTGCGCGGTCACCCCCTCGCGGCGACCCCACCACGCCAGTGCGGCCTTGGACGCCGGATAGGCGCCGAAGATGTCGGCGCCTGCCGCGACCTCGCGCGCTGTGGCCTCGTCGCCGGCGAAGCACGCCTCGGCCAGATCGCGTGGCCAGCCCGGTTGCGCGGTGACCGAGTTGGAGCTGATGAGCACCACCGCGGCCCCCCCGTCGCGCTCGGCGGCCCGGGCGAGCAGCGGTCGCAGCCCGGTCACCAGCTCGACGGCGCCGAAGTAGTTCACCGACACGAGCAGCGCCGGGTCGCCCCCGGTGTGTCCGGCGATTCCGGCACACGGCACGAGGCCGTGCACCCCCTCGGGGGCGAGGTCGGACACCGCCGCGACCGCCGTACGCCGTCCTTCGGGCGTGGCCAGGTCCGCGTCGATGTCGCTGCCGCGCAGGTCGATCCCGATGACACGGTCACCGCGCGACTCCAACAGGGTGCGGGTGGCGGCGCCGATGCCCGAGGCGGCACCGCTGATGACGTAGGTCCTCACGGTGCCGAAGCGTGCCCGCGACTCCTCAGGGGTGTCCAGCGAAGCGGTCCGCTCGCCGGGACACCAGGGCCGCGACGTTCTGGCCCAGCAGCCGGCCGAGCTCCCACTCCAGCACCGCACCGACCCGGCGGCAGAAGTCCTCCGGTTCGTCGGCGGCGTCCGGGTGCTCGGCGACGATGCGGTCGACGATCCCGAGCTCCCGCAGGTCGCTCGCCCGCACCGACTGCGCACGTGCCATGTCGGGCGCGTGCTCGATGTCGCGGTGCACGATCGCGCTGGCACCCTCCGGCGGCAGCGGCGAGAGCCACGCATGCTGCGCCGCGATCACCCGGTCGGCGGGGAGCAGCGCGAGGGCGCCGCCGCCGTTGCCCTCCCCGAGCATCAGGCACAGCGTCGGCGCCTCGAGCGTCACGAGGTCCGCCAGACAGCGCGCGATCTCGCCGGCCAGGCCGCCCTCCTCGGCCTCCGCGCTCAGCGCGGCGCCCGGAGTGTCGATGACCGTGACCAGCGGGAGGCCGAGGTCCCGCGCCAGGCGCATGCCGCGCCGCGCCTCGCGCAGGGCCCCAGGGCCCATCGGGCCGGCCTCGGTCTGAGCGCGCCGGTCCTGGCCGAGCAGCACGCACGGCGCACCGCCGAACCGCGCGAGCGCGAGCAGCAGGCCCGGGTCGGTCTCCCCCTCACCGGTGCCGTTGAGGGGGATGACGTCGGCAGCGGCGAGGCGCAGCAGGGCGCGGACGCCGGGCCGGTCGGGACGCCGGGACGCGGTGATCGCATCCCAGGCGTCCACGTCGGGGACGTCCTCGGTCAGCGGCGCCGACAGGCCGGGGGCGGGCCGCGACGCCAGCAGTGTGAGCGTGCGGTCGAGCACGTCGCCCACCTCGTCGGGCCGGAGTACGGCGTCGACGATGCCGTGGGCGTAGAGGTTCTCGGCCGTCTGCACACCGTCCGGGAACGCCTCGCCGTAGAGCGCCTCGTAGACGCGCGGTCCGAGGAAACCGACCAGCGCTCCCGGTTGGGCCACGGTGACGTGGCCGAGCGATCCCCACGACGCCATCACGCCGCCGGTGGTGGGGTGGCGCAGGTACACCAGGTACGGCAGCCGGGCGGCCTTGTGGGCTGCCACCGCCGCCGAGATGCGGATCATCTGCACGAACGCCGGCGTGCCCTCCTGCATCCGGGTGCCGCCGGAGACCGGCGCGGCGACCAGGGGCAGCCCGTCCCGGGTGGCGCGACGGATGCCGTCGACCAGCCGGTCGGCGGCCGCCCTGCCGATGGAGCCGGCGAGGAAGCCGAACTCGCAGACCAGCACCGCGACCCGCCGCCCGCGCAGCGTGCCCTCGCCGGTGAGCACCGACTCGTCGACACCGGCGCGCTCGGCGGCCTTCGCCAGGTCCGCGGCGTACGCTGCCCCGACGCCGTCGCGGTCTGGCGGGTCGTCCCACGACACCCAGGACCCCTCGTCGAGCACGAGGTCGATCAACTCGCGGGCCGAGAGCCGGTCGGGGGCCGTCACGACGAGGCCCCCTCGTCCAGCTCCCGCACCATCAGCGACACCACGTGACCCAGCGCCTCCTGGCTCCCCACGGGCAGGTAGCCGCGCCCCTCGTGGAACCGCAGCGACGGGACGTTCGGCGGGTCGAGGTTGACCTCGAGCACCATCCGACCGTGCGGCCGGGCGCGGCGCTCGATCTCGTCGTAGACGAGGGTCCCCAGGCCGAGCCGGCGCACCTCCGGCACCAGCACGATCCGGTCGAGGTAGCAGAAGTCGCCGTACCGCTCTCCGAACCAGCGATAGTTCACCGAGTCGTAGGCCGAGCCGGGCCAGAAGGTGAGCACGAATCCCGCGAAGCGTCCCTCGTGCTCGATCACGTGGGCGAGGTCCGCCCAGTCCTGGAGCCGACGCAGACGACCGGCATCCATCGGGGCGAGCAGCTCGACGTTCGCCTCGTTGAGCGCCAGGACCGCCTGGTGGTCCGCGTCGGTGATCGGGCGGAGGCGAGGTGTGTTCACGGGGCGATTCACGGGTAGCGCACCCCGGTCGCGTCCTCGCTGAGCTCCCAGAGCCGCCGCTGCGCCTCCCGGTCGTGTGCCAGGCGGCGGGCGGCGACGATCCGCGGCCGCCCCCGCAGCTCGCCGGGTCCGGCTGGGCCGACGTACGTCGAGCCCGGCAGGTCGGCGGTCGCGGCCATCAGCGTGGGCCACGCACCCATCGCGGCCGGCTGGCCGAGCAGGCGCGTGGCGCCCTCCATGATCGCGGTCACCGGCGTGGTGAGGGACCAGCCGGAGCGGCCGGTGGTCATGCCCGTGCGGATCAGCCCGGTCGCCGCGTAACCCGGATGGGCGGCGAGCGAGGCGACCGGCAGGCCCTTCTCCCGCAACCGCCGGTCGAGCTCGAAGGTGAACAGCAGGTCGGCGAGCTTCGACTGGGAGTAGGCGATCCAGCGGTAGTAGGGCCGCGACTCCTCCCGCGGGTCGCCGAGGGGAGCGGTACGCGTCAGCCGGTGCGCCTGCGACGCGGTGTTGACCACCCGACCGTTGCCCGACGCGACCAGGTGCGGCAGCAGCAGGCCGGTGAGCGCGAACGGCCCGAGGTGGTTGGTGGCGAACTGCAGCTCGAAGCCGTCGACGGTCCGGTGGTACGGCGTCGCCATCACGCCGGCGTTGTTGATCAGCAGATTCAGGTCGCCGGTGAAGCCCTCGGCCGCGCGACGGACCGAGCCGAGGTCGGCGAGGTCGACGACCATGCGCTCGAGTCCCGCGTCGGGGAGCGTCGCGCGAAGGTCCGCCTCGGTTGCGTCGAGCTTGGCCTCCGAGCGCGCCGCGAGCACGACGGTCGCGCCGGCCCGCGCGAGCTCGAGTGCGATCGACTCGCCGAGGCCGCTGGTGACGCCGGTGACCAGTGCCCGCGTGCCGCTCAGATCGGGGATGTCGGCGGTGCTCCAGGCGCGGGCCTCGGTGCCCGTCCCGGCCGCGGTCACGGGGTGACCGCCATGACGTCGAGCAGCCGCCGGCCGAGCTCCTCGTCGCCGCTGAGGGTGACGGCGACGGCGTCGGGCTCCCGGCGGCCGCCGGAGAGCACGGCGAACGCTTCGGGCGACAGCGTCACGGGGGTGGTCGGCTCCGTGCCGGCCGGGGCGCGGCCGGCACGGCCGTCCTCGCCCACGAGCACGGCACGGTCGATGGCGGCGTCGGGGACGTGGAGGCGGACGACGGTGCCGGGGGGCGGGGCGATCCGCTTGCCGACGAGCACCGGGAGGGAGCCGGCGAAGATCGCCAGCGTGTGTGCCGCCGCCGGCGAGTCCCAGCCGCCCGGGCGGCCGACGGCCCGGCGGATGTCCTGCTCGTGCATCCACACGTCCAGCGGGCGGTTGCGCAGCAGCACCTCGGTGCTCCAGGCGACGCCGCCCGGCGTACGCGGGGGAGGGGCGGTGCCGTCGGTGGGCGGCTCGGCCTCCAGGGCAGCGGTGCGCGCAGCCACGGCCTGCTCGATCTCGTCGGCGAGCTCGGCCAGCGTGCGGCCGCGGCGGGCCAGCACTCCCTGCTCGGTGTAGTGGCCGGTCACCGCGCTGAGGTGCGAAGCGTCCGGGACCTCGATCTCCTCCTCCGGCGCGCCGGCGAGGACGGCCTCGAGGTGGGCGGTGTGGGCGACGTTGTCGCGGACGCTCCAACCGGGCAGGTCGGTCGGCAGGTCACCCTCCTCCTCGCTCAGCTCGCGGGCGAGGGCCACCAGGTCGGCGCAGGCCCGCTGCCAGGTGGCGACGTACCCGGCCAGTCGTTCCCGGTCGTCGGGGGAAGCATCGGTCATGCGCCGCAGCCTAGGGCTGCTGCCGCGTGGCTTTCCGCGACGTCCGTCACGCTCGGGCGGAGAGGAAGCGGGGAATGTCGCCCGGGTCCGCCGTGCTGCACTCCGATGTGAGCACTGTTCCGCGTACGCGCGCCCCCGAGCTCCTCGGCCGTCGCTGGCTCAACACCGGTGGCCGCACGCTGTCGCTGCCGGAGCTGCGCGGCCGGTGGCTGCTGCTCGACTTCTGGACGTTCTGCTGCGTGAACTGCCTCCACGTCCTCGACGAGCTGCGCCCGGTCGAGGAGGCGCACCGCGGCGAGCTCACGGTGGTCGGCGTGCACAGCCCGAAGTTCGCCCACGAGGCAGATCCGGTGGCGCTCGAGCACGCGGTGGAGCGCTACTCCGTGGAGCATCCCGTCCTCGACGATCCCGATCTCCGCACCTGGCGGGCCTACGCCGCCCGGGCCTGGCCGACGCTCGTGCTGATCGACCCGGAGGGCTACGTCGTCGCGCACTACGCCGGCGAGGGCCACGGCCACGCGGTGGATGCGCTGATCACCGCCCTGTCGCCGTCGTACCGGGAGCGTGGAGCCCTTCGGCCCGGTCCGGATCCGTTCGTGCCCACCGTGCCCGCCGCCACGCCGCTGCGCTTTCCGGCCAAGGCGGTACGCCTCGCCGATGGCTCCGTGCTCGTCGCCGACGCCGGTCGCGACCGGCTCGTGCACCTCGAGAAGGACGGGACCACCGTCCGGCGGGTGCTGGCCGAGGGCGTCCTGCAGGAGCCGAACGGCCTCTGCCTGCTGCCCGGCGCCGTCGCCGAGCGCGCCGGCTACGACGTCGTCGTGGCCGACACGGTCGGCCACCGGCTGGTGGGCGTGTCCCTCGTGGACGAGAAGGTCGTCGCGCTCGCCGAGGGGCTGAACAGTCCCTGGGACGTCGCGTGGTGGCGGGACCGGGTCTGGATCGCGATGGCCGGCGACCACACGCTGGCCACCTTCGACCCGGTCGCGGGCGGGGTCGTCCACGCCGGCGGCACCCGCAACGAGGGTCTCCTGGACGGGCCGCTCGTCGATGCCTGGTTCGCGCAGCCGAGCGGCTTGGCGCCCGACGCGGACCGTCTCTGGCTCGCCGACGCGGAGACGTCGGCGCTGCGCGTCGTCGAGGACGCCCCCGGCGGGCTGGCGGTCCGGACGGTGGTCGGGGAGGGCCTGTTCGACTTCGGCTTCCACGACGGTCCCCGGGAGGTCGCCCGGCTGCAGCACCCGCTCGGCGTCGCGGTGCAGGACGGCGCAGTCCTCGTCGCCGACACCTACAACGGGGCGGTGCGCCGCTACGAGCCGGCCACCGGCGAGCTCCAGACGGTGGCACGTGACCTGGCCGAGCCCAGCGGTTTCGTCTTCGACGCGGCCGGCGGCGTGGTCGTCGTGGAGTCGGCTGCTCATGCGCTCACCCCGGTGACGCTGCGCGCGGAGTCGGTCGCCGGACCGGTCTCGCGCACCCAGCGGCCGGTCACCGAGGTCGCGCCGGGCGCCGTCCGGCTCCGCGTCACCTTCTCCCCGCCTCCGGGGCAGAAGGTCGACGAGCGGTTCGGCCCGGCCACCCAGCTGCGCGTGAGCGCGACGCCGCCGTCGCTGCTCAGGGGCGGTGACGGGGCCGCCCCGGAGCTCGAGCGCGAGCTGGACCTCGACCCGGCGATCGGCGAGGGCGTGCTGCACCTGTCGGCCCGGGCGGCGAGCTGCGATGTCGACGGCGGCGAGGGAGCAGCGTGCCGGATGCACCAGCAGGACTGGGGAATACCGGTCCGGGTCACCGCCGACGGCGCGCCGGAGCTCGTCCTTCCGCTGGGCGGCGTTCGCGAGGACGGCTGAGGTCAGCGGGCCGGAGGCGCCGGTAGGTTGGGCGCTCGTGGGTCCCTTCCGTCGCTACGTCGCGCTGGGGGACAGCCAGACCGAGGGCCTGGACGATCGCTACCCGGACGGGACGCCGCGCGGCTGGGCCGACCGGTTGGCGGAGTCGCTCGAGGCCACCACCAGCCCTGATCTGCAGTACGCCAACCTGGCCGTGCGGGGCTGCCGGGCGCGTCACGTCCGCGTGCAGCAGCTCCCCGCGGCGCTCGCGATGGAGCCCGACCTCGCCACCGTGGCGGTCGGCATGAATGACGTGCTGCGCCACGACTTCGACCTCGAGTCGTGTGTGCGCGATGTCGAGGAGACGGTCGCCGCGCTGCGTGCCACCGGCTGCACGGTGCTCACGATGAGCTTCCCCGACATCGCGCTGATGCTGCCCCTGATGAGCTGGTTGCGGCCCCGTGAGGTGGCCCTCGACCGGCGGCTGCGGGCGATCGCCGCGCAGTACGACGTACCGCTGCTGGACCTGTTCCCGCTGTCGATGTGCGGCGACCCGGCGTTGTGGAGTCACGACCGCATCCACGGCAGCAGCGAGGGACACCGGCGGATCGCCGCCGGGATGGCGGCGCTCGCGGGCGTGCCGGGCATCGATCCGGGCTGGTCGTCGCCGCGGCCCGGGCACAGCGGTGCCGGCACCGTGCGCAGCGTCGCCCGCGATCTCTGGTGGGCCACGACGTTCATGGCGCCCTGGCTGTGGCGCCAGGTGGCGCATCGGGATCGCCCTCCTGACGTGGCGAAGCGCCCGGCCCTGGAGGTCGTCACCGGGTCTCCGGCGACGACCTGAGCCCAGGAGCGGGCGCTTCGCGTCAGATCAGGTGCGGCTCAGTACCCCGGGGGAACGTCGTCCCGGCGCTCGACGTACGTGCTCCGGCGGCCGCGGGTCAGCATGCCGGTCTGCATGAACGACAGGATGATCGCGATGACGCCCACGACCATGAGGATGATCCCGAGAGTGTTGTCGCTGACGCCCGGAATGTTGACGTCGACGGCCCAGTAGAGAATCGCTCCCACGACGAGGAGCAGCACTCCGACTCCGATGCCCATGACCTTCCTCCTTCTCCGCGCTGTGCGGGGTTGTCCGCATCGTTCCCGGCGCCCACGCGTTTCATGCCTGCGCGTGCTCGGCGACACAGCAGCGCGAGGAGCGCGTGATGCACGCGGGGCCGCCCCCTGGGTGAGGGAGCGGCCCCGCGGCGGGCAGCAGCAGGTCAGAAGGCCGCCTCGTCGAGCTCCATCAGCGCGAGGTCGGTGGCCTCGGCCATCCGCAGCTCGGCGGTGATCCGCGGCAGCTGGTTCTGGGCGAAGAACTGGGCCGCCGCGACCTTGCCCTCGTAGAAGGCCTTGTCCGCGCCGGAGACGTCGCCGCCCAGCTTCTGCAGGGCGACATCCGCGCCGCGCAGGAGCAGCCACGCGCACACCACGTCGCCGAGCACCATCAGCAGCCGCGTGGTGTTGAGGCCGACCTTGTAGATGTTGTTGATGTCGCCGCCGTGGGACTCGTCGGCCGCCATCAGCGTGTTGATCATGTAGCCGACCAGCGCCTGCGCGTCCTGGAGCGCCGTGGCGAGCAGCTCCCGCTCGACCTTGAGTCGGCCATCGGAATCAACAGAGCCGGTCTCGTCCAAGAATCCCTGGATCTCGCCGGCCAGGTGGCCGAGCGCCTGCGCCTGGTCCTTGACGATCTTGCGGAAGAAGAAGTCCTGGCCCTGGATGGCCGTGGTGCCCTCGTAGAGGGTGTCGATCTTGGCGTCGCGGACGTACTGCTCGATGGGGTACTCCTGCAGGAACCCCGACCCGCCGAACGTCTGCAGCGACTCGGTGCCGAGCAGCACCCACGACCGCTCGGAGCCGTACCCCTTGACGATCGGCAGCAGCAGGTCGTTCACGCGCTCGGCGAGCTCGTCGCGCTCGCCGTTGTGCTCGGCGATCTGGACCCGGTCCTGCCAGGAGGCGGTGTAGAGGACCAGCGCCCGCATCGCCTCGGCGAACGCCTTCTGCGTCATCAGTGAGCGGCGGACGTCGGGGTGGTGCGTGATCGTGACCCGCGGCGCGGTCTTGTCGGCCGACTGCGTGAGGTCGGCGCCCTGCACGCGCGACTTGGCGTACTCCAGGGCGTTGAGGTAGCCGGTCGAGAGCGTGGCGATGGCCTTGGTGCCGACCATCATCCGGGCGTTCTCGATCACCTGGAACATCTGCGCGATGCCGTTGTGCACCTCGCCGAGCAGCCAGCCCTTGGCGGGCTCGCCGCCGCCGACCTGCGGGTCCCCGAAGGTGACCTCGCAGGTGTTGGAGACCTTGATGCCCATCTTGTGCTCGACGTTGGTGACGTAGACGCCGTTGCGCTCACCGGTGAGCTCGCCGGTCTGGTGGTCGAAGTGGTGCTCGGGGACGATGAACAGCGAGAGTCCCTTGGTGCCCGGGCCACCGGCGCCCTCGACGCCCTGGGGGCGGGCGAGGACGAGGTGCATGACGTTCTCGGTCATGTCGTTGGTCGCCGAGGTGATGAAGCGCTTGACGCCGGTGATGTTCCAGGAGCCGTCCTCGTTGAGGGTGGCCTTCGTGCGCCCGGCCCCGACGTCGGAGCCGGCGTCGGGCTCGGTGAGCACCATCGTGCAGCCCCACTGGCGGTCGACCATGATCTGGGCGATGTGCTTGTCGCGGTCGGTGCCGTTGCGGTGCACGACGCCGGCGAACGCCGGGCCCGCGGCATACATCCACACCGGGGCGTTGGAGCCGAGCACGAGCTCGCCGAGGGCCCAGATCAGGCTGGACGGGCCGGGCGTGCCGCCGAGCTCCTCGGAGATCTGCAGGCGCCAGTACTCGGAGTCCATCCACGCCTGGTAGCTCTTCTTGAAGCTCTCCGGGATGGGGGCGTTGTGCGTCTCGGGGTCGAAGACCGGCGGGTTGCGGTCGGAGTCCTCGAACGAGGCCGCGAGGTCCTCACGTGCCAGCCGGTCGACCTCGGCGAGGATCGAGCGTGCGGTCTCGCCGTCGATCGCCTCGAACGGGCCGGTGCCGAGCACCTCGTCGCGGCCGAGCACCTCGAAGAGGTTGAACTCGATGTCGCGCATGTTGCTCTTGTAGTGGCTCACGGATCCACCTTCTCCTCGTCGTCACAGCGCCGTCCCGGGTGACGTCGGGAGGGCGCGGGGGCACGGCGCTACTGGCCGGTAACTTCGATTATGCGTCGCGCGGACGCCCGGTGCAACCGGATGATCCGGACATCACAGCGCGAAGGCGGTGTCAGCTGGGCGCGCCGTACCGGAATCGCGGTCGCCGGCGCCCTCGCCGCAGCACACTGGTGCCATGGACGTCGAGCAGGCGCCGACCTCGCGCACCGCGCTGGAGCTGATGACGCCGCGTCCGGTGACGGTGGGTCCCGACGACCGGTTGTCGCGCGTGCGGGACCTCTTCGGCCGCCACCGGATCGGCCACCTGCTCGTCGTGGAGAACGGCCTCCTCGTCGGGGCGGTCGACGAGCGGGGCCTGTGGGCTGCCCTGAGCCCGTACGTCGGCACGGTGAGCGAGACGCCCCGCGATCTGGCCACCCTGCGCAAGCCCGTCCACCTGGTGATGGGGCGACGCCCGGCGACGGCCCGGGTCACCACCCGCGCCGTCGAGGTGGCGCGGCTGCTCCAGGAGGCCGACACCGGCTGCGTCCCCGTGGTCGACAGCATGCAGCAGCTCGTCGGGATCATCACCGCCACCGACCTGCTCCGCGCCGCCTACCCCCTCCCCGCCCCCGCCCCCTGACCCCGCGACTTGCGGGTTGTGGCCGCGCGAGTTGCCCGTTCTGGCCACGCGAGTTGCGGGTGCGGGCCCGTCGAGTCGTACGCCGTGGTCGCAGCCGTCTGAGAAACTCACCTCATGCGGGTGTCGGCGAAGAGCGACTACGCCCTGCGCGCGCTGATCGAGATCGCCGCGGGCGACGGGGGTCGCGCGGTGAGCGCCGAGGAGCTGGGCCGGGCCCAGGACATCCCGCACAACTTCCTGCAGGCGATCCTGGCCTACCTGCGCCGGTCCGACATCGTGCTCAGCCAACGCGGCAAGGCGGGGGGCTGGCGGCTGGCCCGCCCCGCCGAGGCGATCACCGTGGCCGACGTCATCCGCGCCGTCGATGGTCCGCTGGTCAGCGTCTACGGGCTCCGCCCGGAGGCGGTGACCTACACCGGCCATGCCGAGGTGCTCCAGCTCGTCTGGATCGCTGCCCGCAGCAGCCTGCGCTCGGTGTTCGAGGAGGTCACGGTCGCTGCCCTCGCCGCGGGCGCCCTGCCCGACGACGTCGCCGCCCGCACCACCGACGAGGACGCCTGGCTCCCGCACTGACGAACGAGCCGCGACAGGGCCCATGTAACGCGGGGTTAGTGCTTGTGGAGCGGTGCCGGTGCCGGCGTGTCGGGCCGGTAACCCCGCGTTACATGACCGACGGGCGCCGCCCTTTCCGAGAGAACTAGAACGCGTTACAGTCCCGGCCATGATCGAGTCCCCGTACATCGCCTGGGAGGCGCCGGACGGCGACCACCCGGCACGCCGGATGTCGCAGCGCTCCTACGACGCGGTCTCGCGTAAGGCCAAGGACGAATGGCTGGAGCTCTGGACCGAGGACGCCCTCCTCGAGGACCCCGTCGGTCCGTCGTTCTTCGACCCCGAGGGCAAGGGACATCGCGGCAAGGACGGCATCTCGGCGTTCTGGGACGTCGCGATCGCGCCGATCGAGGAGTTCCGGTTCACCATCCGCGACTCCTTCGCCAACGGCGACGCCTGCGCCAACATCGGGACGTTCTCCACCCGAATGGCTGACGGCACGCTGGCCGACACCGACCTGATCGCCACGTACCGGCTGGGCCCGGACGGCCGCATCCGGCACATGTCGGCGCACTGGGAGGTCGAGCGCACGATGGCGACGCTTCGCAAGGAGAGCTGACCCTGCCGCGGCGGCCGAAATCGACGACTCGCGGGGCCACAAGGGCGAACTCGCTGCCACGAGGGGCAACTCAGCGCACCTCGCGACACACCCAGTCGACAAGCGGTCGCAGCACTTGCCAATCGGCGCGCACCCGGTCGAGCAGTCCGGGAGTGTGGATCACCTCGTCGAAGCCGTAGGACCGGCCCAGCGTCAGCGACTTGTGCCGCAGCAGGTCGATGCGGGGGTGCGTCGGGTCGAAGCCGCGCGGCGCGGTCCGCAGCACCTCGCCGCCCCGCGTGAAGCCGCCGCGCTCGAGTCCCTCCACCAGCGCGACCAGCTCCGCGCCCCGGCGGTCGTCCACCATGCCGGCTCGGATGCGCGCCAGCGCGGCGCTCTCGGCGTGGTAGAAGCCCGCCGCCACGCGGAAGCCGGGTGCGGCGATCTCGACGTACCAGCCGGTCGCCGGAGCCGCCGCGACGAAGGCGCCCTGATGGTCCTTGTAGGGCGTCTTGTCCTTAGCGAACCGGACGTCGCGGTACGGGCGGAACACCTTCGCCGCTCCGAACTCCTCCGCGAGAGCGTCGGTCAGCGCGGTCATCGGCGCCCGGACGGCACCGGCGTAGACCTCCTTGCGCGCCTCCCAGAACGACTTGGTGTTGTCGACCTCGAGGTCGTCGTAGAAGTCGAAGGCGGCGACCGGGAAGCCGGCGAAGTCGTCCACAGCCGTCACGGTACGGCGGGCGCCCCAGCGTCGGTCGGGGGAGTACGACGGCTCAGTCGCGCAGCTCCAGAAGCGGCGTCCCCTCGGTGGTGGTGATGTCCACCGCAGCGATCTCGGCGCGCGGGAGCGCCGTGCCGGAGGTGAAGGTCAGGTCGCGGCCGGGCATCAGGGTCCAGGTGCCGAGCCGGAGCGAGGTGCCGTCGCTGGCCCGGATCGTCAGTCCGTAGGCATAGCCCCCGGTCGGGACGCCGCCCCCGGCGTACCGGCAGTGCACCGTCACGCGCGTCCCCCAGGGGGTCGGCTGCAGTGCCGCGGTCGCGCGGACGGGGACGGCGCGCAGCGGAGTCATCGCGCGTGCCGCCACGGCGCCGGGGTCGCCGGAGTGCTCCGGCGAGCCGCCGGGCAGGAGGGCGAACGCGAGAATCGCGGCGGCCGCCCCCAGCCCCGCTGCCACGGCGGCGCCGGCGGCGACCCGCACGCTGCGGCGGCGACGCGTGCGCCGCGCCTCCTCGAGGAGATGCGGCAGCAAAGTCGGGGGCGGTGCCGGCTCGGGCCCTGCGTCGAGCAGGTCCTCGTCGCTGCCGATGAGGTAGGGCAGCACGCCGCGCAGGTCCGCCACGCTGGCGCGGCATGCCTCACACGTCGCGGCATGGTCCTCGAACGCCGCCGCCTCCTCCTCGTCGAGCGCGTGCAGGAGGAAGGCGGCGTCCAGATGCGCCCAGCGGTCGTGACTCATTCGACCCCTCCCAGTTCCTCGATCGCGAGGCGTAGCGCGCGGAGGGCGTAGTGGCTGCGTGACTTCACCGTCCCGACCGGTACGCCGAGCACCACGGCGGCCTCGGCCACGGATCGACCACGGTAGTAGCACTCCCGGAGGACCTCCCGATGCTCCGGGGAGAGCCGGCTCAGTGCGATCGCCAGCAGCTCACGGTCGACCACGCGGTCCGCCTCGTCGTCGACCGGACGCTCGGGAAGCCGGGCGCGGACCTCCTCGTGACGAGAACGGGCCGATCGTGCCTCGTCGATGACGAGGTGTCGGGCGACGGTCCACAGCCATCCTCGCGAGACGCCTCGCTCGGGGGTGAGGACCTCGGGGTGCCGCCAGGCTCGCAGCAAGGTCTCCTGGACGACATCCTCGGCGCGGGCCCGGTCGCCATGGGTGAGGCTCAGGGCGTACCGCCACAGCGCCGCTCCGTGCTCGGCATGCAGGGCACGCAGCAGCGCCTCGTCGGAGCCGCCTCGTCGGGACACGGGGTCGAGTCTGCTCACCGGGCTGGGTCCGTGCACCCCGATCGCCTCAGCACGCCCCGCGGTCGGCGTAGGGGCCGGAGGGGGACGGGGCCACTCCGGCGTGCAGCGGTGCTCCCCCGAACCCGTCGTCGTGTCCGGCCGTGTGACCGGCGCTCGTGTGCTCCATGACGAGGAGACGGAGCCGGGCTGCGTTCGGTTCAGCCGCTGGAGCGGTGAACGAAACTCGAACTGGATGTCATTGGAGCGGATGACGAGACTCGAACTCGCGACATCGACGGTGGGGCGGAGCGTCGCGCTCGGCCGGCGGGGCCGTGCGGCGCGGGGTCTGGAGCGGATGACGAGACTCGAACTCGCGACATCGACCTTGGGAAGGTCGCGCTCTACCAACTGAGCTACATCCGCATGCCGGAGCCGGGCTCCGACGAGGAGTGATCGTAGCCCACCCCTCGACCCGATCGGGGACCGGTTGACGCGGCTTGGCACACTGGTCGGCGTCCCCGCGGCCCTGCGACGCCGTCCGGTGTCCGGCCCCGGTCTGATCGACGACGAAAAGAGTCTTCTTGTGAACGTCCGCCCCGCCCTGCGCTCGACCCTGCGTGCGAGCGCACCGCTCGCCGCGCTCGCGACCCTCGGCATGGTGGTCGCCGGCTGCGGCTCCTCGGGCTCCGCCGACGCCAAGGCCAGCGCCTCGTCGAGCCCCTCGACCGCGAGCTCGGCGTCCGCCTCTCCGGCGGCCGTGACCTGCACCGGCCTCAAGCCCGGCAAGACGAGCGACAGCGTCTCGGTGACCGGCGCGTTCGGCAAGCAGCAGAAGGCCACCATCCCGCCGAAGCTCAAGGCCACGGACACCGAGCGGTCGATCCTGAAGAAGGGCAGCGGAGCCACCCCGTCGAAGGGTCAGCAGGTCACCACGCTGGTCAGCGTGTACCTCGGCTCCGGCAAGGAGCTCGGCAGCCAGCCGCTCACCGTCACCGTCGGCGACGCCAACCTTCCCGAGCTCTTCACCGGGGGCGCCGCGTGCCTGCCGCTCGGCACGCGGAGCGTGGCGACCGCACCCGCGACAGCCGTCTACGGTCCCTCGGGCAACCCGCAGGCCGGCATCTCGCCCAAGGACACGGTGGTCGTGGTCAGTGACCTGGTGTCGATCAAGAAGCAGCTCGTCCCCGCCGCCTGGACCAAGAACCAGGCGAAGGTCACCTTCGACGCCAAGGGCAAGCCGACGGTGAAGCTCCCCAAGACCCCGCCGCCCTCGCAGCTCGAGCTGCAGGTGCTCAAGAAGGGGTCCGGCGACACGGTCCGCGCCGGCGACTCGGTCACGCTCGACTACCAGGGCACGAGCTGGAACACGGGGAAGATCTTCGACCAGAGCTACGGCAAGCAGCCGGCGACCTTCGCGACCAACCAGGTCGTCGAGGGCTTCGGTGCCGCGCTGGTGGGTCAGAAGGTCGGCACGCGCCTCATCGTGTCGATCCCGCCGAAGTACGCCTACGGCCCCAAGGGCTCCGGCAGCCAGCTCGGCGGCCAGACCCTCGTCTTCGTCATCGACATCAAGGCCGTCAAGCACGCCTGAGTCGAGTGCGGAAGCGGTAGCCAGAGCCACCGGTTCCGCACACGACCCGCTAGATCGGCGCGAGGACCGGCCGTTTCGGGGTGATGCTGTCGCCCGAGGAGCGGCCGGTCACCCGTCGGTGGACCCAGGGCAGCAGGAACTCCCGCGTCCACCGGGCGTCCTCGGCGAGCTGCTCACGTCGCGTGCGGTCGGCCGGGGGCGTCCGCTCGAGCGGTATCAGTCGGTGGTCGACGCCGAGGGCCTCGAGTACGGCGATCGCCATGTGCTGGTGTCCTACCGGGTTGAGGTGCATCCGGTCGGTGTCCATCCACTCGACGGCGGGGCCGACGTCGCGCATCCGCCACATGTCGACGAGCACGGCGCCGTGGGTCTCGGCGATCTCCCGCGCCCACTCGTTGTAGATCGCCATCCGCCCTCGGACCGGCCCGTAGATGCCCGAGTTCCCCGGGTCGAAGATCGTGAACATCACCACCCGGGCCCCGGACGCGGCGAGCCGGCCGATCGCCCGGTCGTACGCCGCTGCCATGGCGTCGAGGTCGACCCGAGGGCGCAGCACGTCGTTGGCGCCGGCGTGGATCGTCACGAGGTCGGGTGTCAGGGCGAGCGCCGGGTCCAGCTGTTCGTCGAGGATCGCGCCGAGCTTGCGGCCCCGGATCGCGAGGTTCGCGTAGCCGAAGTCCTCGGCGCCGGGCTGGGCGGCGAGCGCCTCCGCGACGCGGTCCGCCCAGCCACGCAGGCCGTTCGGTCGCCCGGGGTCGGGATCGCCGACGCCCTCGGTGAAGGAGTCGCCGAGCGCGACGTAGCGGTGGAAGATCGGTGAGGTCACCGCGCCATGGTGCCAAGCCGGTGCCGGAGCGCCGGCGGTAGGTTGGGCGCGTGCTGCTGAGCGACCGCGACATCCTGGCCGAGATCCGAGGCCGGCGGGTGACCCTGGACCCGTGGGACGAGAGCATGCTCCAGCCGTCGTCGATCGACGTGCGCCTGGATCGCTATTTCCGGGTGTTCGAGAACCACAAGTACCCCCACATCGACCCGGCGGCCGACCAGTCCGACCTCACTCGCGAGGTGGAGCCCGAGGGCGACGAGCCGTTCATCCTGCACCCGGGGGAGTTCGTGCTCGGCTCGACGTACGAAGTGGTGACGCTGCCTGACGACATCGCCGCGCGTGTGGAGGGCAAGTCCTCGCTCGGCCGCCTGGGGCTGCTCACCCATGCCACGGCGGGCTTCGTCGACCCCGGGTTCTCCGGTCACGTGACGCTCGAGCTGGCGAACGTCGCGACGCTGCCGATCAAGCTCTACCCCGGTATGAAGATCGGTCAGTTCTGCTTCTTCCGGCTCACCTCCGCCTCCGCGCACCCGTACGGATCGCAGAAGTACGGCTCGCGCTACCAGGGCCAGCGGGG
>JBQCCW010000329.1:0-15756 GCA_051961835.1 Marmoricola sp. | reverse complement strand
CGCTGCACAAGGTGGTCCAGCAGCCCTTCGGGCCCTGGCTGCTGGCGCTCGTCGCGCTCGGCATCGGCTGCTACGGCCTGTTCGCGCTGGTGCGCGCCCGGCACCTCTCGCGCTGACCGCCGGTCGTGCTGACCGCCGGTTGCGCTGACCGCCGGTTGTCTGAGGCCCGGCGGTGGGCTTGACTCGTCGCCAGGGCCGAGGAGCGCACGAGCCAGACAGTGGACTGCGACGTCGTCGTGCTGGGTCTGGGGCCGGGCGGCGAGCACGTCGCCACCGAGCTGGCCACGGCCGGTCTGTCGGTGGTGGGCATCGACCGGCGACTCGTCGGGGGAGAGTGCCCCTACTACGGCTGCGTGCCGAGCAAGATGATGATCCACGCGGCGCACCTGCTCGCCGAAGGCCGTCGCGTCTCCGACAGCGCCGGGGGTGCGCAGGTGCGTCCGGACTGGACGCCGGTCGCCGCCCGGATCCGTGAGCAGGCCACCGACGACTGGGACGACACAGTCGCGGTGGACCGGTTGCAGGAAGCCGGCGTGCGATTCGTCCGGGGGGAGGGGCGCCTGGACGGTCCAGGCCGGGTCGTCGTGGGCGACGTCGTGTACGCCGCCCGCCGCGGGGTGGTGCTCAACACCGGCACCGAGCCGGGTGCCCCGCCGATCGACGGCCTCGCGGACACGCCGTACTGGACGAACCGCGACGCGGTCGTCCTCACCGAGGTGCCGGCCTCGCTCCTGGTGATCGGCGGCGGCGCGATCGGCGCCGAGCTCACCCAGGTCTTCGCCCGGTTCGGTGTCGCGGTGACCCTGGTGGAGGCCGCACCGCGGCTGCTGGCGGCCGAGGAGCCCGAGGCGAGCGCGCTGGTGGAGCGGGCGCTGGCGGCCGACGGTGTCGCGGTGCGCACCGACGCGCAGATCCGGTCGGTCGGCTACGCCGAGGGCCGGTTCACCGCCGACCTGGGGTCCGAGCATGTCAGCGCCGACCGTCTCCTGGTGGCAGCCGGCCGGCGCCCCAACCTGCACGGCATCGGCCTGGAGACCGTCGGCCTCGACCCCGACGCCCCCTCCGTGCCGACCGACGAGCGGTTGCGGGCCGCCGACGGGGTCTGGGCGATCGGCGACATCACCGGCCGCGGCGCCTACACGCACATGTCGATGGACGAGGGCGACCTGGTCATCGCTGACGTGCTCGGGCAGGAGCGTGCTCCTGCCGAGGACCACGCCGTCCCTCGGGTGACGTTCACCGACCCGGAGGTCGGCTCGGTCGGCATGACCGAGCAGCAGGCCCGCGACGCGGGCGTCGCCGTGCGGATCGGCCGCGCCGACGGTGGCGCCCGGGGCTGGATCACCGAGTCGCCGGAGATGGTCAAGCTCGTCGTCGACGCCGACCGGAGCGTGCTGGTCGGCGCGACCGCCGTCGGGCCGGCCGGCGGCGAGGTGCTCTCGATGCTGACCCTGGCGGTGCACGCCGAGGTGCCGGTGAGCACGCTGCGGACGATGCACTTCGCCTACCCGACGTACCACCGGGCGGTGGAGGCGGCGCTGGCCGACCTGGGGGACGATCTCGGGTAGGCTCCGGGTCGATCGATTTCCTTTAACGAGCCGTCCTGTGAGGCGGAGAAGGAGGTCCGGACACCGATGTCTGCTCCCACCGAGTCCCCCGGGTCTGCCGACCCCGATCCGACCGCGACCGGTCGGGCGGTGCTCGACTCCCGCGACATCGACCGTGCGCTGACCCGGATCTCGCACGAGATCCTCGAGCGCAACCGCGGGGCCGCCAGCCTGGTGCTCCTGGGCATCCCGACACGTGGCGCCCACCTCGCCCACCGCGTCGCGGCGAAGATCAGCCGGGTCGAGGGCGTGCAGGTCCCGGTCGGGTCCCTCGACGTGACCATGTATCGCGACGACCTGCGCCTCAAGCCTGCCCGCCCGCTGCTCCCCACCCAGATCCCCGAGGGCGGCATCGACGACCGGGTGGTCGTGCTGGTCGACGACGTCCTCTTCTCGGGCCGCACCATCCGGGCTGCGCTCGACGCGATGAACGACATCGGACGGCCCGCGGCCGTGCAGCTCGCGGTGCTCGTCGATCGCGGGCACCGCCAGCTGCCGATCCGCGCCGACTTCGTCGGCAAGAACCTGCCCACCTCGCTCGCCGAGAAGGTCGCCGTGCGGCTGGAGGAGTACGACGGCGCCGACGCGGTGCTCCTCGGCGTCGAGGACGGAGGAGCGCGGTGAAGAAGCACCTCCTCAGCGCCGGCGACCTGAGCCGCGACGACGCCGAGCTGGTGCTCGCCACCGCCGCGGAGCTGCGCTCGCTCGCCGACCGTCCGATTAAGAAGCTGCCCGCGCTGCGCGGCCGCACCGTGGTCAACCTGTTCTTCGAGGACTCCACCCGCACCCGGATCTCCTTCGAGGCCGCGGCCAAGCGGCTGTCGGCCGACGTCATCAACTTCTCGGCGAAGGGCTCCTCGCTGAGCAAGGGGGAGTCGCTGAAGGACACCGCGCTCACGCTCGAGGCGATGGGCGCCGACGCCGTCGTCGTACGCCACTGGGCCTCCGGGGCGCCGCACAACCTCGCCCACGCCGGCTGGTCGCGCTCCAGCGTGGTCAACGCCGGCGACGGCACCCACGAGCACCCCACGCAGGCGCTGCTCGACGCCTTCACGATGACGCGACACCTCGGCAGCCTGGAGGGGCGCCGGGTTGCGATCGTCGGCGACATCCTGCACAGCCGGGTGGCGCGCTCCAACGCGCTGCTGCTCGGCACCCTGGGCGCCGAGGTGACCCTGGTCGCCCCGCCCACGCTGCTGCCGTACGGCGTGGACAGCTGGCCGGTGCAGACCTCCTACGACCTCGACGCGGTGCTGCCGACCGCCGACGTCGTGATGATGCTCCGCGTGCAGCGCGAGCGCATGAACGCCGCGTACTTCCCGACCGTGCGGGAGTACAGCCGGCGCTACGGCCTCGACTCGCGGCGGATGGCGCGCCTGCAGGACCACGCCATCGTGATGCACCCGGGCCCGATGATCCGCGGCATGGAGATCACCGCCGACGTGGCCGACTCCGAGCGGTCGGTGATCGTCGAGCAGGTCACCAACGGCGTGGCCGTCCGGATGGCCGTGCTCTACCTGCTGCTCGGCGGCAGCGAACCAGCCATCGGCGGCGAGACCGCCGCGACCACCGAGGAGATCGACGCGTGACCGCCTACCTGATCCGTGGCGCCCGGGTGCTGGGCGGCGACCCGGTCGACCTGCTGCTCCGCGACGGCGTGATCGCTGACATAGCTCCCGCGATCGACGAGTCGGACGGAGCGGACGGAGCGGACGTCGTGACCGTCGACGCGGCCGGCCTGATCGCCCTGCCCGGGCTCGTCGACCTGCACACCCACCTGCGCGAGCCGGGCCGTGAGGACGCCGAGACCGTCGAGACGGGCACGCGTGCCGCCGCGCTCGGTGGCTTCACGGCGGTGTTCGCGATGGCCAACACCGACCCGGTCGCGGACACCGCCGGCGTGGTCGAGCAGGTGTGGCGGCTGGGCCGGGAGGCCGGCTACGCCGACGTGCACCCCGTCGGCGCCGTCACCGTGGGGCTGGCCGGGGAGCGGCTCGCCGAGCTGGGCGCGATGGCGGACTCCGCGGCCCGGGTGCGGGTGTTCTCCGACGACGGCAAGTGCGTGGCGGACCCGGTGCTGATGCGCCGGGCGCTGGAGTACGTCAGGGCCTTCGACGGCGTGGTGGCCCAGCACGCGCAGGAGCCGCGGCTCACCGACGGCGCCCAGATGAACGAGGGTGAGCTGTCCGGGCGCCTCGGTCTCGCCGGCTGGCCGGCCGTCGCCGAGGAGGCGATCATCGCCCGGGACTGCCTGCTCGCCGAGCACGTGGGGTCGCGGCTGCACGTCTGCCACGTCTCGACCGCCGGGTCGGTGGAGATCGTGCGCTGGGCGAAGAGCCGGGGGGTGCAGGTCACGGCCGAGGCCTGCCCCCACCACCTGCTGCTCACCGACGAGCTGGCGGCCACCTACGACCCGATCTACAAGGTCAACCCGCCGCTGCGCTCGGCCGCCGACGTCGAGGCGCTCCGTGCCGGCCTCGCCGACGGCACCGTCGACGTCGTCGCCACCGACCACGCGCCGCACCCGCACGAGGACAAGGACTGCGAGTGGCAGGCGGCGGCCTTCGGGATGCTCGGCCTCGAGACCGCGCTGTCGATCGTGCAGGCGACGATGGTGGACACCGGCCTGCTCGACTGGGCCGGGCTCGCGGACCGGATGTCGCTCGCACCCGCCCGGATCGGCCGGCTGGAGGACCAGGGCCGGCCGCTCGAGGTCGGGGCGCCGGCGAACGTCGTCCTCTACGACCCGTCGGTCACTCGGACCGTCGACCCGGTTGCGATGGCGTCGCTGTCGCGCAATACGCCGTACGCCGGCAGGGAGCTGCCCGGCCGGGTGGTCGCCACCTTCCTCCGCGGCCGCCCGACCGTCCTCGACGGCCGCCCCCACTAACGCCGAGCGGGCGGTTGTGTACGCCTCGGGACCGCCGAGCGGGCGGTTGTGTACGCCTCGCCTTGGGTCGGTGGCTCGCCCGACCACTGCGCGGCCTTGCTTGAGGGTCGTCGTCCACCCGGCGTCACCGCCCGTGCGCCATCGGACGGGGTACAGAACTGCCCGCTCGGCGGCCGGACGGCGTACAGAAGTGCCCGCTCGGCGCACGTGCGGCGTACAGAAGTGCCCGCTCGGCGGCCGGACGGGGTACAGAAGTGCCCGCTCGGCGGTTCCCCGGCGTCGGGCATGCTCGGGACATGACCGACCCGGCCGCATGGCTGCTGACCAGGGCCGAGCGAGGCAACGCACAAACGCGGCTGGACGACCTGCACCCGGGGGAGCGCGCGTGGTCGGAGGGCAATCTGGTCCGTCCGCTCGTGCACGGGTCCACGTACTTCGAGGAGCTCTGCGCCGCGCTGCACGCCACCGGTCCGGGCGACCTGGTCTTCTTCACCGACTGGCAGGGCGATGCCGACGAGCGCCTGACGGGCCGGCCCGGCAGCGAGATGGTCGAGGTCCTCAGCGCCGCGAACGAACGCGGGGTCGCCGTGCGCGGCTTGGTCTGGCGCTCGCACCTCGACCAGACCGGCTTCTTCGCGACCGAGAACCGCCACCTCGGCGAGCAGCTGCAACAGCGCGGCGCCGAGGTGCTGCTCGACATGCGGGTGCGCAGCGGCGGATCCCACCACCAGAAGTTCGTCGTGATCCGGCATCGTGACGATCCGACTCGCGACGTCGCCTTCGTGGGCGGCATCGATCTGGCTCACAACCGCCGGGACGATGCCGAGCACCACGGCGACCCGCAACCGCAGCCGCTCACCGACGAGTACGGCGCCCACCCGCCGTGGCACGACGTCCAGGTGGCGATCCGAGGGCCGGCCGTCCACGACGTGGAGACCGTGTTCCGCGAGCGGTGGGAGGACCCGACCCCGCTGAGTCGCAGCCCGATCCGCAAGGCCGCCGACCGCCTGCACCGGCTGCGCACCAGAGCCGACGGTCTCCCAGAGCAGTGGCCACCCCCGCCTGCGGTGGGCTCGCACGTCGTCCAGCTGCTGCGCACCTACCCCAACCTGCGACACGGCCGCGACTACCCCTTCGCCCGCGGCGGGGAGCGCAGTGTCGCCCGCGGCTACCTCAAGGTGCTCCGTCGGGCCCGCCGGTTGGTCTACGTCGAGGACCAGTACTTCTGGGGCAACGACGTCGGCCGCCCGTTCGAGGAGGCGCTTCGCGCCGACGAAGGCCTCCGGCTGGTGGTCGTGGTGCCCCGCTTCCCCGACGTCACCGGGGTGCAGCGCACCGCCCAGCTGCTCGGCCGGATGCGGTCATTGGGGAGGCTGCAGGCGGTGGCCCCCGGTCGCGTCGCCGCCTACAGCCTGGAGAACCATGCCGGCACGCCGGTCTACGTACACGCAAAGGTCTGCGTCGTCGACGACATCTGGGCCGGCGTGGGCTCCGACAACTTCAACCGCCGGTCCTGGACCCACGACTCCGAGCTGTCCGCCGTCGTCCTCGACGAGGAGTACGCACGCGGGCTGCGCCTCGGCCTCCTCGCCGAGCACCTCGACCGCGCCGCCGAGGTCCGCGATCGGGGGTTGGAGGCCGCGCTCGCCGACTGCGTCGAGTCCGGCGACATGTTCGACACCCTCGCCTCCAGCGCCGCCCGGCTGGACGCCTGGCACGCGAGCGGACGGGTCGGCCCGCGGCCCGCCGGGCGGCTCCGCACGCTTCCGATCCCCGAGCTGTCACGATGGCAACGGGTGCGGGTGGCGCCCCTGCTCGACCGCATCCACGATCCCGACGGTCGCCCGGGGCCGCTGCGGGGCGGCACGGCGTACTGACGGCCCGCACCGACTGCCCGCCGGGCGTGGACCGGCGAGGAGACGCGACGACGCCGCTGGTAAGGTCGGGCTTGCTCGAACATCCTTTAACCACCGTCCTGTGAGGCGGAGAAGGAGGCCCGAGGTGGCTGTTGCTACCCGCACGCCAGTGCCCGCGTTGCTCGTCCTCGAGGACGGCCGCACCTTCCACGGCGAGTCGTTCGGAGCCCAAGGCGAGACCTTCGGCGAAGCGGTCTTCTCGACCGGCATGACCGGTTATCAAGAGACGCTGACCGACCCGTCCTACCACCGGCAGGTCGTCGTGATGACCGCGCCGCACGTCGGCAACACCGGCATGAACGACGAGGACCCGGAGTCCTCGAAGATCTGGGTGAGCGGCTACGTCGTCCGCGACCCCGCCCGCATCCCGTCGAACTGGCGGTCCACCACCACGCTCGACGACGCGCTGCGCGCCCAGGGCGTGGTCGGCATCAGCGGCGTCGACACCCGCGCCCTGACCCGCCACCTGCGCGAGCGCGGCGCGATGCGCGTCGGCATCTCGACCACCGAGTCCGACCCCGAGGCCCTTGCCGCCCGCGTCCGCGACAGCGCCGAGATGCGGGGCGCCGAGCTCGCCGACGAGGTCACCACCACCGAGGCGTACGTCGTCCCGGCCGCCGGCGAGAAGCGCTTCACCGTCGCCGCGATCGACCTCGGCATCAAGGCGAACACCCCCCGGATGATGGCCGAGCGCGGCATCGAGGTGCACGTGCTTCCCGCGACCGCCTCGATCGACGACGTCCTCGCGGTGCAGCCCGACGGGCTCTTCTTCTCCAACGGCCCCGGCGACCCGGCCGCGACCACGCACCAGATCGCGCTGCTGCAGCAGGCGCTGGAGCGCGGCCTGCCGTACTTCGGCATCTGCTTCGGCAACCAGCTCTTCGGGCGAGCGCTCGGCTTCGACACCTACAAGCTCACCTACGGCCACCGCGGCATCAACCAGCCGGTGATGGACCGCACCACCGGCAAGGTCGAGGTCACCGCCCACAACCACGGGTTCGCCGTTCAATGGCCCGGCGCGCCGTCCCTGGAACCGACGACGACGCCGTACGGCGAGGCGACGGTGAGCCACGTCTGCCTCAACGACGACGTCGTGGAGGGTCTCGAGCTGCGCGATGACCAGGGGCGACTCACGGCGTTCTCGGTGCAGTACCACCCGGAGGCCGCGGCCGGCCCCCACGACGCGGCGTACCTGTTCGACCGGTTCTGCGACTTGATGGGGAGCGACGCCTGATGCCGAAGCGTGAGGACATCCAGTCCGTCCTGGTGATCGGCTCCGGCCCGATCGTGATCGGCCAAGCCTGCGAGTTCGACTACTCCGGCACCCAGGCCTGCCGGGTGCTCAAGGCCGAGGGCCTGCGGGTGATCCTGGTCAACTCCAACCCCGCCACCATCATGACCGACCCCGAGTTCGCCGACGCCACCTACGTCGAGCCGATCACGCCGGAGTTCGTCGAGAAGGTCATCGAGAAGGAGCGGCCCGACGCGCTGCTCGCCACCCTCGGCGGCCAGACCGCCCTCAACACGGCCGTCAAGCTCGCCGAGAACGGCGTGCTCGAGAAGTACGGCGTCGAGCTCATCGGCGCGAGCATCGAGGCGATCGACCGCGGTGAGAACCGCGAGTCGTTCAAGCGGATCGTCGAGGAGCTGGGCGGTGAGGTCGCCCGCAGCGTCATCTGCCACACGATGGACGACTGCCTGGAGGCCGTGAAGACACTCGGCTATCCCGCGGTCGTGCGACCCAGCTTCACGATGGGCGGGCTGGGCTCGGGGATGGCGTACGACGAGGACGACCTGCGGCGCATCGCCGGGGCCGGCCTGGCGGCGAGCCCGACCACCGAGGTGCTTCTGGAGGAGTCGATCCTCGGCTGGAAGGAGTACGAGCTCGAGGTCATGCGCGACACCGCCGACAACGTGGTGATCGTCTGCTCGATCGAGAACCTCGACCCGATGGGCGTCCACACGGGCGACTCGATCACGGTCGCGCCGGCGATGACGCTCACCGACCGCGAGTACCAGTACCTGCGTGACCTCTCGATCGGCATCATCCGCTCGGTGGGCGTGGACACCGGCGGCTGCAACATCCAGTACGCGGTGAACCCGCGCGACGGCCGGGTCGTCGTCATCGAGATGAACCCGCGCGTCTCGCGCTCGAGCGCCCTCGCCTCCAAGGCGACCGGCTTCCCCATCGCGAAGATCGCGGCCAAGGTCGCGATCGGGTACACCCTCGACGAGATCCCGAACGACATCACCGCCGAGACCCCCGCGAGCTTCGAACCAGCGCTGGACTACGTCGTGGTGAAGGTGCCGCGCTTCGCGTTCGAGAAGTTCCCCGGCGCCGACCCGGTGCTCACCACGCACATGAAGGCCGTGGGCGAGGCGATGGCGATCGGGCGCAACTTCACCGAGGCACTGCAGAAGGCGCTGCGCTCGATGGAGGACGCCAAGGCGCCGTTCGACTGGTCGCACCGCTTCGTCGACCTGGACAAGCAGGCGCTCCTCGAGGCCGCTGCCAGCCCCCACGACGGCCGGCTGCGCAAGGTGATGGACGCGATCCGGGCCGGTGCCACCCCCCAGGAGGTGCACGACGCGACGGCGATCGACCCGTGGTTCGTCGACCAGCTGTGTCTGATCAACGAGATCGCACAGGCGATCATCGACGCGCCGGAGCTCACGCCGGCGCTGCTCCGGCTCGCCAAGCGGCACGGGTTCTCCGACGCCCAGCTGGGCCGGATGCGCGACATGCCCGAGGCGGTCGTCCGGGGCGTACGGCACGCCCTGGGCATCCGCCCGGTCTACAAGACCGTCGACACCTGCGCTGCGGAGTTCGCCGCCCGGACGCCGTACCACTACTCCTCCTACGACGAGGAGACCGAGGTGGCGCCACGTGAGCGGCCGGCGGTGATCATCCTGGGCTCCGGACCCAACCGGATCGGCCAGGGCATCGAGTTCGACTACTCCTGCGTGCACGCCAGCCTCGCGCTGTCCGCGGCGCACGGGGGCGCCGGCTACGAGACGGTGATGGTCAACTGCAACCCCGAGACCGTCTCCACCGACTATGACCCCTCCGACCGGCTCTACTTCGAGCCGCTCACCCTGGAGGACGTGCTCGAGATCGTCCACGCCGAGCAGCAGGCCGGCCCGGTCGCGGGCGTCATCTGCCAGCTCGGCGGCCAGACGCCGCTCGGCCTCGCCCGGGGCCTGGAGGAGGCCGGGGTCCCGATCGTCGGCACCTCGCCGGCCGCGATCGACCTCGCCGAGGAGCGGGGCGCCTTCGGGCGGGTGCTCGCCGAGGCCGGCCTCACCGCGCCCAAGCACGGCATGGCGACCTCGTTCGCCGAGGCGCGCTCGATCGCTGCCGAGATCGGCTACCCGGTGCTCGTGCGCCCGTCGTACGTGCTCGGCGGCCGCGGCATGCAGATCGTGTACGACGACGGAGCGCTGGAAAGCTATGTCGTCCAGGCCACGGGTCGATCGGGGATCTCGCCGGACCGGCCCGTGCTCGTCGATCGATTCATCGACGACGCGGTCGAGATCGACGTGGACGCCCTCTACGACGGTACCGAGCTCTACCTCGGCGGGGTGATGGAGCACATCGAGGAGGCCGGCATCCACTCCGGTGACTCCTCGTGCGCCCTGCCGCCGATCACGCTCGGCCACGGCGAGATCGTCCGGATCCGCGAGGCCACCGAGGCGATCGCTCGGGGCATCGGTGTCCGGGGCCTGATCAACATCCAGTTCGCGATCGGCTCCGACGTGCTCTACGTGCTCGAGGCCAATCCGCGAGCCAGTCGTACGGTGCCGTTCGTCTCCAAGGCGACCGCCCGGCCGCTGGCGAAGGCGGCGGCGCGGGTGATGCTCGGCGAGAGCATCGCGGCGCTGCGGGCGGAGGGCCTGCTGGCGGCCGAGGGCGACGGCGGCGACCTGCCCGGCGACGCCCCGATCGCGGTCAAGGAGGCGGTGATGCCGTTCAACCGGTTCCGCACGCCCGACGGCAAGAACGTCGACACCGTGCTCGGCCCGGAGATGAAGTCGACCGGGGAGGTGATGGGCTTCGACGGCACCTTCGGCCGCGCCTTCGCCAAGTCCCAGGCCGGTGCCTACGGCTCCCTGCCGACTCGTGGCAGCGTGTTCGTGTCGATGGCGAACCGGGACAAGCGCACGATGATCTTCCCGATCAAGCGGTTGCACGATCTGGGCTTCGAGGTGCTGGCGACCGAGGGCACCGCGGACGTGCTGCGCCGCAACGGGATCCCGGCGACCGCGGTGCGCAAGCACTTCGAGGGCAGCGGACCCGACGGGGAGCCGACCTGCGTGCAGCTGATCCTCGACGGCAAGGTCGACCTCGTCGTCAACACGCCGCACGGGTCCGCCACCAACGGCTCGCCGCGGATCGACGGCTACGAGATCCGGACCGCGGCGATCATGGCGAACATCCCCTGCATCACGACGGTGCAGGGACTCGGCGCCGCCGTGCAGGGCATCGAGGCGGTCACGGCCGCGGACATCGGCGTGCGCTCGTTGCAGGACTGGGGCCGCCTGGTCACCGAGGCGCACTGATCGGCCCGCGATGAGGCTCTCGCCGTACCGGCTGCTCTTCGACCACGTGCTCACCCGGACCGACCCGGAGGCGGCGCACCACGCCGCCTTCGGGGCGATCCGTGCGGCCCGTCCTCTGCTCGCGCCGTTGGCCCCCGGAGCGCCTGCCGTGCGCGCCATGGGGATCGACTTCCCCTCCGTGCTCGGCCTGGCTGCGGGGTTCGACAAGAACGCCCACGGCATCGACGCGCTCGCCGGGCTCGGGTTCGGCTTCGTCGAGATCGGCACCGTCACGGGGGAGCCGCAACCCGGGAACCCCAAGCCGCGGCTGGCCCGGCTGCCGGCCGACCACGCCGTGGTCAACCGGATGGGGTTCAACAACGACGGCGCGGCCGCGGTGGCGACCCGGTTGGCGGCCTGGCGCGACCGGCACGCCGACGGCGCGCGCGCCGTCCTCGGGGTGAACATCGGCAAGACGAAGGTGGTGCCCGAGGACGAGGCGGTCCGCGACTACGAGAAGTCCACCGGTCTCCTCGCTCCGTACGCCGACTACCTGGTCGTCAACGTCTCCTCCCCGAACACTCCGGGCCTCCGCGATCTCCAGGCGGTGGAGAAGCTCGCACCGTTGCTGCGTGCGGTGCGGCGGCGCGCCGACCAGGTCACCGATGCCCGGGTGCCGCTGCTGGTGAAGATCGCGCCCGACCTCGACGACGACGACGTGCTGGCGGTCGCCGACCTCGCCACCAGCGAGAGCCTGGACGGCATCGTCGCCACCAACACGACCGTCCGCCGCGACGGTCTCCGCTCGTCCGCCGCCGAGGTCGACGCGGCCGGCGGCGGGGGACTCTCCGGGGCGCCGCTGCGGCGACGGGCGACCGACGTGGTCCGCCTCCTCCGCGGCCGCGTGGGGGAGGATCTCTGCCTGGTCGGCGTGGGCGGCATCGGCAGCGCCGCGGACGCCCGTGAGCGGCTCGACGCCGGCGCCGACCTGCTCCAGGCCTACACGGCGTTCGTCTACCAGGGTCCGCTCTGGGCCGCGCGGATCAACCGGGCGCTGCGTGGCCGCGCCGTAGGAGGCCAGGATGAGTGACCACCTCGCCGTCCCGCCGTTCGGGGCACGCCTGCGCGCCGCGATGGACGCCCGCGGGCCGCTGTGCGCCGGCATCGACCCGCACGCCGCGCTGCTGGCGCGGTGGGGGCTCGAGGACACCGTGGCCGGGCTCGAGCGCTTCGCGCTGTCGGCGGCCGAGGCGCTGGGGCCGGTGGTGGCCTCGGTGAAGCCCCAGTCGGCCTTCTTCGAGCGGTTCGGCTCGGCGGGCATCGCCGTGCTGGAGCGGACGGTCAGGATCTGCCGGGACGCCGGCGCCCAGGTGGTGCTCGACGTCAAGCGCGGTGACATCGGGTCGACCGCACAGGCCTACGCCGAGGCGTACCTCGACCCGCGCTCGCCGATCGCCGTCGACGCGATCACCGCCAGCCCCTTCCTCGGGTTCGGCAGCCTGGCGCCGCTCTACGAGGTGGCGGCCCGGCACCGCGGCGGCGTGTTCGTGCTGGCGCTGACCTCGAACCCCGAAGGCCCCCAGGTGCAGCACGCGCGGGGGAGCGACGGGCGCACGGTCGCCGGCACGGTCCTCGCCGAGCTCGCCGCCCTCAATGAGGGCGCGACGCCGATGGGGTCCTTCGGCGCGGTCGTGGGCGCGACGATCGGCAGCACCGAGGAGAGCCTGGCGATCGGCGGTCCGCTGCTGGTCCCGGGCATCGGCGCACAGGGAGGTACGCCGGACGACGTCCGGCGGATCTTCGCCGGCGTGCTGCCCCAGGTCGTGCCGGCGAGCTCCCGAGAGGTGCTCGGCGCCGGCCCGGCCCCCGGTCACCTGGTCGATGCCGCGCGGCGTACCAACGACGCGCTGCGGGGGGTGCTGGGGTGACCGCGCGGACCGGTCGCTGGGGACGCGCTCTGCTTGTCGCGCCGGTCCTGCTCGCAGCCGGTTGCGGGGGCGGCAACCCGCTGTCCGGCCTCCTCGGTCAGGACAACACGCCGGCGTCGTACTGTGCGGCGCTGAACGCCGACCGGCGCGCGTTCGCCGACATGCTGGCAGCCGACTCGCCCACCGCGCTCGTGCAGCAGGTGCCGATGCTGTCCGCCCTGGCCGCTGCGGCGCCGCCGGATCTCAGCGACGAGTGGCAGGTCTTCCTGGGCGCCGTGAAGGGCCTGCAGCGCGCGCTGGACCGAGCCGGCGTCCGACCGTCGGCGTTCGCCGACGGCAAGCCGCCGAAGGGCGTGACACCGGCCCAGGACGCCTTGGTCCGACGCGCCGCCGACGCGCTCTCCGCGCCCGACACGGTGGCCGCCGCGCAGGGCATCGAACAGGAAGCGCGCGACGTGTGCAAGATCAACCTCGGCACCTGATCGGCGGGTTGTGGCAGGGCCCCCGGGCTGAACTAGATTCCTTCCTGCGCCGGAAGCATCTCGGTGCAACGACTTGTCGCCCAGCCGCCGAAAGGTTCTCCGTGGCACTGCCCTCCCTCACTCCCGAACAACGCCAGGCCGCCCTCGACAAGGCTGCTGCCTCGCGGCGGGAGCGCGCCGAGGTCAAGAACCGCCTCAAGCACTCCGGTGCCTCCATCGCCGAGGTGCTCGCTGCAGGCGAGACCAACGACGTGATCGGCAAGATGCGGGTCAGTGAGCTGCTGCAGTCGATGCCCGGCCTGGGCAAGGTCCGTGCCCGTGAGGTGATGACCCGCCTCGGCATCGCCGAGAGCAGGCGGGTGCGCGGCCTGGGCGCCAAGCAGACGGCGGCCTTGGTCGCGGAGTTCGAGCCGAAGTGACGCGGGCGTGACGCAGCCCGCCGTACCGCGAGGCGAGGGCGGTGGCTCCCGGCTCACCGTCCTCGCCGGTCCGACGGCGGTCGGCAAGGGCACCGTCACGGCCTGGGTGCGCGAGCACCACCCGGAGGTCTGGATCTCCGTGTCCGTCACCACCCGGCCCGCTCGTCCCGGCGAGGTCGACGGCGTGCACTACCACTTCGTGGACGACGCGGAGTTCGACCGGCTGATCGCGGCCGACGCGCTGCTGGAGTGGGCGGTGGTGCACCGCGCCGCTCGCTACGGCACGCCCCGGGCGCCCGTCGAGCGTGCGCTCGCCGCCGGTCGGCTGGCACTCCTGGAGATCGACCTGCAGGGCGCGCGTCAGGTCCGTGAGCGGATGCCGGAGGCCCGGTTCGTGTTCCTCGCCCCGCCCAGCTGGGACGAGCTCGTGCGCCGCCTGGTCGGGCGCGGCACCGAGGACGAGGCCGAGCGCACCCGGCGCCTGGAGACGGTGCGTGCGGAGCTGGCGGCCGAGCGCGAGTTCGACGTGACGGTCGTCAACGTCTCGATTCCGGAGGCGGCGGCGGAGTTGGTAGAGTTGATGCGGTCCTGACCGTCCGCCTGCCCGGTGGGCGCCGCCGCGCGCCCGGAGCCGCGGCGACCAGCGACCCGGCGATCTCACCCGAGATCCCGCAGGATCCACCCTTGCACCACCGATGACGTCTGTGAGGCTCGATGAGCGTGTCCGGTAACCAGCCTGTCGCCCTGGGGATCACCAACCCCCCGATCGACGACCTGCTGACCAAGACCGACTCCAAGTACCGGCTGGTGCTCTACTCGGCCAAGCGGGCCCGCCAGATCAACGCCTACTACTCCCAGCTCGGGGAGGGCCTGCTCGAGTACGTCGGCCCGCTCGTGGACACCCACGTGCAGGAGAAGCCGCTCTCGATCGCCATGCGCGAGATCAACGAGGACCTGCTCACCTGCGAGGAGGTCGACCCCGAGGAGCTGGCCGCCGAGCAGGCGGCGCGCGAGGCCGACGCCGCTGCGGCCGCCTCCGCCGTCGAGGTCGACCCCGCCGGCTGACGGCACCGGCCGTGACGCACAGCGAGCAGCGCCCGCGGATCGTCCTCGGCGTGGCCGGGGGGATCGCCGCCTACAAGGCGTGCGAGCTGCTGCGGCTGTTCACCGAGAGCGGTCACGACGTCACCGTCGTGCCCACCCGCGCCGCGCTGGAGTTCGTGGGCGCGCCGACCTGGGCCGCGCTGTCCGGCAAGCCGGTGCACACCGAGGTCTGGGACGACGTCCACCAGGTGCCGCACGTGCGGCTCGGCCAGACCGCCGACCTCGTCGTGGTGGCCCCCGCGACCGCGGACCTGCTCGCGCGCGCCGCGCACGGGCTGGCCGACGACCTGCTGACGAGCACGCTCCTCACCGCACGCTGTCCGGTCGTGCTCGCGCCGGCGATGCACACCGAGATGTGGGAGCACGCCGCCACCCAGGCCAACGTCGCGCTGCTCCGCGAGCGCGGCGTGCTCGTCGTCGACCCCGCCGAGGGACGGCTCACCGGCGCCGACACCGGCAAGGGCCGGCTCCCCGACCCCACGGAGATCTTCGCGCTCGCCCGGGCCGTGCTGCACCGCGCCCGGTCGGAGACGGGAGCACGTGACCTGGCGGGTCGCCACGTGGTGGTCTCGGCCGGCGGCGCCCGGGAATACCTCGACCCGGTCCGGTTCCTCGGCAACCGCTCCAGCGGGCTGCAGGGGTACGCGCTGGCGCGCACCGCCCTGGCCCGGGGCGCCGAGGTGACGCTGGTCGCCGCGAACACCGCACTGCCCGATCCCGCGGGAGCGAAGGTCGTGCGCGTGGAGACCACCGCGCAGATGCAGGAGCAGGTCCTCGCCGCAGCCGCGGGCGCCGACGCGGTGGTCATGGCCGCGGCACCGGCGGACTTCCGGCCGCTGCACACCCACGAGGCGAAGATCAAGAAGGCCGA
>JBQCCW010000328.1:0-2828 GCA_051961835.1 Marmoricola sp. | reverse complement strand
CCCCGAGGACCGCCGCGGCTTCATCGAGGAGGCCGCCGGCGTCCTCAAGCACCGCAAGCGCAAGGAGAAGGCGCTCCGCAAGCTCGACTCCACCGAGGGCAACCTCACTCGACTCAACGACCTGCTCACCGAGATCCGCCGCCAGCTCAAGCCGCTGGGCCGGCAGGCCGAGGTCGCTCGCCGGGCCGCCGTCGTCCAGGCCGACGCCCGCGACGCCCGTGCCCGGCTGCTCGCCGACGACCTCTTCCAGGCCCGCACCACCCTGGAGCAGGAGCTCGCCGACGAGTCCGTGCTCGTCGAGCGCCGCGCCGAGGTCGAGCGCGCGCTCGCCGCGCTCCGCGAGGAGGAGGGCGCCCTCGAGGCGGCGCTGCGCGAGGACCTGCCGGCGCTGTCGCGGGCGCAGGAGACCTGGTTCGGCCTGTCCGGGCTGCGCGAGCGGATCCGCGGCACGGTGAGCCTCGCCGAGGAGCGGGTCCGCAACGCCGCCTCCGTCGCCGCCGAGCCGGTGCCCGCCGGCCGCGACCCCGAGGAGCTCGAGGCGCAGGCGGCCGAGGCGCGCGCCCACGAGGAGCAGATCACCGCGGAGATCGAGGAGCACCGGGCCGCGCTGCAGGAGTCCATCGGCGCCCGCCAGGAGGCCGAGGACGCCTTCGGCGCCGAGGAGCGCCGCGTCGCCGGCATGCAGCGCGCCGCCGCCGACCGCCGCGAGGGCATCGCCCGCCTGCACGGCCAGCTCAACGGGCTGCGCAGCCGCGCCGCCGCCGCCGAGGAGGAGGTCGGCCGCCTGCGCGAAGCCCGCGAGGACGCGCTGGCCCGCGCCGAGCGCGCCCGCGCCAGCTTCACGGCGCTCGAGACCAGGGTCGCCGGACTCGACGCCGGCGAGGAGGGCCTCGACGCCGAGCACGAGGCCGCCTCCGCGCAGCTCGCCGACCTCGAGGACCGGCTCGACAAGATCGTCGCCGAGGTCCAGGCCGCCGAGCGGGAGCGCTCCGCCCTCACCGCCCGCAAGGAGGCGCTCGAGCTCGGGCTTCGCCGCAAGGACGGCGAGGGCGCCCTGCTCGCCGCCTCCGACCGGGTCAACGGACTCCTCGGCACCGTCGCCGCGCTGCTCAACGTCCGCAGCGGCTACGAGGCGGCCGTCGCCGCCGCGCTCGGACGCGCCGCCGACGCGGTCGCGGTGCGCGACGCCGACGCCGCGGTCGACGCGATCGCGCACCTGCGCGAGGAGGACCTCGGCCGCGCCGGGATGCTGCTCGCCTCCGCCGTTGCGCCGGCGACCGACGATGCCGCGTGGCCCGGGTTGCCGCCCGGAGCGACGTACGCCGTGGACGTCGTCGAGTGCCCGGAGGACCTGCGGCCCGCGCTGACCCGGCTGCTGTTCAAGACCGCCGTCGTCGACGACCTCGCCGCCGCCCGCGACCTCGTCCGTGAGGCCCCCGACGTGGTCGCGGTAACCCGCGACGGCGACGTGCTCGGCGCCCACTTCGCCAGCGGCGGCTCCGGCGCCGCGCCGAGCCTGCTGGAGGTGCAGGCCGCCGTCGACGAGGCGACCGAGCAGCTCGAGCGCGCCGCCCACGACCTCGAGCGGCTCGGCTTCACCCGGGCCACCCTCGAGCGCGAGCGTGCCGAGGCGCAGCGTCGGGTCGACGTGGCCCTGGCCAAGCTCCACGAGTCCGACGCCACCCTGGCCGCCGTCGCCGAGGAGCTCGGCCAGTACGGCTCCCAGGCCCGCTCCGCCACCGCCGAAGCCGAGCGACTCGCCCAGGCGATCGCCGCCGCCGAGGAGGCCCGCGACCGGGACAGCTCCGGCCTCGCCGAGCTCGAGGCGCGCCTCGCCGCCGCCGAGGACGCCCCCGACGAGGAGCCGGACACCACCGAGCGGGAGCGACTCGCCGACCTTGCCCGTCAGGCGCGCGCCCAGGAGATGGAGGCCCGGCTGGCCCTGCGCACCGCCGAGGAGCGCGGGCGCGCCCTGCACGGTCGCGCCGACGCGCTGCTGGCCTCGGCGAAGGCGGAGCGCGAGGCCCGGGCGCTGGCGATCGCGCGCCGTCGCGAGGTGCTGCGCCAGGGCGAGGTCGCCCGTGCGGTGACGCTGGGTGCGGGCGAGGTGCTCGTCCGGCTCGAGCGGTCGGTGGAGCGCGCGGGCGCGGAGCGTGCGCAGATCGAGCAGGGCCGGGTGGGTCGGGAGGAGCAGCTGCGGGCGGTCCGTGAGCAGCTGCGCCAGCAGGGCCGCAGCCTCGACGAGCTCGTCAACGCCGGCCACCGCGACGAGATGGCCCGCACGCAGCAGCGGATGCGCATCGAGCAGCTGGAGGAGCGGGCTCTGGAGGAGCTCGGGCTCGACGGGGACAGCCTGGTGGGGGAGTACGGCCCCGACCAGCTCGTGCCCGCCGCGCAGACGGAGGAGGGCGAGGACGTCCCCGAGCCGGCCCCCTACGACCGGGAGGAGCAGACCAAGCGGCTCCGCGCGGCCGAGCGGGCACTGGCCCAGCTGGGCCGGATCAACCCGCTCGCGCTGGAGGAGTTCACCGCGATGGAGGAGCGGCACCGCTTCCTCACCGAGCAGCTCGAGGACCTGCGCCGCACCCGCAAGGACCTGCTCGACATCGTCCGGGAGGTCGACGAGCGCGTCGAGCAGGTCCTCACCGAGGCCTGGAGCGACGTCGCGCGGGCGTTCGACCATGTCTTCGCCCGGCTCTTCCCGGGCGGCGAGGGGCGCCTGGTGCTCACCGACCCCGACAACATGCTGGCGACCGGCATCGAGGTCGAGGCCCGGCCGCCCGGCAAGAAGGTCAAGCGGCTCAGCCTGCTCTCCGGTGGCGAGCGGT
>JBQCCW010000327.1:0-24379 GCA_051961835.1 Marmoricola sp. | reverse complement strand
GGCCTCGACCGCTGTCCGCTCGACACCGAGGATCGTCGCGAGCTCGCCCGCGTGCGGGGTGAGCACCAGCGTCCCGTCGCCCGCTCGGATGTGGCGCAGCGCGTCGGCGTCGACCACGACCGGCACGTCGTCCTCGAGCGCCCGAGCCAGGGCCGGGCCGGCGTCCTCACCGCTGCCCGAGCCGACGACCCAGGCCTGGACGCGGCCCTCGCTTACGACCACCTCCGGATGGTCGGCCCGCACGGCGTCGGCAGCACCACCGGAGTACCGCACCATGCCGCACAGCCCCGTGCCGGCGCCGGCGACGCCGAGCACCGCCGCACCGGGATAGCCCGCCGAGCCGGTGCGCAGCCCGACGACCCCCCGGGTGTACTTCTGGGCGGTGGGCGACGGCTGCGGCACGAGCGCGGCCACGTCCGTCGCCCCCAACGCCTCGACCGGAGCGGGCGGGAGGTCCAGGTCGAGGTCGACCAGGTCCAGGACGCCGCACGCCAGCGCCGCGGGGTCCACGAGGTGGCACGGCTTGAGGGTGCCGAAGGTGACGGTGACGTCGGCACGCACGTGCCAGCCCTCGAGGGCGCCGGTGTCGACGGCGACGCCGGAGGGGACGTCGACGGCGACGACCAGGGCATCGGGGAAGCGCCGTACGGCGGCCTCGGCGGTGGGCCGGAGCCCGGGGCGGCCGCCGATGCCGACGATCCCGTCGAGCACGACCTGCGGCTCGTGAGCGCTGTCGAGGTCGACCAGGCGCCCGCCGCTCGTCCGCAGTGCCTCGACGCCGCCTCCGTGGGCTCGGTCGGACAGCAGCACCGCCTCGACCGCCGCCCCTCGGGCCGCCAGCCGGGCGCCGGCGTACAAGGCGTCGCCGCCGTTGTCACCGGAGCCGACCAGCAGCAGCACGCGGGCGCCGTACACGCGTCCGTCGAGCAGGTCGGCGACCGCCGTCGCCAGCCCCGCCGCCGCCCGCTGCATCAGCGCCCCCTCCGGCACCTCCGCCATCCGGGCCGCCTCGGCCGCCCGCACCTCCCCCACCGTGTGTGCCCGCCTCATCCCGCCATTGTGTCGAGTTGCGCCCCGTGGCCCGCCGAGTTGCGCCCCGTGGCCCGCCGAGTGGCGCCCCGTGGCCCGCCGAGTTGCCGGTTGTGGCCCGCCGAGAGGTGACGGTTGCTCGGGGACGGGCTGAACTACCGATTCGCGCGGCCACAGGTGAGAACTCGCGCGGCCAGAACCCGCAACTCGCGGGTGGGGTGGGGTCAGCGGGACTCGAGGACGACGAAGGCGGTGGCGAGGCCGGCGTCGTGGGAGAGGGAGAGGTGCCAGTGAGTGGCGCCGAGGCCGGTGGCGGCGGCGAGGACGGTGGCACGGAGCTCGAGCCGGGGGCGGCCGGAGGACTCGCGGACCACCTCCGCGTCGTGCCACGCCAGGTCACCGGGGCAGCACAGCGCCTTGGCGAGCGCCTCCTTCGCGGCGAAGCGGGCGGCGAGCGAGGCGACCGGCAGCGCGGCCTCGGCCGGGGTGAAGAGCCGCTGCCGCAGCGACGGAGTGCGCAGCAGCGACGCCTCGAGGCGGCCGATGTCGGCCACGTCGGTGCCGACGCCCACGATCACGGCACGCTCACTCCACCGTGACGGACTTGGCGAGGTTGCGGGGTTGGTCCACGTCGTGACCGAGCAGCGTCGCCAGCTGGCAGGCGAACAGCTGCAGCGGCACCACGGCGACGAGCGGCTGCAGCAAGGTCGGTACGACGGGCAGCGGGATCAGCACGTCCGCGAAGGGAAGCACCTCGGCGTCCGTCTCCTCCGCGAGCACGATGGTGCGCGCGCCTCGAGCCCGGATCTCCTGGATCGCACTGATCATCTTGTCGTGGAGCTGGTCGCGGCCCTGCGGAGGGACCACGCAGAACACCGGCAGCCCCTCCTCGATCAAGGCGATCGGTCCGTGCTTGAGCTCGCCCGCGGCGAAGCCCTCGGCGTGGATGTAGGCGAGCTCCTTGAGCTTGAGCGCTCCCTCGAGGGCCACTGGGAAGCCCGCGTGGCGCCCCAGGAACAGCACCGACCGGGCCTCGCGCAGCTCCTCGGCCAGCCCGTAGACCGTCTCGGCGTCGTCGAGCACGCGCCGAACACGCGCCGGCATCTCCTGCAGCTCGGCCATGATCGCGGCGATCTCGTCGCCGTACTTCATCCCCCGCACCTGCGCCAGGTAGAGCCCGAGGAGGTAGCAGGCGACGAGCTGGGTGAGGAACCCCTTGGTGGAGGCGACGCCGATCTCCGGGCCCGCGTGGGTGTAGATCACCGCGTCGGACTCGCGCGGGATCGTGGAGCCGTTGGTGTTGCAGATCGCGAGCACCTTCGCCCGCTGGGTGCGGGCGTGCCGGATCGCCATGAGCGTGTCGGCGGTCTCGCCGGACTGGCTGATCGCCACCACCAGCGTGTTGCGGGTGAGGATCGGGTCGCGGTAGCGGAACTCGTGCGACAGCTCGATCTCGCACGGGATCCGCGTCCAGTGCTCGATCGCGTACTTGGCCACCATCGCGGCGTAGTTCGACGTACCGCAGGCGATGATGATCACCTTGTCGACCTCGCGCAGCTCGTCGTCGCTGATCCGCACCTCGTCGAGGACGAGCTGCCCGTCCTCCCCGTGGCGTCCGAGCAGCGCGTCGGCGACCGCGCGTGGCTGCTCGAAGATCTCCTTGCGCATGAACCAGTCGAACCCGTCCTTCTCGGCGGCCGACAGGTCCCAGTCGACGTGGTAGCGCCGACCCTCGGCGGGCCGACCGTCGAAGTCGGTGACCTCCACGCCCTCCCGCGTGATCGTCACCACCTGGTCCTGCCCGAGCTCGAGCGCCTCGCGGGTGTGCTCGATGAAAGCCGCCACGTCCGAGCCGAGGAAGTTCTCCCCCTCGCCGAGACCCACGACGAGCGGCGAGTTCCGGCGTGCCGCGACCACCCGGCTCTCGTCCTGCGCGTCGAGCGCGACGAGCGTGAACGCGCCCTCCAGCCGCCGGCACACCCGCTGCATGGCGGTCGTCAGATCGACGCCGGCGGCGACCTCGTTCTCGAGCAGGTGCGCCGCGACCTCGGTGTCGGTCTCGGAGCAGAAGTCGTGACCGGCTCCCTCGAGCTCCTCGCGCAGGCGCGCGAAGTTCTCGATGATCCCGTTGTGCACGAGGGCGACACGGCCGCTCTGACCGACGTGGGGGTGGGCGTTGACGTCGGTCGGTGCCCCGTGTGTGGCCCAGCGGGTGTGCCCGATGCCGATGGCCGAGGGCGGCAGCGGCGCCTCCTGCAGGGCCTTCTCCAGGTTGGCGAGCCTGCCGGCGCGCTTGTCGCTGCGCACGTGGCCGCCGTCCAGGACGGCGATGCCGGCGGAGTCGTAGCCGCGGTACTCCAGCAGGCGGAGCCCCTCGATGACGACGTCCTGCGCCTGCTTCTCGCCGACGTAGCCCACGATTCCGCACATGGCACGGATTCTACGGGCGAGCCGGGGTGGGCGACGTCGCTACGCTCGAGCCATGCGCGACGCCGTCACCGTCCACATGGCCGCCACCGCGGAGCGGGTCTGGGACCTGGTCAGCGACGTCACCCGCATCGGGGAGTTCTCGCCGGAGACCTTCGAGGCGCGGTGGACCCGCGGCTCGACCGGTCCCGAGGTGGGCGCGTGGTTCAAGGGCCACGTCAAGCGCAACGGCGTCGGGCCGACGTACTGGACGCTCTGCAAGGTCGAGGAGTGCGAGCCCGGACGCGCCTTCGGCTTCACCGTGTACGCCGGGCAGCGCCCGGTCAACACCTGGCGTTACCGCATCGAGCCGGCCGGTGCCGGCTCGGGCGACGGCGTCGATGTGACGGAGTCCTTCCAGCTCGCGAGCAACCCGCTGCTCAAGGCGTACTGGGCCGTCCTGGGCTGGGCACGCGGCCGCACCAACCGCGAGGGCATGCGGACGACACTGGAGCGGATCCGCGCGGTGGTCGAGACCCCCTGAGGCGTCCGCCCCTTCCGCTGCAAGACTCCTCTCATGGCCCACGGCACGCACGCCGGCGAGTCCTCGCCCTACGTCGAGCTCGACCGCGACGCGTGGGCCGCGCTCGGCGTCGCCGAGGAGCTGCCCCTGACGGCGGGCGAGATCGCCGAGCTCCGTGGTCTGGGAGACGAGCTGGACCTCGACGAGGTCCAGCAGGTCTACCTCCCCATGTCGCGGCTGCTGAGCCTCTACGTCGAGTCGGCCGGAGCGCTCCACCACGCCCAGACCGCCTTCCTCGGCGAGGAGCGCGCGCCGCGGACGCCGTTCGTCATCGGCCTCGCGGGGTCGGTCGCCGTCGGGAAGTCGACCACCGCGCGGGTGCTGCGCCAGCTGCTCGCCCACTGGCCCCAGCACCCCCGTGTCTCGCTGGTCACCACCGACGGGTTCCTCTATCCGAACGCGGAGCTCGAGCGGCGCGGCCTGCTCACCCGCAAGGGCTTCCCCGAGTCCTACGACCGCAAGGCCCTGCTGAAGTTCGTCATCGACATCAAGTCCGGCAAGGACGAGGTCGAGGCGCCGGTGTACTCGCACCTCGTCTACGACGTGACCGAGGAGAAGGTGGTCGTCCAGCGGCCAGACATCGTGATCGTGGAGGGCTTGAACGTGCTCCAGCCGGCGGCCGTCCGCGCCGACGGACGTCGGGGCCTCGCCGTCAGCGACTTCTTCGACTTCAGCCTTTACGTCGACGCGGCGCAGACCGACATCCGCCGCTGGTACACCGACCGGTTCCTCCGGCTGCGCGGGACCGCCTTCCGCGACCCCGCCTCCTACTTCGCCCGGTACGCGTCGCTCACCCACGACGAGGCGGTCGACGAGGCGGGCCGGATCTGGGACACCATCAACGGACCGAACCTGCGCGAGAACGTCGCACCCACCCGCTCGCGCGCCACGCTCGTGCTGCGCAAGGACGCCGACCACTCCGTGCGGTGGGTGCGGCTCCGCAAGCTCTAAGGAGCGCCGATGACAGAACAGACACCGCCCACCCGGTGGGAGCAGTCGGCCCCGGGCGAGCACGACTACGCCCGCCGCTTCCGCGCCCTCAAGGACCAAGGCGTGGACATCGTCGGCGAGGCCCGGTTGGCCGACGCACTGGTCCCTCGTGGCGCGCGGATCCTCGATGCGGGCTCCGGCATGGGCCGGATCGGCGCGGCCCTGCACGACGCCGGACACATCGTCTGGGCGGTCGAGAAGGACGCGGACCTCGTGCGGCAGTCCCGAGCGCTCTACCCGGACCTGCCGGTCCTGGAGTCGGACCTGCTGGCACTCTCCCCCGCACTCCTGGAGAGCGCCGGCGCGCCGGCGGCGTACGACCTCGTCGTGCTGGTCGGGAACGTCCTCGTCCTCGGCGCGGAGGACGCGGAGGTGCGGATGCTGCGGACGCTCGGCGCCCTCCTCGCTCCCGGCGGGCGCATCCTCGTCGGCTTCCACCTGCAGGGCGGACCCGCACGACGCCGGCACTACACGCCGGAGGAGTTCGAGGACGACGTGACGGCGGCCGGCCTGCAGCTGCAGCATCGCTTCGGGGGGTACGACCTGGCGCCCCCCGGCAGCGACTACCTCGTGGCGGTGCTCACATCGCCCGCGGGTGGTCCAGGCCGCCTGGCCTAATCGGCACGCGAGCGTTCCGCCGCAACCACTAGGTTCGGGCTCATGTTCGGAGCCCTCGGCCGCGTGGCCGCTCGCCTGCCCTGGATCGTCGTCGGCGCCTGGATCGTGGTCGCGATCGTCGTGATCAGCACGGCGCCGCGGCTCACGGCGACCACGGACGAGTCGTCGTTCCTGCCGAGTCACTACGAGTCGATCAAGGCGGCGCAGATCCAGGCGAAGGAGTTTCCGCGGGCCTCCCAGCCCGGCGCGATCCTCGTGTTCGACCGGCCCGACCGGTCGCCGCTGAGGCCGGCCGACCTGGCGAAGGCCAAGCAGGTCGTCCAGGCGCTGAACGGCAAGATCGCGTCGAGCTCGATCAAGCGCACGTTCGCGGGCGGCGCCCTGGGGGGTGTCTCCAAGGACGGCAAGGTCGCCATCGGCATCATCGGCCTGACGAAGGGGGCGACGGGCTACGACACCGCCGCGATCGAGGACGCCAAGGCGCTGCGCGCCGACGCGAAGCCGCTGATGGCCGGCACCGACCTGCGACTGCGGATGACCGGCCCCGCCCCGCAGAGCCTCGACTCCCAGGACTCCACGGCCAAGACGATGGCGATCGTCGGTGCGGCGACGATCCTGCTCATCGTGGTGCTGCTCGCGCTGATCTTCCGCAGCGTGATCATCTGCCTGATGCCGATCCTCGTGGTCGGCCTGGTCTCGCAGGTGGCGACCGGCCTGATCGGCTTCGCCAACAAGGCCTTCGACCTCAAGATCGACAGCTCGGTGCAGGTGATCTTGATCGTGGTCCTCTACGGCATCGGCACCGACTACATCCTGTTCCTACTGTTCCGCTACCGCGAGCGGCTGCGCCTCGGCGAGGAGCCGAAGGTCGCGATCGTCAACGCCATGGAGCGGGCGGGCGAGGCGATCGCCTCCGCGGGCGGCGCGGTCATCGTCTCCTTCCTCGCGCTGCTCCTCTCGTCCCTGGGCATCTTCCGCTCGATCGGACCCGCCCTCGCGATCGCGGTGGCGACCACGTTGGTCGCGGCGCTGACCCTGGTTCCCGCGGTGATGCGGCTGCTCGGACGCGCGCTGTTCTGGCCCTCGAAGAGCTGGCGCCACGAGCCGAGCGGGAGCCGCTTCGCCGGCATCGGCCACGCCGTCGCGCAGCGGCCCGCGGCGTACGCCGCGCTGTCCGGCATCGTCCTCGCCGTGCTGGCCGCCTTCGCCGTCCAGTTCCACCCGACGTTCGACTTCAACTCCAGCCTGCCGGCGGGCCTGGAGTCCACCGAGGCCACGCAGACGCTGCAGCGCAGCTTCCCTGCGGGTGCCAGCGACCCGGCTCCGGTCATCGTCACCTCCGACGACGGATCGCGACTGCAGAAGGCGCCGCTGGAGAAGTTCGCCACGACGCTCGGGACCACGCCCGGCGTCGCCCAGGTGACCCCGCCGGTGCTGTCCCAGGACGGTACGGCGGCACAGGTGAACGTGATCCTCTCCGCCGACCCGGGCTCGGACAAGGCGATCAGCGAGGTGAAGGGCCCGATCCGCGACGCCGCGCACCAAGCGGCGCCGGCAGGCACCTCGGCCTACGTCGGCGGCACGACCTCGGTCTTCGCCGATCTCCAGAAGGCGATGGCCCGCGACTACTCGGTGGTGTTCCCGGTCGCCGCCCTCGTCATCATGGTGATCCTCGCGCTGCTGCTGCGCAGCCTGGTGGCGCCGTGGTACCTCATGGTCTCGGTCGGCCTCGGATTCGGCGCGACGCTCGGCGCGACGGTGATCGTCTTCCAGCACCTGCGCGCAGACACCGGCCTGATCTTCCTGCTCCCGATCTACATCTACCTGTTCGTCGTCGCGTTGGGCACCGACTACAACATCCTCATGGTGGCGCGGCTGCGCGAGGAGGCTCGTGAGGGACGGGATCCGCGAGCCGCGGCAGGTGAGGCGATCCGGCACGCGGGTCCCACGATCGCGGCGGCGGGTCTGATCCTCGCCGGCACGTTCGCCTCGCTCATGCTCGGCGGCCAGTCGCTGATCGTCTCGATGGGCTTCGCGCTGTCGTTCGGCATTTTCGTGGCCGCCTTCGTGATGGCGATGTTCTTCACCCCGGCGCTGACCGCGCTGATCGGGCACGCAGCCTGGTGGCCCGGCCACGGCGACGAGTCCGAGGAGGAGCACGCCGTACGCGTGGGTTCCTGAGCGTCGGCCCTCAGAGGGCGAGGCGGTCCCGGACGATCCCGGCGAGGCGCTCGGCGATGCGCTGGGCCTGCTCCTCGGCGCCGGCCTCGACCATCACGCGCACCAGGGGCTCGGTGCCCGAGGGGCGGAGCAGCACCCGGCCCCCCTCGCCGAGCTCGGCCTCCGCCTCCGCGACTGCGGCCGCCAGCACGGGGTCGTCGTCGGCGCGCGCCTTGTCGACGCCCGGGACGTTGACGAGCACCTGGGGCAACCGCGTCATCACCGCGGCGAGCTCGGCGATCGGCCGCGTGGTCGCGGCCATCCGGTCGAGGACCTGCAGCGCGGTGAGCAGGCCGTCGCCGGTGGTGGCATGCCGGCTCATGATCACGTGGCCGGACTGCTCGCCACCCAGCGTGTAGCCCAGGGTCTTCATGGCCTCGAGCACGTATCGGTCGCCCACCTTGGTCTGCCGCACCCCGATGCCCTCGGCCTTCATGGCCTGGACGAAGCCGAGGTTCGACATGACGGTCGCGACGACGGTGTCGGCGTGCAGGGCACCCTTCTCGCGCAGGGCGAGCGCGAGGATCGCGAGGATCTGGTCACCGTCGACGACGGCGCCGGAGGCGTCGACCGCCAGGCAGCGGTCGGCGTCGCCGTCGACGGCGAAGCCGACGTCGGCGTTGTGCTCGACCACCGCACGCCGCAGGTCCTCCAGATCCGTGGAACCGCAGCCGTCGTTGATGTTCAACCCGTCGGGCTCGGCGTGGATCGCGATCACCTGCGCGCCCGCCTCGCGCAGCGCTCGTGGCCCGACGCCGGAGGCCGCGCCGTTCGCGCAGTCGAGCACGACGGTGAGGCCGGACAGGTCGTGGTCGACGGTGCCGACGAGGTGTGCGGCGTACTCCTGGACGGCGGTCGGGTGGTGATGGAAGCGGCCGACGTCAGCGCCGGTGGGACGCTCCCACGGCTCACGGAGCCGCTTCTCGATGGCGTCCTCGATCACGTCGTCGAGCTTCACGCCGCCGCGCGCGAGGAACTTGATGCCGTTGTCGGGCATCGGGTTGTGCGAGGCCGACAGCATCACGCCCAGGTCCGCCTCGAGCGCCCCGGTGAGATAGGCGACCCCGGGGGTTGGCACATCGCCGAGCATGAGCACGTCGACGCCGGCCGAGGTGAGTCCGGCCACCACGGCCGCGGAGAGGAACTGGCCCGAGATCCGCGTGTCGGTGCCCACCACCGCGGTGGGCCGGTGGCCCGCGAAGGTCCCCCGCTCGGCCAGCACGTGCGCCGCGGAAACGGAGAGGTCCAGGGCCAGCTCGGCCGTGAGATCGGCGTTCGCCAGGCCCCGGACCCCGTCCGTGCCGAAGAGTCGTGCCATGAAGGGCGACTCTGCTGCGCTCAGCGCTTCGAGAACTGAGGCGCCTTGCGGGCCTTCTTCAGACCCGCCTTCTTGCGCTCGATGACGCGGGCGTCACGGGTGAGCAGGCCGGCCTTCTTCAGCGCCGGGCGGTTCGCCTCGAGGTCGACGGCGTTCAGCGCGCGGGCCACGCCGAGGCGCAGCGCCCCGGCCTGGCCGGTGATGCCGCCGCCGTGGATCCGGGCGATCACGTCGAAGCGGTCGGTCAGACCCAGGGTGGTGAAGGGCTCGCTGACGACCTGCTGGTGCAGCTTGTTCGGGAAGTAGCTCTCCAGGGTGCGGCCGTTGATCGTCCACTGGCCGGTGCCGGGGACGATGCGGACCCGGGCGACGGCCTCCTTACGGCGGCCGGTCGCGCCGGCGGGTGCGATCGTGGCCGGCTTCAGCGGGGCGTCCGCCGACGGGGCGCTCTCGCTGGAGTAGGCGATGCCCTGCTCGTTGGTGGTGTACTCGACGTCGTTCGATGCGTTCTCAGACACTGTTTTCCTCGGGCTCTCGGAAGTCTTACTGGGAGATCTGCTGGATCTCGAAGGGCTTGGCCTGCTGGGCCGCGTGGGGGTGCTCGGGGCCGGAGTAGACCTTGAGCTTCTTCAGCATCTGCCGACCGAGGCGGTTCTTCGGCAGCATGCCCCACACGGCCTTCTCGATGGCCTTGCGGGCGTCCTTCTCGAGCAGCTCACCCATCGGCGTCGCGGAGAGACCGCCAGGGAAGCCGGAGTGCTGGTAGGACATCTTGCTCTTCGCCTTGTCGCCCGAGAGCGACACCTTCGACGCGTTGACGACGATGACGAAGTCACCGGTGTCGACGTGCGGGGCGAACATCGGCTTGTGCTTGCCGCGGATGAGGTTCGCGACCTGGACCGCGAGCCGGCCGAGCCGGACGTCGGTCGCGTCGATGACGTGCCATTCGCGCTGGATGTCACCGGGCTTCGGGCTGTACGTGCGCACAGTGATTGCCTTTTCGTTCGTAAGGGATGAAAGACGCGGCCTCTGACGAACTCTGCCCGCTCGGCCGTGTGGCTCACGGCTGCGGGTCTGCGTCCGGGGCAGGCAGCCCCGGCGCGGCATCGGTCGCGACCGCCCAAGATACCCGCCCCCGCCGGGAGGGGTCAAAACGAGGCGTGCTCGCATGCTGACGCACCGGTTGGCGACGGTTCCGCCCGGGGGCGTAGGTTCGACAGCGGATCACACGCACTGACTTCGACGAGGAGCCGACGTGGCTGAGAACGGCACCACCGGGAACGACACGCTGACCGTCCGCGACAACCGGACCGGCCAGGAGTACGACATCCCGATCACCGACGGCACCATCCGCGCCGCCGACCTGGGCCGGATCAAGGCCACCGAGGACGGACCCGGCCTGGCGACGTACGACCCGGGATTCGTCAACACCGCCTCGTGCAAGAGCTCGGTGACCTTCATCGACGGCGAGAAGGGCATCCTGGAGTACCGCGGCTACCCGATCGAGCAGCTGGCCGAGAAGTCCTCGTTCCTGGAGGTCGCCTACCTGCTGATCCACGGCGACCTCCCCACCAAGGAGGAGTACGACCGCTGGGTGCACGACATCACCTTCCACACGTTCGTCCACGAGAACGTCAAGGAGTTCATGCAGGGCTTCCGGTACGACGCGCACCCGATGGGGATGCTGATGGCGTCGGTCGGCGCGCTCTCGACGTTCTACCCCGAGTCCTCGAACATCTCCGACGCCGAGAACCGGCACATGCAGATCGTGCGGCTCATCGCGAAGATGCCGACGCTCGGGGCTTGGGCCTTCCGGCATGCGCAGGGCAAGCCGTTCGTCTACCCCGACAACGACCTCGGCTACACCGCGAACTTCCTCTCGATGCTGTTCAAGATGAGCGAGGCCAAGTACGAGCCCGACCAGCGGCTGGTCAAGGCGCTCGACACGCTCTTCATCCTGCACGCCGACCACGAGCAGAACGCCTCGGCCAACGCGGTGCGCTCGGTGGGCTCCACCCAGGTCGACCCGTACTCCTCGGTGGCCGCCGGAGTGGGCGCGCTCTACGGGCCGCTGCACGGAGGCGCCAACGAGGCGGTGCTGCGGATGCTGCGGCGGATCGGCAGCAAGGAGAACATCCCGGACTTCATCAAGGGCGTGAAGGACGGCAACGAGCGCCTCATGGGCTTCGGCCACCGGGTGTACAAGAACTACGACCCGCGGGCCCGGATCATCAAGAAGTCCGCCGAGGACGTCTTCGAGGTCACCGGCACCAACCCGCTGCTCGACATCGCCCTGGAGCTGGAGAAGATCGCGCTCGAGGACGACTACTTCGTCAAGCGCAAGCTCTACCCCAACGTCGACTTCTACTCCGGGCTGATCTACGAGGCCTTCCAGTTCCCGCCGGAGATGTTCACCGTGCTCTTCGCCATCGGGCGTACGCCGGGCTGGCTGGCCCAGTGGCTGGAGCTGGTGCAGGACAAGGAGCAGAAGATCGCGCGCCCCAAGCAGATCTACACCGGCGATCGCGGCCTGGACTTCGTGCCGGCCAGCGAGCGCTGGAAGTGATCGCGGGCGGAGACCGGCCGTGCTCGCCGAGGACGACCGCGAACCGGAGCTGATCGAGCCCGAGGACTTCCTCGCGCCGTCGCCGTTCCCGCTCGATGCCCAGCGCCTCGGCGTGGACCGGTGGACCGGCGACGGCGGTGCACTGATCGGTTTCGCGGCCGCCCTCGACGGGCGCAAGACCTCCCACCGGGTGATGGCGTGGGTGATGCTCGCCGTCGTCGGGATGCCGGTCGTCCTCGACCTGCTGCGGCTGCTCGGGTAGCCGCTCAGCCGCGTCGTACGAGCTGGATCCGCCAGGCCTCGGGACCCCGCTCGAGGTAGCGGACCTCGAAGGCTCCGGGGGCACGCTGTTCGAGCTGGGCGAGCAACGGCAGCGGGTCGTGCGGGGCCACCAGCACCATGCCCCCACCGGCGCCGACGCCGTCCAGGGCGCCGAAGATCGTCGCGTTCCGGATCGCGTGGGGGATCCCCCGTGCGTCCAGCTCGGGGTAGCCCGGTCCGTCCTGCTCACCGCAGCTGCAGGAGTGCCCCGAGCCACAGCCGTCCTCGAGCGCCGGCGGGTCGGGCAGGCCGGCGACCAGCGCCTCGAGCGCCACGTCCGGGGCGGCGGCCAGCGCCGGCACCAGGACCTCGTCCTGCCGTCGCAGGTGTCCCTCGAGGAGCACCTGGAACGCGCGCGCGGTCGCCCGTGCGGCGTCCGCGGAGGCGGTGTGCTGAAGCTCGCCGACCAGCTCCTCCAAGGCGCGTTGCTCTGCGACCTGGGTCTCGACCAGTCCTCGAAGGCTCGGAACGCGGCCCGCGGCGGCGTACAGCGCGTCGGACTCGCGGCCGAGGGCCGGCAGCAACCGGTCCAGCACCCAGGCGACGAGGTCGGCACGCGCCGTGCTGGTCGCTTGAGCATCGGCGCCGCCCTGCAGCGCGACGACGCGGACCGCGAGCCCTCCCGCCATCTCGGCGTGCCGGCCCTCCAACACGGCGGCCGCCTGGGCGTCACCCAGGGAGCTGGCCAGGGTCAGGGTGTTCTCGGTCATCGGTCCTCCTCGTCGCGTCCTACCGGAGTTGGTCGAACGCCCCGAATTTACTACAGTTTATCCCGTGGAAAATACCGGGCCGCTCGGTCCTCGTCCGACCCCGCCGCCCACGGCCGGGGTCTCCGCCGCACAGCGCACGGTCCTGCAGCAGGTCGCGGGGGCGGACGCTCCCGTCACGCTCGCCGGTCTCGTGCGCAACACGGGGCTCCACGAGAACACCCTGCGCGGGCACCTCGGTGCCCTCGTCCGTGCGGGCCTGGTGCGACCCCACCGCTCCGCACCGCAGGGCCGTGGGCGGCCGGCCCTGGTCTGGAGTGCGGTTCCCGGCGGCGGCAGCGGCGCGGTGGAGTACGCCGGCCTGGCCACCGCACTCGCCCGCACCGTGCAGCGCACCAGCAGCCGGCCTGCCGAGGACGCTGCCGAAGCCGGTAGGTCCTGGGGCCGGGAGCTGGCCGGCGTGGCTCCCGAGGCCGACGCCCAGCAGCGGCTGAGCGGCGTCCTGGACCGGCTCGGCTTCGCCCCCGAGGAGCGCCGGAGCGAGGAACGGCTCACCGGCGGGGGGAGCTCCGTCGTCCGGCTGACCCGCTGCCCGTTGCTCGACGTGGCCCGCGAGCTCCCCGAGGTCGTGTGCAGCGTGCATCGGGGGCTCGTCGAAGGCGTGCTCGATCCGGATCCCGCGACCGATGGGGCCGAGGCCGGTGTCCGGCTGCTGCCGTTCGCCGAGCCCGGCGCCTGCCTGCTCCTGCTCGACGAGGCCGGTTCCGGCACCGAGGGGCGCGCACGGTGACCGCCGTCCGCCCGATCGTCGATGCCGACCCGGCCCCCGCGCCGGGCGCCCCGACCCGGCACCGACGCACACCCCTCGCCGCCTGGCTCGTCCTACCCGCAGGCCTGGCGATGCTCGCCGGCCTGGACGCGGCGTTGGTGCTGCTGGGCGTGGCGGCTCCCGTGCACACGGGGCGGCTCGCCGGCGCCCATGGGCTGGTGATGACCCTCGGGTTCGTCGGCGCCCTGATCGCGCTGGAGCGCGGCGTCGCGCTGGCGCATCCGGCAGGTCTGATCAGCCCGGTGGCGCTCGCGGCCGGCGCGCTCGCCCTGCTCACCCCCCTCCCCCACGCAGCCGGGTCCCTCCTGCTGGTCCTCGGCGCGGCGGCGCTGGTCGGCACCTACGTGCCGCTGTGGCGTCGGCAGCGCGACGATGCGGTGCTGGTGCAGGCAGGCGCCGCGGTGCTCGCCCTGGGCGCCGCCGTCCTGGCCGCCGGGGGCGTGGGGATGCCGGCCGTCGTGCCGTGGCTCGTCGGGTTCCTCGTGCTGACGATCGCCGGGGAGCGCCTCGAGCTCGCCCGGGTGGCCGTGGGGCCCGGCGCCGGGCCGACCCTCCTCGCCCTCGGGGGGCTCACCACGCTGAGCACGCTCGCCGCGCTCCTCTGGCCCGATGCCGGCACGCCGATCCTCGGCGCGGCGTACCTGCTGCTGACGGCCTGGCTGGTCCGGCACGACGTCGCGCGGCGGACGGTCCGCAGCACCGGCCTCACCCGGTTCATGGCCGCGGGAATGCTCGCCGGCTACGCGTGGCTGGCCGTCGCGGGCGGCACCTGGTTCCTTCACGGGCCGGCGACCGACGGGCCGGCGTACGACGCCGTGGTCCACGCCGTCTTCCTCGGCTTCACCCTCTCCATGGTGATGGCGCACGCACCGGTGATCCTCCCCGCCGTGCTGCGCCGGCCGCTGCCGTGGCACCCGGTCCTGTGGGCGCCGCTCGCGCTGCTCCACGTCGGGGTGGTGGTGCGGCTCTGGCTCGGCGACGCCCGCGGACTGCACGCGGTGTGGCAGGTCGGAGGCGTCCTCGACGTGGTGGCCCTGCTCCTGTTCGCAGCCACGGTGATCGCCCTGGTGACCCGGGCGGGAGGCCGTCGATGACGGGCGTGGCGCGCCGCTTCTCCCCGCTGCGCGACCTCCCCGCGGTGCTGTGGCTGCTCGCGGTCGTGGCCGTCGCGCTCGTGCACCGCAGCGTGCCCGCGCCGCGGTGGCTGCTCTTCCACCTGCTGCTGCTCGGGGCGGTCACCCACTCGATCATGGTGTGGAGCCAGCACTTCACCGAGGCGCTGCTGCACGTGCCGCCGGCGCCCCCACGCCCGCGCTCCACACGGCTGGCCCTGCTCAACGCCGGCGTCGTGGTCGTCCTGGCCGGGGTGCTGCGCGACAGCTGGACGCTCGCGTCGATCGGCGCGACGGCGGTGGCGGTCGCCGTGGTGTGGCACGGCGGGGCGCTGCTCGGCATGCTCCGGGGCGCGCTCGGCTCCCGCTTCGCGCCGACGGTGCGGTACTACGTCGCCGGGGCAGCAGTCCTGCCCGTCGGCCTCACCTTCGGTGTGCTGATGGTGCGGGGACTGCCCGAGGAGTGGCACGCCCGCGTCATGGTCGCGCACGTCGCGGTCAACGTGTTCGGCTTGATGGGGATGGCCGTCCTCGGCACGCTGGTGACGCCGTGGCCCACCATGCTCCGGACCCGGGTGGTCACCGGTGTCGAGCGCGCGGCACGCCGAGCCCTTCCGGTGCTGCTCTCCGGGCTCGCCGTCGTGGTCGCCGGCTGCCTGGCCGGCGTGCTGCCGCTGGCCGGCGTCGGCTTCCTCCTCTACGGCGGCGGGGCGGCACTCCTGATGAGTCCCTTCCTCCAGGCCGCGCGGGCACGCCGGCCCGAACACTACGCCACCGGTTCGGTGCTCGCCGCGGTCGGTTGGTTCCTCGTGGTGCTGCTGGCCGTCGGCGTCGGGATCGCCGTCGCTCCCGACTGGATGGCGGCGCACGAGTGGCTGAGCCAGTGGACACCGGCGCTGGCCGTCGGCTTCGGAGCCCAGGTCCTGCTCGGTGCCCTGTCCTACCTGGTCCCGGTGTCGGTGGGTCGCGGACCGGCGGGGACCCGCGCCGCCAACATCGAGCTCGACCGCGGGAGCGCGCTTCGCGTCACCGTGACCAACCTCGGGCTGGGAACGGCCCTGTTGCCCGTCCCCAGCACCGTCCGGGTGGCGCTCGCGGCGCTTGTGCTGTGCGCACTCGCCGCGTTCGTACCGCTGATGTTCCTTGGGATGCGCGCGGCCCGGCGCGCCTACGCCGCGCCGCCCGACCCGGCGACCGCGCGGCGTCGCGGACCCCAGCCGGCCGCCGCGCAGCGCCCGCCGGGACAGCTCGCCGGTCTCGCGGCGACCGGGCTCGCCCTTGTGGTGGTCGCGACCGCCGTCGGTGTCGCGATGTCGCCCTCCAGCCTCATCGCCCCCGCGCGCGCCGACGCGGCCGCGGCGGGGGTGATGCCGACCGGCCACACCACCCGCGTGGTCGTCCGCGCCGCGAACATGCGCTTCACCCCGGGCACGATCACCGTGGCCTCGGGCAACCGGCTGGTCCTCGACGTGCGCAACACCGACACGGCGCAGGTCCACGACCTCGTGCTCGACACCGGGGCCACCACCGGACGCCTCTCCCCGGGCCAGCACGCCCGCCTCGATGCGGGCGTGGTGGGCCGCGACGTCGAGGGCTGGTGCTCGATCGTCGGGCATCGCCAGATGGGCATGGTGCTGCACATCCGCGTCCGCGGCGCCGCCCACCCGGACGGCATGCCCGCGATGGCCGCCATGCCGGGGATGAGCGGCACGCCGGGCGCCACCGAGGCCCGGGCCGCGACCGTCCCCCCCCGCACCCGCGACCCCCGGCTCCCGCCGATCCCGACCGGCCACGTGCACCGCCGTACTCTCCGGATCGTCGACGTTCGGACCCAGGTGGCACCGCACCGGACGCAGACGCTGTGGACCTACAACGGGACGATGCCCGGGCCGATCCTGCACGGTCGTCTCGGTGACCGCTTCGTCATCCGCGTGGTGAACCACACCTCGATGACGCACTCCATCGACTTCCACGCCGGCGACGTCTCACCGGACCGGCCGATGCGCGCGATCCCGCCCGGCGGATCGCTGACCTACCGCTTCACCGCGCACCGCTCGGGCATCTGGCTCTACCACTGCTCCACGATGCCGATGTCGGCCCACATCGCCAACGGGATGTTCGGCGCGGTGATCATCGACCCGCCGGGGCTGCCGTCGGTGGCCCACCAGTACGTGCTGGTGCAGTCCGAGCTCTACCTGGGCCTCCACGGCGGTCCCGTCGACGTCGACAAGCTCCGGGCCGAGCGGCCGGACCTGGTCGTCTTCAACGGCTACGCCGACCAGTACGACGACCACCCCCTCCGGGCCCGCGCCGGCGAGCGCGTCGGGATCTGGGTCCTGGGCGCGGGCGGCGAGGGGTCGTGCTGGGTCGTGGTGGTCGGGGCGCAGTTCGACACCGTCTACAGCGAGGGCGCCTACCTGCTGCGGCCCGGTCCGCTCCACGGTGGCAGCCAGGTGCTGCAGCTCGGGCCGGCCCAGGGCGGCTTCGTCGAGATGCGGCTACCCCATCCGGGGCACTACGCCTTCGTCTCGCACCTGATGCTCGACGCCGAGCGGGGCGCCCACGGCGTCCTCCGGGTCACCCGGTGAGGACGGCGCCGCTCAGACGACCTGCCGGTCGTGGCCGCTCCAGTACTCCTTGCGGAGCTCCCGCTTGAGGATCTTGCCGGTGGGGTTGCGGGGCAGCGCCTCGACGACGTCGACCCCGCGGGGGCACTTGAAGCGGGCCAGGTGCTCCTGGCAGTAGCCGATCAGCTCGTCCTCGGTCGCCGACTGACCGGGCCGCAGCGCGACGACCGCGCGGACCACCTCGCCCCAGCGCTCGTCGGGTACGCCGATCACCGCGACCTCGGCGACTGCGGGGTGCTCGGCGAGCACCCGCTCGATCTCGGGGCTGTAGATGTTCTCGCCACCGGAGATGATCATGTCCTTGAGCCGATCCTCGACGTAGACGAACCCGTCGGCGTCGACCTTGCCCATGTCGCCGGTGCGGAACCATCCCTCCGGTGTGATCACCTCGGCGGTCTCGGCGGGCTTCCCGAGGAAGCCCTTCATGAGCTGGGGCGTGCGGAACCAGAGCTCGCCGTGCTCGCCGATGCCGACGTCCTCGAGCGTGCCCGGGTCCACGACCCGGACCTCGCACTCCGGGATCGTCCGACCGGCGCTCACCAGCCGTTCCACGGGGCCACCCGGCGCGACCGCCTCCCGGTGGTCCTCCGGCATCAGGTGCGTGATGACCCCGCAGACCTCGGTGAGCCCGTAGACCTGGATGAAGTCGGTCTCCGGCCACGCCTCCATCGCCGCCCGCAGCAGCGGCAGCGGCATCGGCGCGGCCCCGTAGCAGTAGGTCTTCAACCGGCCGAAGAGCGCGACGGCCTCCGGGCCCGACTGGAGGACCTGCGCCAACACCGCCGGGACGAGGAAGGTGCGGTTGGCGCCCGCGAGGATGGCTCCCGCGAGCGAGGCGGCGTCGGGCTCGCGAGTCATGACCGTCGGGACGCCGTCATGCACGCCGAACTGCACGTAGGACGCCCCGCCGACATGGAAGAGCGGCATCGAGACCATGTTCTTGTCACCGGGGTCGAAGCCCCAGCCCTCGTGCGCGTTGAGCGTGTGCGCGAGCATGTTGGCCTGGGTCAGCATGACGCCCTTGGGACGGCCGGTGGTGCCCGAGGAGTACATCACCAGGCACACGTCCTCGGGGGTGACGTCCTCGCCCCGGCCGCGCGGCGCGGCAGCGGCCAGCAGGTCCTCGTAGCCGTCTCCCGGCCCGCCCTCGGGCGTCACCTCGATCACGTGCTCGACACCCGTCAGCCGGTCGCGGATGCCGTCGACCAAAGGCCGCAGCTCGGTGCCGACCAGCAGCAGCCGGGCGCCGGAGTCGTTGACGACGTAGTCGGTCTCCTCCCCGGCGAGCCGCCAGTTGAAGATCGCCGTCGCGGCCCCGAGCGACGCCGCCGCGAAGGCGAGGTCCACGGTCGCCGGGTGGTTCTTGTCCAGCGAGCCCACCACGTCGCCGCGGCGGATGCCCAGGTCGTGCAGGGCACCAGCCAGCCGCCGGACCCGCTCGTCCCACTGGCTCCACGTCCAGGTGCGCCCGAGATAGGTGAGCGCCTCACCGTCCGGATTCGCCGCGGCCCAGTGGGCGAGGCGGTCGTCGAAGAAGGTGGGCTGGGGCAGGTCGTCGGCGGCCATGCCCGACCTTGGCACACGGGCACGCCGCTGTCATGGGTTGGGCAGCGCAGCAGGACGTCTGCCCGCTACCTGTGGCCGCTCAGGTGGCCTCGAGCCGGCCCGGCTCCTCCGGCGCCGGTTGCTCGGGGCGGCGGGCGAGCCCCATCACGACGACGCTCGCGAGGACGACGAGCAGCAGCCCGAGGACCTGGGTCGGGTGGAGCCGCTGACCGAGGACGACGAGCCCGGCGAGAGCGGCGACCGCCGGCTCGAGGCTGAGCAGGATGCCGAACACCGAGGCCGCGAGCCGGCGCAACGCCAGCAGCTCCAGTGAGTACGGCAGCAGGGACGACAGCACCGCCAGGCCCACGCCCTTGAGCAGGTGCGCGCCCGTCCAGACGCCGGTGGAGGAGAGCCCGGCCGGCAGCACCACCAGCGTGGCGACGACCAGGGCGAGCGCCAGCCCGTCGAGCTCGGCGAAGGCGGCGCCCGTCCGCGCGCTCAACAGGATGTACGCCGCCCAGCAGGCGCCGGCGACCAGCGCGAGCACGAGGCCGTGGATGCTCAAGTCGGCGAACGGGACGCTCAAGGCTCGGGAGATCAACAGGACCCCGAGCGCGGCTGCCCCGACCGCCACGAAGTCGAGCGGCCGGCGGGACAGCACCGTGGTCAAGACGAGCGGCCCGAGGAACTCCACGGTCACCGCCACGCCGAGGGGCAGGTGCACCAGCGAGGCGTAGAAGCTCCAGTTCATCAACCCGAGTGCGACCCCGAAGGCGACGACCGTCAGCCAGGCCGACCGCGAGTGCCCGCGCAGCGACGGGCGGCTGACGACGACGAGGATGGCCGCGGCGAACACGATCCGCAGCAGCGCCGCACCCCCTGCGCCGATCTGGGGGACCAGGGTCGCTGCCAGCGCGCCGCCGAACTGGACCGACACGATGGCGCCGAGCACGAGGACGGCGGCAGGAACGCGCTCGGACGACACGGCGCCACGCTACGGGAGCGTCAGCGTGCCCGATCCACGCGGCCTTCGTCCCACACCGGCTCGTCCGCCTCGTAGACGGTGCCCTGGGCTCCGAACACCAGGAACCGGTCGAACTGGCGGGCGAACCAGCGGTCGTGGGTCACCGCCAGGACCGTCCCCTCGAAGGACGCGAGGCCGGCCTCCAATGCCTCGGCCGATTCCACATCGAGGTTGTCGGTCGGCTCGTCGAGGAGCAGCAGCGTCGCGCCGGAGAGCTCCAGCAGCAGGATCTGGAAGCGCGCCTGCTGGCCGCCCGACAACGAATCGAAGGCCTGCTCCGCCGCGTGGGCGAGCTCGTAGCGGTCCAGCACGCGGCTCGCCTGCTCGCGCCCCATCCCGGAGCGGTGGGCGTCTCCGCGATGGAGGATGTCGAGCAGCGTCCTGCCCACGAGCTCGGGATGCGCATGGTTCTGCACGAACCACGCGGGGCGGACGCGAGCGCCCAGCCGCGCGCGGCCGGTGTGCGCGACCGGGTCGATGTGCAGCTCTCCGACCGGCTGGTGCTCGACGTCGGGGTCGGTCCCGCCGGCCGCCAACAGCCGCAGGAAGTGCGACTTCCCGGAGCCGTTGGAGCCGAGCACCGCCACCCGCTCGCCGTACCAGACCTCGAGGTCGAAGGGCTTCATCAGCTCCACGGTCCCGGCGTCGTCCGGTGCGGGCAGGCGGAGCTCGAGGTCCTCGCACACCACCGCTCGCTTCCCGGTGCGACCGCCGGTGAGCCGCATGGTGACCTGTTGCTCGCGCGGCTGCTGGGTCGGCGGCCCGGCCTCCTCGAACTTCCGCAGCCGGGTGGTCGCCGCGCGGTAGCGCGACGCCATGTCGGAGTTGTACGCGGCCTTCTGCTTGTACATCAGCATCTGGGCCCGAAGCTTCGCGTGCTCCTCCTCCCACCGCCGGGTGAGCTCCTCGAAGCGCGCGAACCGCTCGCGGCGCGCGTCGTGGTACGTCGAGAACCCGCCCGGGTGCGTCCATGCGGCGTTTCCGGAAGAGCTCAGCTCGACGGTGACGATGCGGGTGGCGGTGTTCGCGAGCAGCTCCCGGTCGTGGCTGACGAACAGCACGGTCTTGGGCGACTCGCGCAGCCGCTCCTCGAGCCAGCGCTTGCCCGAGACGTCGAGGTAGTTGTCCGGCTCGTCGAGGAGCAACACCTCGTCGGGACCGGAGAGGAGGTACTCCAGCACCAAGCGCTTCTGCTCTCCGCCGGAGAGCGTGCTCAGCGACCGGTACTTCACCTTGTCGAACCCCACCCCGAGCGCAGCGGTGCAGCAGGAGTCCCAGACCACTTCGATGTCGTAGCCGCCGGCGTCGGCGAACTCCGCCAATGCCTCGGCATAGCGGAGCTGGGTCGCCTCGTCGTCGGCGTCCATCAGGGCGAGCTCGAGCCGGTCCACCGCTGCTGCCGCCTCCTGCACCCGTGCGGGGGCGACGGAGAGCAACAGCTCGGCGACGGTCGTAGCGTCGCGGCCGACCTGCTGGCGCATCACACCGAGACCGCCCGAGCGGGTCACCGCACCGGCATGGGGAGCCAGGTCGCCGGTGACGATGCGCAACAGCGTCGTCTTGCCGGCACCGTTGGCACCGACGAGCGCCACCTTGGCGCCGTCCCCGACCCGGAACGACACATCGTCGAGAAGCACCCGCCCGTCCGGTAGCTCATAGCGCACACCTGCGACCTCGACATGTCCCACGCCGGCGATTGTCGCCGCCGCCGCTCCCCGGCGCGAACGCGTTTCCGAGGAACGTAGGCCACGCTCCTCAGGCTCGCCGCACCTCGAGTACCCGGAATCCCTTGGCGCTCGCCAGCTTGGAGGTCGGCCATCCCTGGTCGGTCAGCCAGGTGGCGAGGGAGTCGGCGCCGAGGTTCTTGCCGACGACCATCACCGCGCGGCCCCCGGGGCGGAGGCGCGGGAGCCAGTGCAGGAGCAGGGCGTGCAGCGCGGCCTTCCCGATCCGGATGGGTGGGTTCGACCAGATCTCGTCGTACTCCTCGGCGGGGAGGGTGTCGGGGGTGCCGGCGTGGAACCGGTCCGCGACACCGAGCGCGGCAGCGTTCTCGCGCGCGAGCAGCAGGGCCCGCTCGTTGACGTCGACCGCCGTGACGTGGACGCCGGGCACCGCGACGGCGACCGCCAGACCGATCACGCCGTACCCGCACCCCAGGTCGAGGACGCGCCGCGCGTCCACCGGTGGCCCCACCTCGCGCAGGAGCACTCCGGTGCCGACGTCGAGCCGGCCCCGCGCGAACACGCCGGAGCCCGTCGTGAGCTCGAGCCAGTGCCCCCAGACGTCGGCGCGCACCGGCACCCGCTGGAAGGGGGCGGACGGGTCGGCGGTGAAGTAGTGCTCGTCATTGCCGTCGGTCACCGGCGCTCGTCCTTCGTACGCAGTCGGCGCGTGCGGTCGGCACGTGCCGCCAGCTGTTCGTCGTCGGGGTACCCGACCTCCTCCAGGGTGAGGCCGTGCGCGGGCGCGACCGCCACCCCGGCGTGGCGGACACCGGCCGCGAGCACCTCGGCCGGCCACTGCAAAGGCCGGCGGCCCTCCCCTACTGCGACGAGCGCCCCGACCAGCCCGCGCACCATGTGGTGGCAGAACGCGTCGGCCACGACGGTCCCCACCAGCACGCCGTTGCCGGTACGCCGCCACGAGAGCTGCTGCAGCGAGCGGATCGTCGTCGCGCCCTCGCGGCGCTTGCAATAGGCGGCGAAGTCGTGCTCGCCCACGAGAGCACGGGACGCGATGTCCATCGCCGTGTCGTCGAGGGGGCGAGCCCAGGCCACGACGTGGCCGCGGGTCAGCGGGTCGACGAGCTCGGGTCTGTCGGCGATCCGGTAGGCGTACCGGCGCCAGGTCGCCGAGAAGCGCGCGTCGAACCCCGGCCGAGCCGGCTGCAGCCGATGCAGGCGCACGTCGGAGGGAAGCACGCCGTTGACCTTGCGGGTCACGACGGCGAGACATGCTTCGTCGGCGTCCGCTCCGTCGGCGACCGGCCGGCGCAGCGGGGGCAACGCTTCGAGATCGAGGTGCGCAACCTGTCCTCGCGCGTGAACACCGGCGTCGGTACGGCCGGCGCAGGTGAGGCGGACCTCGGGGATCCGCAGGACGGTCGCCAGGGCGAGCTCGAGGGTCCCCTGGACCGTGCGCAGGCCCGGTTGACGGGCCCACCCGTGGAAGCGGGCGCCGTCGTAGGCGAGGTCGAGGCGCAGCCGCACGGGCTCATCCTCTCAGCCGGGGTGCACGCGTGCCCTTCAGGTCGCCGGGTACGCGGCGCGGGTGGCTGCCGCATCGACCTCGTCTCCGGATCCGGATCGGCCGCGCGTCACCACGGTGGTGATGACGCGTGACCGGTGGCCGGCGCTGAAGCGGTCGCTGCCCCACCATCGACCACCGGTCGTGCTGGTCGACAACGGCTCTGCGGACGGGACTCCGGCCCTGGTGGCGCGCCACTTCCCCGACGTCGAGGTCGTCGCGCTCGGACGCAACGAAGGAGCCGTCGCCCGCAACGTCGGCGTGCTGCACGCGAACACGCCGTACGTCGCCTTCGCCGACGACGACTCCTGGTGGGCGCCGGGAGCCACCGACGCCGCCGCCGATCTCTTCGACGCGCACCCCTCGCTGGCGCTCGTCGCGGCCCGGGTCCTCGTCGGCCAGGAGGAGCGTGAGGACCCGATCTGCGCAGCCATGGCCGACTCTCCGCTCCCCGGCGGCGATGCCGTCGCCGGTCGCCCGGTCCTCGGCTTCCTCGCGTGCGGCTCGGTGGTGCGCCGGGAGGCGTTCCTCGGCGCCGGCGGCTTCGACCCGGTCGTGTTCTTCATGGGGGAGGAGGAGCGGCTGGCACTCGACCTGCGCGCCGACGGCTGGGAGCTGCGTTACGTCCCCGACGTCGTCGCCCACCACCATCCCGCAGGTGCCGGCGCCGACCCTCGGAAGGTGGTGAGGATCGAGCGCAACCTGCTGCTGACCGCGCTGCTGCGGCGACCCTGGCCCGTCGTGGCGCGGCAGGCGTGGGGTTTCCTCACCGGTGCGCGGCCGGGCCGAGCAGGCGTGACGGCGGCCGCGCGCGCCGTACCCGGTGCGCTCTCCGCCCGCCGCTCGCTCCCCGCGGCGGTGGAACGGGAGCGCCGACTCCTCGGCTGAGGTCGGCGCCCCGCCGACGCAGCAGGGCCCGTCCACCGCAACGGTGGACGGGCCCTGTCTGTGAAAGGAGCTCAGGCCTCGGGCTGCTCCTCGGGAGCCGCCTCGGACTCGGCCTCGGCCGTCTCGACTTCGACCGCGGAGGTGTCGAGCACCTGCTGCTCGCCGGTCTCGTCGGTCGCCTCGATCTCGGCAGGCGCGTCCTCGGCCGGCTTCTCGACCTCGACCGGAGCCGCGGCAGCAGTCGCGGCGGGCGCCTGCTTGGCACGAGCCGGCTTCGGCTGGTACGCCTCGGTGACGAGCTCGATCACGGCCATCGGCGCGTTGTCGCCCTTGCGCGGACCGAG
>JBQCCW010000326.1:0-18355 GCA_051961835.1 Marmoricola sp. | reverse complement strand
GCGAGGGCGACCGCGACGCGGCGGTGTCGGCCGAGACGGTCCGGGTGGTCGCGGCCCGCGGTCCGCTGCGCATCGTCGAGAACCGTCTCGGCCTGGTGATGGCCGCCGCGGGTGTCGACGCGTCCAACGTCGAGCCGGGCGTGGTGGCGCTGCTGCCCGAGGATCCCGACGCCAGCGCCCGGCTCCTCCGGGGAGCTCTGCGCAAGCGCACCGGAGCAGTCGTCGGCGTCGTCATCAGCGATACCGCGGGCCGCGCGTGGCGCACCGGTCAGACCGACATCGCGATCGGTGCGGCCGGGGTGCTCCCCAGCGAGTCGTTCGCCGGCCGCACGGACGCCTACGGCAACGAGCTGGCGGTCACCGAGCCGGCGGTCGCCGACGAGCTGGCCGGCGCGGCGGAGCTCGCCAGCGGGAAGCTCGGCGGACGACCGGTGGTGGTGGTCCGGGGTCTCGCGCACCACGTCCTGCCGGCCGACGACGACGGGCCGGGCGCTGTGTCGCTGCAGCGGCCCCGGAGCCAGGACCTGTTCAATCTGGGAGTGCGGGAGGCGGTGGTCGCCGCGGTCGCCGGGGACGACGCCGACGCCTTCGGTGCGCCCGCCGCACGGGACGAGCTCCTGGCCGCACTGCATCGCTGCGCGTTGGAGGCTCGTGCGCGCGGCGACCTCGTCGAGGTGCGGACGACCGGGCCCGGCGAGGTCGAGCGATGTCTGGTCCTGGCGAGCGCTCACAGCTGGCACGCGGACGCTCGCGGCCCCGACGGCACCTCCACGCTGCTCCGCGCGGGTCGGCGGGAGCTGGGCCGTTAGAGGAGGTCCTCGCGGCCCCGGTCGCGCAGCTGCGCCACGACGCTCTTGACGTCCTGGGCGTGAGCCAGGTCGGTGACGAGCAGCCCGTCCGGGGTGTCCACCACGACGACGTCGCGCAAGCCCACCACGGCGACCGCGCGGCCCCCGGTGACCACGATGCCGCTGCTGTCGAGCGCCACGACGTCGTCGGACCCGAGGACGTGGAGCGTCTCCCCCTCGCCGAGGAGGCCTCGCAAGGAGGCGAAGTCACCCACGTCGTCCCAGCCGAACGGCGCGGGCACGGTGGCCACCTGTCCGCGCGCGGCGGCGGGCTCGGCCACGGCGTGGTCGATCGCGATCTTCTCGAGCTCGGCCCAGCGCTCGGCGAGCAGCGTCGGGTCCGCCGCGATCGCGCGCAGGCCGGCCGCGAGATCCGGATGCTGCCGCGCCAGCTCGTCCAGCAGGACGCCGGCCCGCGCCACGAACATGCCGGCGTTCCACAGGTGCTTCCCGCCGGCAAGGTAGGCGGCGGCACGGTCGGCGTCCGGCTTCTCCACGAAGGACACGACCCGGCGCGCCGTGCCGGTGCCGAGCGGCGCGCCGATCTCGATGTACCCGAAGCCGGTCGCCGGACCGGTCGGCGTCACGCCGAGCGTGACGATAGCGCCGCGGTCGGCCACCTCAACAGCCTCCGCGACGCACCGGCGGAACGCCTCGTCGTCCTCGATCACGTGGTCGGCGGCGAAGGATCCGAGCAGCGCGTCGGGGTCGCGCCGCTCGAGCAGCGCCGCGGCCAACCCGATCGCGGGCATGGAGTCTCGCGGGGAGGGCTCGGCGATCACCTGGGCCGGGTCGAGCGCCGGCAGCTGAGCGCGCACCTGCTCGGCGTGGACGGCGCCGGTCACGACCAGCACCCGATCGGCGACGAGCGGCTCCAGGCGCGCGACGGTCTCCTGGAGCAGCGAGGGCCCCCGACCGGTGAGGTCGAGGAGGAACTTCGGCCTCCCGGCGCGCGACATCGGCCACAGCCGGGTGCCGGCTCCGCCGGCGGGGACGACGGCCCAGAACCGTTCCACGGGTGCGCTCACCCGGCGCATCCTGCCGCACAAGGGCGGGCGGAGCCCGGTGGCTAGCCTGAGCCGGTGAGCCGACCTCCCGCGGAGACCGTGCCCGACCACCTCCGGGCGCGGCTCGCGCACGACCCGGGCCGCCCGTTCGTCACGGCGTACGACGAGACCACCGGCGAGCGGACCGAGCTCTCGGTGACCACCTACGCCAACTGGGTTGCCAAGACGGCCAACCTCCTCGTCGAGGAGTACCTGCTCGACCCCGGCGACACCCTCCGGATCGCGCTCCCTACGCACTGGCTCGGCACGGTCTTCCTCGGTGCCGCGTGGTCGGCGGGTCTGGTCGTGACCACCGATCCCGAGGTCGCTGCCGATCTCATCGTCTGCGGTCCCGATGCGGTCGAGGCGAGCGGTCCTCTCCTCGCCTGCTCGCTTCGTCCGTTCGCGGTGCGGTTCCCCGGCGGGCCGCCCGAGGGGGCCGACGACTACGGCGCGCTCTGGCCGGGCCAGGCCGATGTGTTCGTCCCGGTGGACCCCCCGCAGCCGGGCACGGCCGCGTGGAACGACGGCGAGCGCACCCTGAGCCAGGGCGAGCTCCTCGCCTGTGCCCGGACGTCCGGGGCGCCCTGGGCCGGGGGCCGGCTGCTCACCGACGTCGCCCCCACGGCGGAAGCCGGCACGACCACGTTGCTCCCCGCCCTGGTGACCGGTGGCTCCCAGGTGCTGGTCTCGGGCGCCGCGGACGCGCAGTGGCCCGCCCGTCACGAGGACGAGCGGGCCACCGAGGTGCTGCGGTCGCTCCCGGGCTAGCCGCCCAGTCGGTACTTCCCCAAGCCGCCGGCGACGAACTGACGCGGGCCGAGGCCCTGCGCCGTGCCGGGGAGCAACCACAGCGATCCGTCGGACCGCTGGCGGCCCAACAGGTCAGGAAGGCCGTCGCCGTTCACGTCTCCGGCGCCGATGAACCAGTCGTAGGCGCTCATCGGCGCTCCGGTCGCGGCGACCGCGTCGGCCGCCGTGCCCCTCCCCGCATAGGGCACGAACGACCCGTCGCTGGAGACCACCGTCGCGGCCGGGTTGCCGGGGTCCCAGGAGGCGCCCCCGACCGTGTTGAAGGTCCGCAGCCGCGCCGGCGCCGCCACCGGCGGCAAGAACCCGTGGCGACCGTCGCCGGGATAGATGCGCAGGGCGGAGCCGGACGTGCCCGCGCTCAGGTCGGGCACGCCGTCGCCGGTAACGTCACCCACTGCGGCGATCCGGGTGAACGCCTTCCACCCGCGCGACATCGTCGTCCCCCGCGCATACCGGCCGTCGCCGAGCCCGCGGTGCAGCTGCAGCCGGTCGCCGCCGTCCTGGCGGCTGATCAGATCGGGCACGCCGTCGCGGTCCCAGTCGCCGACCGACCACAAGCCGGTCCCGACCCAGGCCTTGCGGTGGCCGTCGACGATCGGCAGGACGTTGACCGCCTCGTTGTCCAGTCGTACGACGAGACTGCTGCCGACCCGTCCGACCAGGTCCGGTCGGGGACCGCCGGCCATCGTCGCCACGTTGAAGGTGCCCATCCCGCCGGCGGGGAAGGGCCCGAACGCAGGCCCGAACCCACCCGTACCGTCGCCGGGAAGGATCCGCACCATGTCGGTGCGGCGGTCCACCACCGTCACGTCGGCGATCCCGTCGCCGGTGAGGTCGCCGCCGCCGGCGAGGCCGGTCGTCGTCGTGGAGAGCCGGCCGACGTGGCGGGGGGCCGCGATGCCGGTCCCCGACTGCGCCGCGAGGTACAGCCGGTGGTCGCCTCCGAGGGCGACCACGTCGGGGCGGCCGTCGCCGGTGAGGTCGCCGGCCACCACCGTCTGGGGGTAGGGCCAGGAGGAGGCGAGCCGGACCGCGCCCCAGAACCGGCCGGCCGTGGCGGTCCCTCGCAGCAGCACGAGGCTGCCGTCGTGGGCACTCACGCCCAGGAGGTCGGCATGGCCGTCGCGGTTCCAGTCCCCCGCCGCGATGAGCTGCCGGTAGCGGTGGAAGCGAGGCACGTTGTCGAGGCGGCGGGAGGACACATGGCCTGCGGTGCGTCCGGGGTAGACGCGCCAGCCGGTGTCGAGCTTGGCGACCGCGCCGCGCTTGCCGCGGTACGCGCGCTTCATCTTCACCACGACGTCCCCGATCCCGTCGCCGGTCAGGTCCCCGACGGTGACGATGCGGCTCATCTGGTCCCAGTGACCGCGGCTGGTCACCGTGCCGGCGAACCCGACCATGCCGCCGGTGGGCAGCGTGGCGATCTGGCCGGTCGGCATTTGGAGCGCCACGTCGGCGTGCGGGTCGCCGACGCTGCTGCGGGCGAGGGGGAAGGCCATGCCGGCCGGCTGCGGACGCGCCGCCTCCGGTGGCTGCAGGGGGTTGTAGCCCGTGGGCGCCGGCGGGGGCTCCGGGCTGGGCGCCTGCGTGGGAGCCGGGGTCGGCGCTGACGTGGCGGCACGCTGCAGGGCGGCGGCGGCGAGCCGGATCGCGGGGATCTGGGCGTAGAGGTACTTGCCCGGGCAGGCGGTCTGCTCGACGTCACGGTGCCCGTTGATCGCGTTGAGCGTGGCACGGTGGACGCGCAGGCCCCGGGCGTCCGCAGGGATGTCGTAGAGCGACAGCTTCCACGCGAACAGGCGCGCGTACGCGTCGAGCACCGCCTGCGGCGGCCGGGCGACGTCGTAGTTGCCGATGGCCGACATCGCGAAGGAGACGTCGTTGTAGCCACGGGTGTGCGCGCCGATCACCGGCCGGTCGACGCCGCCGTACCGCCCCTCCCAGATGCGGCCGAAGCGGTCGACGAGGAAGTTGTAGCCGATGTCGCGCCAGCCCCGGGAGAGCACGTGGTAGGCGTAGATGCCGCGGATGAGCGCCGGCACGTCGGCCCGCGAGTAGTCGTTGGCGTTGACGGTGTGGTGGATGAAGCCGGTCTCGATCGTGCCGTAGCTCGGCGGGGTCTGCTCGCGGAGCTTCTCGTCGGCTCCCCACTGGGCCCGGGAGTAGATCTGGGGCTTGGTCGCGACGTTCATCGTGGCGGTGGTCGTCATCGCCCGCAGCGCGAGGCTGGAGCGCGAGGCGTCGTCCGTCGGGCGGGTCGACTCGACCGGCGCGCCGGTGTGGTGGGCGTCGGCGGCCGGGATGTCGGCGGTGTCGATCGCCGGCTGCTCGGCGCGCAGCGTGTCGCTGCCGGGGTCGACGACGGCGAGCTCGAGCCCGCGAGGCAGCGTGCCGGTCGCGGTCGCGACCCGCATCTGCACCCGGGCGGCACGACCGACGACGAGGGGGTCGGTGCCGGGCCGCGTGCGCGCACCCTCGCCGGCGTCCGGCTCGTGGTCGGCGTGGTACTCCAGCGCCTGCCACGGCGACCAGTGCCCGGCGCGCTCGGTGCGCACCTGCAGGGCGATCGCGTCCTCGGCGATGTCGACCCCGTGCGCCCAGGTCACGCCGACGGTGGCCAGCCCCCGGACGGACTGCGGAGCGCTCGTGGTGACCACGGGCATGCCGTCGAGCCGCGCGACCGGAGCCGGCGCGAGGCGGCGGGCGCTTCCGTGGACGGTGACGGTGGGCGCCGGGACGGCGACCTCGCGCACGTGCGGGGTCACCGGAGCGGTGTCGACGTAGGCGGCCTCACGGTCGATGGCGGGCGCGAGGTCGCGCCCGGCGCCCGCGTGGGGAACGACCCCGGACGCCTCCGCGGCCGGCCCGACGATGTTGAGGGTGACCACACCGGCCGCGGTCAGCGCGAGGGCGGAGACGGTCGCGGCAGCGAGCGCCTGCTGACAACAGGCGACGTACCGCGACTTGCTGAAATGCATGGAAGGAAGCTCCGTGAGAGGGGGAAGTAATTCACAGGAGCACCAATATTCACATGACTCACAGGCATTCTGCCAAGCGAATGCGCCTAATTACAAAGGCGTAATTCTCGAATGACAAAGGTGTAATTCCTTGCGGAATTCCGCGCTTCAGCGCCGGTCAGATCTCCGCGCCGAGCTCGGAGTCGAGCTCGGCCTCGGCGTCCTCCACGCCACCCTCGTCGGTCTCGGTGTCGTCGTCGTACTGCAGGTAGCGGATGCCCTCGGCGACGGGACCGTCGTAGTTCAGCCGGCCGGACTCCAGCACCAGGACGCGGTCGCACATCGCCCGGACGGACGCGGCGGCGTGACTGACGTAGAAGATCGTCGTGCCCTCCCGCCGGATCTCCTGCATGCGCGCCAGGCACTTCTTCTTGAACGGCCGGTCCCCCACCGCGAGCACCTCGTCGGCAAGGAAGACGTCGGCATCCACGTGCACCGCGATCGAGAAGCCCAGGCGGGAGTACATGCCCGAGGAGTAGTGCGAGACCGGGGTGTCCAGGAACTTGCCGATGTCGGCGAAGTCCACGATCTGGTCGAACTTCGCCTTGGTCTCGGCCTCGCTCATCCCGAGGATCGCGGCGTTGAGGAAGAGGTTCTCCCGCCCCGTCAACTGCGGCTGGAACCCGGCTCCGGTGGCGATGAGTCCCGCGATCCGGCCGCGGGTGAGGATCGAGCCGTGGTCGGGTCGCAGCACCCCGTTGATCAGCTTCAGCAGGGTCGACTTGCCCGAGCCGTTGAGGCCCATCAGCCCGATCGACTCCCCTTGCTCGACCACGAAGCTGACGTCGTCGACCGCCAGGAAGGACTCCTTCAGCGGGAGCCCGCGCAGCTTGGCCACGGCCATCTGCTTGAGCGTGCGGTGGTACTGCATGCTGAAGTGCTTGCTGACGTTCTCCACGACGATGGAGGCACGGGGGTTGCTCATCACATGCGCTCCGGGAACGACGACTCCGCGCGGGAGAAGAACCGCTGTGCGGCATACAGGAGCAGCGCCGAGATCGCCAGGATGACCACTCCGCGCAGCCAGAGGTCGGCGGGGAACTCGCGCAGGTGCTGGCCCTGGCTGACCAGGAAGGCGCCGTGCCGCTGTGAGGGTGGCACCACGTCCCACCAGAAGCACCGCTGCAGCAAGATCACGGCCTCGGCGATCGGGTTCGCCATGTAGACCTGGTAGACCCACGGGTGGGAGTTCTGGATCTGCGCGATCCGCGAGTAGGTGTACATCATCGGCACCAGGAAGTGCATGAACTGCATGACGGTGCCGACGATGTTCTGGAAGTCCCGGTAGAAGACGTTGAGCGCGCTGAAGAACAGCGCCATCGCCATCGAGAAGAACACCAGGATCGCGATGCCGAGGAGGCCGGCCGCGATGCCACCCACCGAGAGGTGCCACCCGGTGAGCACGCACACCACGATGAGCAGCAGCAGCTGCGGGAAGGTGTGGTAGGCCGCGACTACCATCGCCGCCACCGGGAAGGTCTCGCGCGGCATCCGCATCTTCATCACGAGCTGGCGGTTCTGCCAGATCGATCGGGTGCCGCCGCTCCAGGTCTCGGAGAAGTAGTGGATGAAGACGATCCCGCAGAACAGGTGGATCGCGTACGACGGCACACTGCTGTGCAGGCCGATCACCACGCCGAGCGCGACGTAGTAGACGCCGAACCGCAGGGCGGGCTGGATGTAGGACCAGAGCAGGCCCAGGATCGACGCGGCGTACTGCGAGGCGAGCTGGCGCACCACGATCAGACGGAGCAGGTACGGCTGCTGGAGCACCTCGACGATGCCGCCCCGCGGAGAGGGCGGCACCAATGGCTTGTCGACGAACCGCTCGATCCGGGGACCCTCCGCGGCCTCGACGACCGGCATCGCGTCGGCGTTCCGGCGCGCCAGCCTGCGCGCCCGGACGGCCGCGTCGGCGCGGCGCCCGCGCTCGTCGGCAGCCGCCTGCTCGGCCCGCTTCTGGGCAGCTCGACTGGCAGCTCTCACGGAGCCTCCCCCGAGGTGACGGGGCTGGGCCGCTCGGCTGCGTCGTCGGGCAAGCCGAACGTCTCGGCCCACCGCTGCGGCGACACGACCGTGCCGAGCGCCTCGCGGTACCGGCGGGCGAGATCGGGCCACTCGCGGTAGAGCCGCTGGTGGAGCTCCACCGACCGCCCGAGCTGCTCGCGGAAGATCTCCGGGTCGCGCTGGTAGAACGCCGCCGCGGTCTGGTCCTTCATGCTCACCACGGCCGAGTCCATGCCGGCGAGCCGGTACCACTTGGCGTCCATCGCCGGAATCACGGCCTCGGGGAACTCCCGGGAGAGGGGTCGCGGCCCGCGCAGCTGGCGCAGGGCCCCCTTGCCGGCCGAGAAGAGCCGCGCGGGCAGGCCGGGCACGACGGTGAGGTCGGTGCTCTTGCGCGGCTTCGCCCGGCGGGCCGGCGGGAACGCGTCGGGATCCGGCGACAGCTGTGCGTCGCGGAACGGCTTCATCTGCGCCCGGACCGCCGGGAGCTTCGTGGCCAGGTCGGGGTGCAGCTGCTCGGGCCCGTCGAGGACGTCCTGGAGCGCTTGGAGACGGATCTCCGCGGTGGCGTACTGCATCGAGATGAGGTGCTTGACCTGCACGCTGAAGCTCTCCCGCAGCAGCTTGCCGCCATGGGGGAAGGGCGAGTGCAGCAGCGCTGCCACGAACCGGTTGCGCTCGTGGAAGTACGCCTGCCAGTCGACCTCGTCGTTCTTGTCCGTCCAGGGGATGTGCCAGACGGCGGCGCCGGGAAGCGTCACGGTCGGGTAGCCGGCCGCCTTGGCGCGCAGGCCGTACTCGGAGTCGTCCCACTTGATGAAGAGCGGGAGGGAGAGCCCGATCTCGGCGATCACCGAGGTCGGGATCAGGCACATGAACCAGCCGTTGAAGTCGACGTCCACCCGCTGGTGCAGCCAGCGGGTCGAGCGCAGGTTGCGGGCGCTGAAGTCCCAGTCGAGGAAGACCCCCGGCGCGGACATCCACCAGAAGCGCCAGGGCTGCACGATCTCACCGAAGCTGTAGAGCCGCGATCGGGAGTACAGGCTGAACATGTGGCCGCCCACGATCGTGGGACGGCGAGCCAGGTCGCCGAAGGTGACGGCGCGGACGACGCCCTCGGGCTCGCAGACGACGTCGTCGTCCATGCAGAGAAAGTACGTCGCCGTGCCGCGCGCGAGCGTCTCGAACTGCCCACGGGCGTAGCCGCCCGAGCCTCCGAGGTTGCCCTGCTCGATCACCCGCAGGCGCCGGCCCAGCGCCTCGGCCGCCGCCGGGAACTCCTCGGAGTCGACCACCTTCTGGGTGCCCTGCTCGACCACGAGCACCTCGTCGAGGAACGGCCGCAGCGCGTCGTCCTCACCGATCTGCCCGAGCAGGCGTGCACAGAAGTCCGGGCGGTTCATCGTGGTGATGCCGATGGTGACCGTGCCGTGCTCGGCGCGCTCGGCGGGCACCTCGGCCGTCCAGTGCGCCGACTCCACGACCGCGTCGGAGTCGCCCGCCACGACGTCGTACCAGTACCAGCCGCCGTCGGCGAAGGGCGTCAACGTGAGCGGGAAGGTGAAGGTGCCCTCGTCCTCGGCTCCGGTGGTCTCCTGCGCCACCCGCTGCGAGCGGCCGTTGGCCATCGACCGGTAGACGGTCACCGACGCTCCACGGCCACGCAGCCGCACCGTGAGCGCGACCTCCTCCACGATCGTCCACCGACGCCAGTAGCTGGCCGGGAACGCGTTGAAGTAGGTGCCGAAGGAGAGCTTTCCGCCGCTGGGCACCAGCAGCGCCTCCCGGCCCAGGATCTGGTCGGGATGGATCGCCTCGCCCGTCGAGACGGACTGGCGCAGCGCAGCCGCGTTGACCGCGCGCGCGTTGCGGTTGCCGCCGACGTCGTACTTGTCGGCGTCGAGGTTCGCCGGCTCGGGGTCGACGTAGAGGCTGAACACGTCGGTGTCGCGGTCCAGCGGCAGGATCTGGCGCTGGAGAAGTCGGGTGGGCACGCCTTGCGTCACTCCTCGGTCTCGGCGGCGGTCAGCGGCGCGCCGTCGCGGAAGTGCGGCACGAGCTTGTTCTCGAACATCGACAGGGCCGAGCCGATCGCCATGTGCATGTCGAGGTACTGGTAGGTCCCCAGGCGCCCGCCGAACAGCACGCCCGGCTCTCGGCGCGCCCGGTCGCGGTACTTCAACAGCCGCTCGCGGTCCTCGGGAGTGTTCACCGGGTAGTACGGCTCGTCGCCCTCCTCGGCGAAGCGGCTGAACTCCCGCATGATCACCGTCTTGTCCTCGGGGTAGTCGCGCTCGGGGTGGAAGTGGCGGAACTCGTGGATCCGGGTGAACGGCACGTCCTCGTCGGGGTAGTTCATCACCGAGGTGCCTTGGAAGTCGCCGGTGGGGACCACCTCGCGCTCGAAGTCGAGTGTGCGCCACGACAACGGCCCCTCGGCGTGGTCGAAGTACTCGTCGATCGGCCCGGTGTAGACGACCGGCACGTGCCCGACGTACTTCTCCCGGAGGCCGAGAGCCGGGTCGAAGAAGTCGGTGTCGAGCAGCACCTCGATGTTCGGGTGATCGGCCATCCGCTCCAGCCACGCGGTGTAGCCGTCCACCGGGAGCCCCTCCCAGGTGTCGTTGAAGTAGCGGTTGTCGTAGGTGTAGCGGACCGGCAGCCGCGTGATGATGTCGGCCGAGAGCTTCTCGGGGTCGGTCTGCCACTGCTTGGCGGTGTAGTGGGCGATGAACGCCTCGTAGAGCGGGCGGCCGATCAGGGACACGCCCTTCTCGACGAAGTTCTCCGGCTCCTTGTCGCCGAGCTCGGCGGCCTGCTCGCGGATCAGCGCGCGGGCCTCGTCCGGGCTGTACGCCGCGTCGAAGAACTGGTTGATCGTGCCGAGGTTGATCGGCATCGGGTAGACCTGACCGCGGTGGGAGGTGTAGACGCGGTGCTGGTAGCCGGTGAAGTCGGTGAAGCGGTTGACGTACTCCCACACCTTGGGGTTGGAGGTGTGGAACAGGTGGGCGCCGTAACGGTGCACCTCGATACCGGTCTCGGCGTCGCGCTCGCTGTAGGCGTTGCCGCCGAGATGGGAGCGGCGCTCGATGACGAGGACCTTCAGGTCCAGCTCGCGGGCGCACCGCTCGGCAACGGTCAGGCCGAAGAAGCCTGAGCCGACGACGACGAGGTCGGGGTCCACAACGAATCGCTCCTCTGGGGCTGCTCGGTCGGGTGGGCGCACGAGCCCGGCTCAGTCTAGCCGCGGGCGCTTCCGGACCGGTTCGCCAACAGGCGCCGGTAGGCGACCTTTCTCACACGCTCGGGAACGAGCCGGTAACCGCCGCGCACCGCGACGTTCCGGGCGTACTCGGTGCGCGAGGTGAGCCCCAGGGTCCGCAGCCGCCGTTGCAAGGCGAGCTCGGAGCGCAGCAGCGCCCAGCCGCCGCGACGCGCGTACGCCCCCTCGCCCACGCGATAGGACACCAGCGGATCGGAAAGGTTCGCCGGCACGGCACCGGCCTCCACCATCCGCGTGAAGAGCAGGTAGTCCTCGAGCAGCGGGAGGTCGGTGTAGCCCCCGGCGGCGACGACCGCGCTGCGCCGGTAGACCACGGTGGGGTGGTTGAAGGGGTCGCGGAACCGGACCACCCGCCGGATCTCCGCCGGGTCCGTCGGCGGCGTGCGCCGCCCGACCACGTCGGTCGGATCGGAGCCGAACTCCCACAGTCCGGAGCCGACGATGTCGGCGCCGTCCTCGATCAGGGGCAGCTGGCGTGCGAAGCGGTCCGGAGCGCTGAGATCGTCGGTGTCCATCCGGGCGACCACTTCGTGCCGGCACGCCCGCAGGCCGGCATCGAGCGCCGGGCCGAGGCCCTGGTTCTTGGCGAGCCGCAGGACCCGCACGGGCACGGGGCTCTTGTCGCTCAGCTCCGCGATCGCCGCGTCCAGGGCGGCGGGGACCGGCCCGTCGACCACGAGGACGACGTCGTCGGGACGGCGGGTCTGCTCCTGGACCGTGGAGTGGAAGGCCTCCCGGAGCTGGGCGGGGTCGTCGCCGGCCCACGTGCTCATCAGCAGGCTGAAGGGCTGGGGGCCGAGCGCCCGGGTCGGGCGCACCCGCGGCCAGCCGGCGGCGTCGAGCACCGTGGCGTTGGGACGGGGTCGCCCCAGGCCGGCGCGCAGTCCGCGCACCGCGGCCCCGCGCAGCGTGTCCCGGTCGCTCGAGGACCGCCACGTGCGCCGCCAGCGCCGCAGGGTGGCCCCGCCGTAGAGCACCTTCTCGGCCGGCGTGAGCCCGGTCGCGTGCCGGAACAGCCACAGCTTGTTGCGCACCTCGTAGAAGAACCGCTCCCCCGGGTCGGCGTCGGTGGAGCCGAACGTCCGGGTCTTGTGCACCACCACGCTCGCGGGGACGTGCAGGCCGACCCGATCACGCAGGAGGCGCGTGGAGTACTCGAAGTCGTCGTTCCAGAGGAAGTAGTCCGCCACGGGCAGTCCGCGCTCGCGGACGGCCGCGGTGTCGATCATGATCGAGACGAACGACGCCGAGCGGATCGGTACGGCGCCGACGGACGCGGCCGCCTCGCGCGCGGCCGCCGAGGCACCCGGACGCACGCGCGGAGTGTTCATCGGGTGCTCGCGGCCGTCGGTCCACTCGACCCGGCTGGCGAGCAGCACCGGCCGCTCCCCGGGATGGTCCCGCCAGGCGGCGACCAGCGCCTCCGCGGCCGTCGGGGTGGGCACGGTGTCGTCGTCGAGGAGCCAGATCAGCTCCGGGTCGTGAGTGAGCGCCTGCTCGATCCCGACCGCGAACCCTCCCGCGCCACCGGTGTTGCGCTCCAGTCGCACGACGTCCAGCCCCGTGCCGTAGGACGAGGCGAGCATCGTCGCGGTCTCGTCGTCGGAGGCGTTGTCCACCACGACGACGGCGACCGGCGGCAGCGACTGGCTCCGCAGCGCGTCGACCGCCTCGCGGAGCAGGTCGCACCGGTTCCAGGTGACGACGACGGCGACCACCCGCGGGTCGGCAGCAGCGGTCGTCGCGGGCACGGCCCGCACCCTACCCAGGTGCCGGGCCGGCTCCTGGCGCCTCGTCCGCCTCAGCAAGCGTTCGACAGGTCCGACGCCTGGTTCGCGGCGTAGCCCTTCATCATGCTGCCGTAGGCGCCCCCCGTGGTGGCTCCCGTGACCGGCCGGGGAGCCGCCTTGCGGTGAGCCGACGTGGGGGCCGAGCCGGCGCCGGGCGCCGGCGCCGGGGCGAGGGCCTTCGCGACGGCGGTGTGGATCTTCGCGATGTCGGGGCGACTGGTGTTGATCAGCGGCGGGACGAACGACACGGTGCGAAGCGGCTGGGAGCGCGCCTTGAGCGCGAGCTGGGCGAACGTGTCCAGCTCGGAGGCGGGCAGGTCGGTGGTGAGCACGGTCTCGGCGGCGCGGGCGATCGACTGGAACTTGGTCACCACGCGTTCGGGGCTGACCTGGTGCAGCAGCGCGTTCATCACACACTTCTGGCGCGCCATCCGAGAGTAGTCGTCGGCCGACTCCCGCGAGCGCGCGAACCACAGTGTCTGGTAGCCGTTGAGGCGGCGGTAGCCGGGCTCGATGTAGCCGGTGACGGGTCCACCGACGCCGCCGATCGGGATCCGGTCGCGCACATGCAGCTTCGCGCCGCCGAGCGCCTCGACGAGCTTGCGGAACCCGAGCAGGTTCACCATCGCGTAGTAGTTGACCTTGAGGCCCGTGATGCCCTCGACCGCCTCGGAGGTCGCCTCGATCCCGGGGTCGGCGTACCCCGCGAACAGCGGCTTGTGATCGGCCGCCCAGGTGGCCAGCGAGTTGAGCTCGCACGTCGTACCGCAGTCGTAGCCGCGCGGGAACTGCTGCGCCATCACCGAGCCCTTGGCGAACGGGAAGTTGAGCATGTTGCGGGGCAGCCCGAACAGCACCGTCGAACCGGTCCGGGCGTCGATGCTGGCGACCGTGATGCTGTCGGGGCGCAGGCCCCAGCGGTCGGCGCCCGAGTCGCCTCCGAGCAGGAGCACGTTGTAGCGGCCGTCGTGGCTGCTGGTGACGCGGTGCCCGCGAACATCGTGGCGATGAAGTCGCGCTGCACGGTGACCACATGGGAGGCGAACAGCAGCGTGCCCGCGACCGAGAAGCACAGGACGCCGTTGATGCCCACCATCGCGAGGCGCTGCTGGCGGCGCAGGGCCAGCGGGTCGCCGAGCATCCAGGCGTCGACGAACAGGTAGGCCCACCCCACGGCCAGGCCCATCAGCAGGAAGCGCACGCCGCTGAGCACGCCGGTGTTCAACACGAACCAGAAGCCGAACCCACGCCACGCGACCCCGAGGAGCAGCACGGCGACGACGGTGACGAGCAGCGCCAGCCAGATCCGGAGCGCGAGCCGCCCCACCGACCGCCGGCCCGACACCAGTTGGGCCGAGCCGGGCAGGACCAGGGTCATCAGCATCAGGACGACCGCACGCCGGAAGCGGATCCGGGCGCTGGCGGCGTACGGGTCGGTGGTCACCGGTGCTCTCCTCGCTCGGTGAGGAGGGGAAGGCCCCACCGCGTGGGAGCAGTATCACCAGTCACAACCGTCACATCGGGTGCGAAACGCCGGAGACGACCCCGCCTCCCGGCGCAGCCGGCCCGGCACCGTGTCCGTCGCCGGCGTGCGCGCGCCTCCGCGCTACGGTTCCGCCCATGCCCGACCGCCCGGACCACCCGGACCGCCCCGCGGACTACGACTGGCTCTACGGCGGTCGCGGTCGGCCGGAGCCCGAGGACGACGCGACCCGGGTGCTCCCCACCACGCCGCGGCGGCCGGCATCGGGCGGCCCCGGGCAGCCGCCCCCGCGGGCACCGCGTCCCACGCGCCCGGTACCGCCGTCAGGGCCACCGCCCGGACGCCCTGCGGCCGCCAGACGGCCGCGCCGCCCCCGTACCGTGCTGCGGGTCGTGGTGGCGCTGATCGTCGCGTGGGTGGTGTTCCTGGTCGCCGTGCCGCTGTGGGCCTGGAGTCGCGTGGATCGGGTCAACGCGTTCCCCTCCAGCGGCCGGCCCGCGGCCCAACCGGGGCGCACCTACCTGCTGGTCGGCTCCGACAGCCGCAAGGGCCTGAGCAAGGCGGAGAACCGCAAGCTCGGCACCGGCGGCGTCGCGGTCGACGGCGGCCGCACCGACACCATCCTGCTGCTCCACACCGGGTCGGGGCCGAGCGTGCTGCTGTCGATCCCTCGCGACTCGATCGTGCCGATCCCCGGACACGGCACCACCAAGATCAACGCCGCCTTCGCCTACGGGGGTCCGAAGCTGCTCGTGCAGACGATCGAGCAGAACACCGGCCTGCGCGTCGACGACTACGTCGAGATCGGCCTCGGCGGGTTCGTCAATGCGGTGGACGCGGTCGGCGGCGTGACGATCTGCCCGAAGACCCGCGTCGACGATCCGCGCGCCAACCTGCACGTGAAGAAGGGCTGCCAGAAGGTCGGCGGCGCCACCGCCCTGGGCTGGGCCCGGTCCCGGCACGCCTTCGCGCTCGGCGACATCGAACGCGAGCAGCACCAGCGCGAGATCGTCAACCAGATCGGCGACGGCGTGAAGTCGCCCTGGACCTTCCTGCTGCCCTGGCGGTACGTCGGCATCAACAAGGCGGTCACCTCCTCGTTGCGCGTCGACAAGCAGATGAGCCTGTTCTCCGCGGTGGACTTCGCCTGGGCGATGGGCAGGGTCAACGGCAAGAGCGGCCTCACCTGCACGATGCCGATCGCCGACCTTGCGGTGCACTGGGACCGGACCCGGGCGCTCGCGCTGCTGCACTACCTGAAGACCGATCAGACCGCCCACATCCCCAAGGGGCTGTGCACCACGACAGGACTCGCCCGATGAACGACACCTTCGAGACGTTGCTCTGGTCGCTGGACGAGGACGGGGTCGCGACCCTCACCCTCAACCGGCCCGACGCCCTCAACGCGTTCACCGTGACGATGGCGGCCGAGCTGGAGCAGACGTTCCGGGCCGCCGCCACCGACGACGACGTGCGCGCGATCGTCGTCACAGGCGCGGGTCGCGCGTTCTGCGCAGGCATGGACCTGTCCGCCGAGGGCAACGTCTTCGGCCTCGCCGAGGACGCGCACCCCACACCGGAGGACCTTCGCGACCACCTGACCGAGGAGCCCTACCAGTCCGGCGTGCGCGACACCGGCGGCAAGGTGACCCTCGCCGTCCACGAGTGCCCCAAGCCCGTGATCGCCGCCATCAACGGCCCCGCCGTGGGGATCGGGGCGACGATGACGCTGGCCATGGACCTGCGGCTCGCCTCCACTGCGGCGCGCATCGGCTTCGTCTTCGGCCGGCTCGGCATCGTGCCGGAGGCGGCGTCCAGCTGGTTCCTGCCGCGGATCGTCGGCATCCAGCAGGCGCTGGAGTGGGTCTACTCCGCGGAGGTGCTTTCCGCCGAGGACGCGCTGGCGGGACGGCTGCTCCGCTCGGTGCACGAGCCCGACGCGCTGCTCCCGGCCGCGCTCGAGCTTGCTCGCAGCTTCGTCGTCGGCCGCTCCCCCGTCGCGCTCGCGCTCGCCAAGCAGCTTCTCTATCGCAACAGCAGCCTGCCGCACCCGGTGGACGCGCACCGCGCGGACTCCCTGGCGATGTGGCACACCTCGATCGGCGACGGCAAGGAGGGCGTGGCCGCCTTCCGGGAGAAGCGCGCCCCGCAGTTCACGGGGCGCGCCTCCGCGCTGCCACGGATCTATCCGACGCGGTGACCGCCGCTCAGCGCAGCGTGCGGTCGAACAGGGCCCGCAGCTCCTCGAAGTGCCGCTCGGCCGCCGACTCGTCGTACATCGAGGTGTCGGCCATCGTGTAGCCGTGCGGGGCGCCCGCGTAGACCTCGTTGCTCGCAGTGAGCCCGGCCTCCTCGAAGGCGCGCCCCAACGCCGCGATCGCGTCGGGACCCATCGACGCGTCGTTGTCGGCGTGGCGCATCAGGAACTCCGCCTTGGCGTGCGGCACCGACAGGTGGGGGCTGGCGTGGTCGTCGGTCACCAGCCGGCCGCCGTGGAAGCCGCCGACCGCCGCCACGTCGTCGGGACGCAGGCCGGCCGCCTTCATCGCGAACCGCGAGCCCATGCAGGAGCCGGTCACCGCGATCGGACCGGAGGCCACTCCGGGCAGAGCACGGAGGGCATCGACGTAGCCGGCGACGTCGGACTCGATCTGCTCGTTGCTCATCTCGACCCGCGGTCCGACGCCGGCGAAGAACGCCTCACGCGCGCCTGGCTCCCGAAGGTCGCTGGTGGGAGCCAGCTCGTCGGCGGTCCCCAACCGGTAGAACAGGTTGGGCGCCATCACGACGTAGCCCCAGCTCGCGATGCGCTGGGTCATCTCCTCGATCTGGGCACGCAGCCCGATCGCGTCGATGAAGAACAGCACCCCCGGGTGCTCCTCGTCGTCGGGGCGCGCGACGTAGGCCTCTGCCGTGCCCTCGGGCAAGGCGATCTCGATCATGCTCATGGCGCGGACTGTAGTTGCCCCACACAACGACGCCGGCTGAACCTCCGCGAGGGGGGTACTTCTCGCAACGATTGCGAGGCCGCAGGCGAATGGAGGAGGCGAGGATGTTCGACAGACCGAGCGCGAGCCCATCGCTGCGCGACCGCGTCCCCCGTGCGCTACGGGAGTTCGTCCTGGTGCCGGTGCTCGTGGTCACCGGCCTCCTCGTGCTGGCGGCGCTGTCGATCCTCGGCGACCAGGCGCACGGCCCGTTCTTCACGTCGTTGCGCCACGTGCTGGGGCACTTCATCGGCAAGAAGTCGGCGACCGGCACCCTAGGCGCGATCGCCAGCGGCCTCGTCACGGTCACCTCGATCACCTTCTCGGTGCTGCTGCTCGCCGTGCAGCAGACGGCGTCGAACCTGTCCCCGGTCGTCTTCGACCAGTTCGTGCGCCGCCGTGCGAACCAGCTCTACCTGGGCCTGTTCGTCGGCCTGGCGCTGTTCTCCTACGTCGTGATGGCCGCAGTGCAGGAGAACACCCCGCCGATCATCGGTGCGTTCATCGCGACCGTGCTGACCGTGGTGGCGTTGTGCTGCCTGCTGTTCCTGGTCTACTCGACCGTCGACCAGATGCGGCCCGACAACGTGCTGCGCCAGCTGCACGATCACGCGGTACTGGCACACGATCGAGAGGGCTCGCTGATCTCGCGGACGAGGCGCGCCCTCACCCGAGAGAGCGACGTGCGGGCGACCTATCGCTGCCAGACCTACGGCTACGTCGAGGCGATCCACCTGCCCGACCTGGAGAAGGCGATGCGCGACGTGCCGGAGCGGGTGGAGGTGGAGATCTGCGTCTCGATCGGGCAGGCGGTGGCAGTCGGTGACCTGGTGGCGAAGGTCCACGCCGATACCGACGACGACGCAGAGGAGGTGTGCCGACGGATCCGCTCGGCAGTCCGGATCAGCCCGAGTCCCGACATCGACTACGACCCGCGGAGTGCACTTCACAACCTGGCGAACATCACCTGGACCAGCGGGTCGACCGCGAAGCACAACCCGGTCATCGCGGCCAAGGGTCTCCATGCTCTTCGGGACCTCGCCGCTCGCTGGCTGGCCGAAGGTGACCGCTCGAAGCC
>JBQCCW010000325.1:0-9183 GCA_051961835.1 Marmoricola sp. | reverse complement strand
CCGACCCAGCCGGGCCAGCTCCGCATCGGCCAGGTGGAAGCCGTCGCCCGGCACGTGGGCGGTCACCGGGTCGGCATCGCGTTCGGAGAGCCGGCGGACGAGGCTCTGCACGAGGGTGGACTTTCCGGCTCCGGGCGCCCCCACGACACCGAGCATCCGACGGGGTCCGCTCGAGCGCGAACAGATCCGATCGGTCAGCGCCTCGATGTTGGCGATCGGGGAGTGAGACGCCATGCCGACATGTCTAGCGGAGCCGGCTCCGTCGCCGCCACCCAGGGCAGTCAGCGGGTACCGTGGCGCCGAAGCGTCACAGAACCGGAGGTGCTCGTGGGCTACGTCGTCGACTTCAAGGACGTCTCCACCGTCGGCTTGGAGTCCTCGCCGGTCGCCGAGGCGCTCGCGGGCCTGCGGGCCAACGAGGCTCGGTACTTCAAGAACAAGTACGACCACACCTTCGTCACCGAACCGGCCGAGGAGCTGCCGGAGGTCGTGGACTGGGTGCACCGGATCCTCGAGGAGGAACGTGGCATCGTGATCGCCTCCCGCCCGCTCGAGGCGGCTGCGGTCGAGGTCGACGGCATCAAGTGGCCCTACGTGTTCTACGAGTCGGGCCTGGCGATCAACGTCCTCTACACGCTCGCCGACGGTGGGAAGCGAGCCGTCGGGTTCAAGCTCTCCGACGGCATGGACGTCCCCGAGGAGCTCAGCTCCTTCAAGTTCGCCCGACAGAAGTCGAAGCTGGCCGGCACGATCCGCGGCTCGTTCTTCGTCATCAAGGGCACCTACTGATCCCGAGGTCCCGATGAGCCGCACCGTCACCGCCCACCTCTTCTCCACCGTCAACGGCGTCGTGGAGTCACCGAACCTCTGGCAGTTCGACCGCTTCGGACCCGAAGAGGGCGCGCTGATGGGTCGCGCCATCGCCGGTGTCACCGACGTCGTCATCGGACGCCGGCTCTGGGAGGAGTGGTCGCAGTACTGGCCAGGCGCCGAGGACCCGTTCGGGCAGTTCATCAACCCGGCCCGCAAGCACGTGCTGTCCTCGACCCTGCGCGGGGACCTGGGCTGGAACGGTACGGCGATCGACGGCGATCCGATCGACTACGTGCGGTCGTTGAAGGAGACCGACGGCGGCGGGATCAGCGTGGTCGGCGGCATCGACACCACCCGCTCCCTGTTCCTCGCCGGCCTCGTCGACGCCCTGACCCTGACCGTCCACCCCGTGGTGACCAACGAGGGCCGCCGGCTCTTCGACGACACCGTGCCGCTCACCCGGCTCGAGCTCACCGACAGCACCGTCACCCCGGTCGGCAACGCCGTCCTCACCTACGCCTTGCGCCGCCCCTGACGCCTGCCGAGCCGATCTCCACCCCAGGGTGGAGGTCGGCATCTCCACCCCAGCGCCGACGACGCGGCGCCGCGCTCCTTTCTAGGTTCCTCCTGCACGGCGAACCCGCCGTCTCGCTCCCGGAGGAACACCGATGTCACTCGCCCAGTACGCCCTCAATCTCGGGTTGCTCGGCTACGTCCTGCTCGCCAACCTCGGCGCCCATGCCGTCACCCTGCGCCGCCTGGTCCTGCCCGTCGTGCTCGTCGCCGCCGCGGCGGTCGTCTGCCTACGCGACGTCCCGACCGCCGGCCACGATGCTCGTCTCGAGCTCATCGGCCTTGCCGCGGGCGTACTGCTCGGACTGGTCGCCGGGCTGCTCGTGTCCGTACGTCGCACTCCGGCCGGCCCCGTGATGGTGGCCGGTGGCGCCTATGCCGCGCTCTGGATCGTCGTCATCGTCGGGCGGATGGCCTTCGCCTACGGAGCGGACCACTGGTTCACCCGGTGGATCGGCACGTTCTCCTACCGACACCAGATCACCGGAGCCGACGCCTGGACCGCCGGGTTCATCCTGATGGCGCTCGCCATGGTGCTCGTCCGCGTGGGCGTCACCACGGTCGCGACCGTGCGCCTGCGCGGGTCGAGCGCGCCGCTGAGTGTCGGGTCGCCGGCATGAGCACGCCGTGGCGCTCCGCGCTGCTGCTGTGGGGAGCAGTGCTCGCGCTGGCGGTCGGAACCGGACTCCTGCTCGGGCTGGTGGCGCCGTCCCTCGACGGCACTCAGCGGGCGCTCGTCGGCGTGGTCGTCCTGACCGCCTTCGCGCTGCTGATCGCCCGAGGGGGGTGGACCTGGACGGAGCTCGGCGTCACCCTGCGCGAGGTGGGCCGGGCTCGAGGGCTGCTCGCCGTCCTGCTCCTGGTGGCCCTCGCCCCGCTGTGCCTGGGCGTCCGCAGCGTCGGCGCTGGTGAGCTGAGCGTCCTCGTCGCCGGATACGCCTTGACCGGCGTCACCGAGGAGCTGCTCTGGCGTGGCGTCGCGCTGCGCATCCTCACCCCCCTCGGCGCGAACCGCGCGGTGGTGATCGCCGCGGCGCTGTTCGGGGCGGTGCACCTGGCGAACGTGGTCTACCGCGACAACCTCGTGCTCGTGCTCGCCCAGGTGTGGGGCGCGTTCTGCTTCGGTCTCGCGTACGGCGCCGTGCGTCGCCGGCTCACCAGCATCGTGCCGTTGATGGCGCTGCACGCCCTGACCGATCTCGCCGCCGCCGTCGGGGCCGTCCCGAAGATCCCCGTGCTCGTCGGCGAGGACACGATCCTGCTGGTCCTCGGCATCTGGCTGCTCCGTCGGCAGCGCGCCGAGGAGCGGCTCCTCGATGCCCTACGCATCGGCAGGACCGGCCACGAGGACGCTGTCGCGACGCCGGCCGGAACTCCCGCGCGCGCGTGAGGGGTTCCGTCGGCGGCGGCCGTCCTAGGGTGTGGCCGGTGGAGGACAGGCAGTGGCGGCGCGGCGTACGGGTTCTCGGGGTCGTCGCCGCTCTGGTCGCCCTTGCGGGGACCGCCCCGGACGTCACCGGTCCGGCGGCCGCAGCACTGCTCGCCGCCGGCCTGCTGCTGTGGCTCGTCGAGCTGTTCGCCGTGCCGTCGAACCCGGCGGTCGAGCTGGGCCTCCTGGTCGTGGTCGGCGGCTGCGGTGGTGCCCTCAACGGCATCGCGGCCGACTCCGCCGGCTTCCTCTTCGCCTACTTCGCCGCAGCAGCCCTCGGGATCCGCTTCGCGCTTCGCGACGGTACGACGGGCACCGTTGCCGTCCTCACCGTGCTCGCGATCGGCATCGTCGCCGGTGACCGACCGCATCCGGTCACCTCGCTCACCACCAGCCTGCTGGGCGTGGCCTTCGCGTTCGCCGTCGCCTCTGCCGCCCGCAACGCCCGGCTGGCCCACGCACGGGCTGAGGCGCTCCTCCACGAGGTCGAGGGGACGCGCGCCCTGCAGGTGCAGGCGGCGGCCCTCGGGGAGCGCGCGCGGCTCGCTCGCGAGATCCACGACATCCTCGCCCACTCCCTCTCAGGACAGGTGATGGCGCTCGAGGCCGCCCGACTCCTCGCCGTCCGCACCGGCGCGGACCACCGTCTCGCCGAGGAGATCGACCGGGCCCACCGGCTGGCACGAGGCGGCCTGGTCGAGACCCGCGGCGCCATCGCCGCCCTGCGCGGTGACACGCTTCCTGGGCCGGACCTGCTCGGCGAGCTGGTCGAGCGGGCACGCGCCGACCAGGGCATCCGAGCCGAGCTGCACGTGACCGGCCAGCCCCGCCGCCTCGGGCCGGAGGCGGGACTGACCCTGTATCGAACCGCCCAGGAGGCGCTGACCAACACCGCCAAGTACGCCGGCCGCGGCGCGACGGCTGCGCTGGCCCTGACGTGGGATGAGGAGGAGGTCACGCTGTCGATCACCGATGTGCGCAGCGAGAAAGTGGCCGTCCCTGCATCGAGTGAGCTGTCCGGCGGCTACGGGCTCACCGGCCTCCGGGAGCGCGCCGAGCTCGCAGGTGGCTCGCTGACCGCGGGCCCTACGGGCGACGGGTACGTCGTGCGCCTCACCGTCCCCTACACCGCGGAGAGGTCAGCGTGAGCGACACCCTCCGCGTGCTCATCGTCGACGACCAGCGTGTCGTCCGCGAAGGGCTGGCCACCCTGCTCGGCCTTCTCGAGGGCATCGAGGTCAGCGGCTCTGCTGCGGACGGGGAGGCGGCGCTCGCGCAGGTCGCCGAGCACGATCCCGACGTCGTCTTGATGGACCTCGACATGCCCCGCCTGGACGGCATCGAGGCGATCCGACGGCTCGCCGAGAGCCATCCTCACGTCCCCGTCGTCGTGCTCACCACCTACAGCGACGACGAGCGTCTCTTCGCCGCGTTGCGGGCCGGTGCGCGCGGCTACCTGACCAAGGACGCCGGTGTGACCGAGATCGAGGCGGCCGTCCGCTCGGCCGCCGGAGGCGCCGGAGCCCTGGACCCGAACGTGCAGCGCCGGCTGCTCGACGCCCTGCGCTCCGGGACCGACACGGTCAGGCCGCCGCGGCCCCCGTCGACGCCCTCGCCGGACGTGCGATCCCACGGGCTGACCGCCCGGGAGATAGAGGTGGTGCAGCTCATCGCGGCAGGGCGCAGCAACGACGAGATCGCCACGGCTCTGTTCGTGTCGACCTCGACGGTGAAGACGCACATCAATCACGTCTTCGCCAAGACGGGACTCCGCGATCGAGCGCAGCTGGTCGCCTACGCCTACCGGACGGGTCTTGCCGAGCCCTGACCGGAGCCGACCCCTTGCGCCGCACCGGCTGGCGCTCCGTGCTCCGCGATGCTCCCGGCGAGATCTTCGAAGCCGGCGCTCACGGAGTCTGCCGACGCCAGCTGCTCCGCCCATGCCCACACCGCCTGTCCCGTCGGTGGGCCCACCAGAGTCGCGAGCTTCCGACGAACCTGGTCGGGCTCGAGGGGGAAGTGGTCCGCGTCTCCGACCGGATTCGGTTGTCCCAGGCTCAGGGCGGTGCCGTCCGCGAGCTCCACGACCACCTCGGTGCAACGACGGCCGGGCAGCTCGGCGTCGAGACGCTCGGAGATCTGGACCTCCACCCTGTCGCTGAACGCCTCGGCGGCAGCGAATGGGGCTGTGCCGGGTTCCATGGTGTCGGGGTCTACACGACCGTTGACGACGGCATTGCTGACCACGAACGGGAGCGAGAACATCGCCGCCAATCGGTTCTCCGGGTGGCGGCCCAGCAGGGGCTTCGCGAGCGAATGGGTGACGACGGTGACCCGTCGGACGTCTTCGGGTTGCCACGACGCCGCGCGCCGCAGGGACTGCACGATGTCGACCGCGGCATGGGTGTAGGAGCAGGACGCGTGTTGCTTCAGGTATCCGCCGGCGGTGAGCCAGGCGCCGCCGAGTCCGTCGGTCAGGGAGGCGACGTCGAGGGTTCCGACGATCGTCCCCAGCGAGTGCTGTGCCTGACCGGTGTTGGTCACGAGTCCCGCGCGGGCGAGGCGAGCGGCGTGCAGTCCCGCCACGTTGGCTCCCGCCATCCACAGGTTCCGCGTGAAGCTCCCCGACAGCACGGTGCTCCACGGGGTGACGTGCATGAGGCCGGTGGCCGCGTCGATCGCGCCGGCCACCTCGCTGGCCGTGCCGCCGCCGATCAGCGCCGAGGCGGTGGCGGCGCCCGTCGCGCCCCAATGCCCATGCGTGTGCCAGTCGGGGCGACGATGGGTGGCGCGCCCGAAGCGGGCAGCGACCTCGTAGCCGGCGACGACGGCGGTCAGGAACTCCTCTCCGCTCACGGGGCGGTCGACGGACTGCGCGCTCGCGAGAGCAGCGAAGACGACGTGGGCCGCCGGATGGCCCGCGGCGTACTTGTTGCCCTCGTCCAGCTCCAGGACGCATGCCGCGGTCGCTGCCAGGTAGGCGCTCTGCTCCGGTGTGGTGGTCAGCGAGGTGCCCAGGATCGGCGCGTCGCCCGCGGGCGATGCCCAGGCGCCGACCAGGGCGCGCATCTCCGGGGTTCGCATCCCTGCGACGACCGCGCCGAGCAGATCCGCCAGCATCGGTGTCAGTCGGGCCCGCACGGGCGCCGGCACGACGCTCGAGTCGAGCGCGCGGGCGAACGCGGCGAGATCGTCGATCGCCGACTGAACATGTTCCGTTGAACGGAACGCAGCGGAGTTCTCCATCAGCGGAACGGTAGGCCGGGGCAGACGCGGCGGTCAAGGCTGGCGCAACGGTTCGCGAGCGGAACGCCCGCGGTCTCTTCCCAAGGGTGGAAGGCAGGGGCTAGGGTGTGATCGCATCAGAACGTTTCTCCGAGCGGAACGGACTTTCTTCACGATGGATCAGATGCCCCTCGAGGGACTGCGGGTGCTCGACGTCTCGACGATCCTCGCCGGTCCGTTGTGCTGCCAGCTCCTCGGCGACTACGGCGCGGACGTCGTGAAGATCGAGCACCCTCGGTTCGGCGACAACATGCGCGGCCACGGTCACAGCAAGGACGGGATCCCGCTGTGGTGGAAGGAGATCTCGCGCAACAAGAGGACGGTGGCCCTCGACCTGAAGTCCGAGGCCGGGGCCGCGGTCTTTCGCCGGCTGGCGGCCACTGCCGATGTCGTCGTGGAGAACTTCCGTCCTGGCACGCTGGAGCGGTGGGGAATCGGTCCCGACGTCCTCCACCAGGACAACCCCGGACTCGTCATCGTGCGGCTCACGGGCTTCGGGCAGACCGGGCCGTACGCCAGCAGGGCCGGCTTCGGGACCCTCGCCGAGGCGATGAGCGGCTTCGCTGACGCCACCGGAGAGCCGGACGGACCGCCGACGTTGCCGGCGTTCGGGCTGGCCGACACGATCTGCGGCATCGCGGCCTCCTCGGCGACGCTGATGGCCTTGCGGCACCGCGATCGCAGCGGCCGAGGCCAGGTCGTCGACATGAACATCCTGGAGCCGATCATGACGGCGGTGGGGCCCGCGCCGACGGTCTACCAGCAGCTGGGGCTGATCGAGTCCCGCCACGGCAACCGCTCCACGAACAACGCGCCCCGGAACACCTACCGCACCGCGGACGGCAAGTGGGTGGCCGTGTCGACCAGCGCTCAACGCATCGCCGAGCGCGTGCTGGAGCTGGTCGGCCACCCGGAGGTGATCGAGGAGGACTGGTTCCAGACCGGCCACGGCCGGGTCCAGCACGTGGAGATGCTCGACGCCTACGTCGGCGACTGGATCGCCGCCCGAACGCGCGAGGAGGTCCTCGACGCCTTCACCGAGGCAGGCGCCGCGATCGCCCCTGTCTACGACGCCCGAGACATCGTCGAGGACCCGCACGTGCGGGAGACGAAGATGCTGGTCGAGGTCGAGGACGAGGACCTCGGTCCGGTCCTCCAGCACAACGTGATGTGGCGGTTGAGCGAGAGCCCCGGGCGGATCCGCTTCACCGGCCGCGCGCTCGGTCAAGACACCGACGCGGTGCTGACCGAGCTGGGCTACTCCCCGTCCGAGATCTCCGAGTTGAAGAAGTGCGAGGCCATCCGATGAACGACGCCCGTCCAGGCGACCCGTTGCTCTCCGTCGTCGAGGCCGGCGTCGAGATCGTCGACCTCGGCCGGCAGCTGCGGGTCGGGATGCCGCAGTCACCGAACCACCCGGCGTTCTGGCACACCTTGCCCCGCCGCCACGGCGACATGATGCGTGCCGACGGCGGGAGCGCCGCGAACGACATGATCACCACGGGCACCCACGTCGGCACGCACATCGACGCACTGGCCCACGTCTCACACGACGGCAAGATGTACGGCGGCGTCGACGCCGAGGCCGCCGGCCGGGGCGGCAAGTACGAGGAGCTGGGGGTGCACACCATCGCTCCGATGGTCCGCCGTGGGGTGCTCCTCGACGTCGCCGCGACGCGGGGCGTGGCCCGGTGCGAGGGCGGAGACGAGATCACCGTCGACGACCTCGACCGCACGCTGGAGCGGCAGGGCGTCACCGTCAAGGCGGGCGACGTGGTGCTGATCCGCAGCGGTTGGGGACAGCTCTTCGCTGAGGGCGAGCCGTATCTGGGGCGTACCAGCGGTGTCCCGGGGGTCGGCGAGGCCGGCGCGCGGTGGCTCGCCGAGCGCGAGGTGCACGCCGCGGGCGCCGACACGATCGCGTTCGAACGCCTCGCTCCCGGAGGGGGTCACTCGCTCCTTCCCGCGCATCGGGTGCTCCTGGTGGAAAGCGGCATCTACATCGTCGAGGCGCTCGACCTCGAGGAGCTCGCCGCGCGCCGGCACTACGAGTTCACCTTCGTCCTGGTCCCGCTCAACATCTACGGCGCCACAGGATCGCCGGTGCGCCCCCTCGCGGTGGTGTCGGCATGAGCGGATCGACCCTCGGCGAGCAGCTCGCCGCCTTCGCGGCGGACACCTCCTACGACGCCCTGCCGGACGCGGTCGTTCAGAGCGTCAAGATGCGCGTTCTCGACACGCTCGGCATCGCGGCCGCCGCCGCGCCGCTGGAGACGAGCCGGGCGGCGCGGCGCTGGGCCTCCTCCCAGGGAGGGGTCGACGGCGCCTCGGCCGTGGGCGTCGCGAAGCGGCTTCCCGCCAACCTGGCGGCGTTCGTCAACGGTGTGCTCGCGCACTCTCTCGACTACGACGACACGCATCTGCCCTCGGTGCTGCACCCGAGTGCCAGCGTCGTGCCCGCGGCACTGGCGGCGGCCGAGCGCCACGACGCCGACGGCAAGCAGCTCATCCATGCCATCGCCGTAGGACTCGAGACGTGCGTGCGGATCGGCATGGCGGGCTACGACGACGAAGCGAAGAACTCCACGTTCTTCGAGCACGGACAGCACGCGACCTCCATCTGCGGAGCGATGGGCGGTGCTGTCGCGGCCAGCGTCATCGCGGGCGGCCGCTCCGACGTCCTGCACTCGCTGGGCGTCGCCGCGTCGATGGCCTCGGGCATCATCGAGGCGAACCGCACCGGCGGCACGGTCAAGCGTCTCCACTGCGGCTGGGCGGCCCATGCCGCGCTGTCCGCGGCCGAACTCGTCGCGGAGGGACTCACCGGGCCCCCGACGGTCCTGGAGGGGCGGTTCGGCTTCTTCGAGGCGTGGCTCCACGGACGGTTCGACGGCACGGCGATCAGCGACGGCCTGGGGTCTCGCTGGCTGGTGCCGGACATCTTCTTCAAGCCCTACCCGGCGAACCACTTCACGCACGCCGCCGTGGACGCCGCGGCGGCTCTCCGCGTCCGCGGCGTCACGCCCGAGCGCGTGGAGCGGCTGACCTTGGGGGTTCCTGGCCCCAACCACCGCACGATCGGC
>JBQCCW010000324.1:0-13686 GCA_051961835.1 Marmoricola sp. | reverse complement strand
GGAGCGGTCGGTGAAGGGCGAGGTCATCGCGTCGACCTTCGACCGGCCTGCCACCGACCACACGATCGTCGCGGAGCTCTCGATCGAGCGGGCGAAGCGTCTCGTCGAGCTCGGCCACGACGTGGTCGTCCTGCTCGACGGCATCACCCGGTTGGGTCGCGCCTACAACCTGGCGGCTCCCGCCAGCGGCCGGGTGCTGTCCGGCGGCGTGGACTCCGCAGCGCTGTATCCGCCGAAGAAGTTCTTCGGAGCCGCCCGCAACATCGAGGACGGTGGCTCGCTCACCATCCTGGCCACCGCGCTGATCGAGAGCGGCTCGAAGATGGACGAGGTGATCTTCGAGGAGTTCAAGGGCACCGGCAACATGGAGCTGCGCCTGCGTCGCGACCTGGCCGAGAAGCGGATCTTCCCCGCGATCGACGTCGTGCACTCGGGGACGCGTCGCGAGGAGCTCCTGCTGGGCAAGGAGGAGCTGGCGATCGTCTGGAAGCTGCGCCGCGTGCTCGCAGGTCTCGAGGGCCAGCAGGCGCTCGAGCTGCTCCTGGAGCGCATGCGCAAGACCCAGACGAACCTGGAGTTCCTCATGCAGGTGCAGAAGAGCACGCCCGCCCCCGGCGGCGGCGGCGGCAAGGACGAGTAGCACCTGGGACGAAAGGCCCAGGTTCGGGCGTCCTGCTCAGGCCGGCCGTGCCGGGGCCGATATGCTGCGTGGACCCTCGGGAAGGAGGCAGGCTGTGGCTCGGATCGTGATCGCCGACGACGACGCGGACATCCGCGAGTTGGTGGTGTTCAAGCTGCGGCACGCCGGACACGATGTGGTGCCCGTCGGTGACGGCGCGGCCGCCGTCGATGCGTGCAACGCCCAGCGGCCCGACCTGGTCATCCTCGACGTGATGATGCCGGGGATGAGCGGCCTGGACGCGGCGCGTGCCATCCGTGCCGAGGACAGCCTCGCCGGGCTTCCGATCATCATGCTGACCGCCCGCGCGCAGGAGTCCGACATCGAGCAGGGCTTCGACGCCGGCGCCGACGACTACATCGTCAAGCCGTTCAGTCCTCGCGAGCTGGCCTCGCGGGTAGGTGCGGTCCTCGCGCGCACCCGGTAAGCACCGGTACGCACTCGTGGCCAGCCCTGGGCTGTTGCACGTCGCACTTGTCCTGCTCGTCGTCTTCGGCGTGCTCGCGGTGCTGCTCTGCGCGCTGCTCGTCGGGATACGCGCGACCCGTCTGGTCACGGACCGCCGTCGCGACCGCCGTCGCGCCGAGGCGCGCGCGCTGCTGCTCGACGTACTGCTCGGCGAGGAGGGTGACGCCGGGACCGCCCGGGCGGCGCTGCTGCGCCGTCACGGCCGTCCCTGGGAGCGGACCGAGGAGCAGATCTTCGAGATGGTGCCCAAGCTCCGGGGCGACGCGCGCGATCAGCTGATCGAGCTTCTCACCAGCAAGGGCAGCCGGCGGCGCGCGCGGCGCGCGAGCCACTCGCTCTCGGCGGTGCGCCGGTGCCGGGGGGTCTTCGCTCTCGGCATGCTGGGTGACGCCGACTCGCTGCCCGCGATGGTGGCGATGCTGGGAGACCGTTCCTTCCTGGTGCGCAGGACGGCGGTGCGTGCGCTCGGCAACCTGGGCGACCCCGGTGCGGTGCACCCGTTGCTCGAGCTCGTCGGCCGCGAGGGGCGGCTGGCCCGCGACGTCGTCTACGCCCTGGACCGGATCGGCCCCGTGGCCGGACCGCGGCTGCGCGAGGAGCTGGTGCGGGCGGTGGAGGATCGGCAGGGTGAGCACCCGGAGGCGAACCTCGCCGCCACCGTCCTGGGCCTGATCGGCGACCTCGGCGCCACCGATGTGCTGGCACGCGGTCTGCGCGCCGGGCGTGCCGGCCTCGACGTGGCGTGCGCCGAGGCGCTGGGACAGGTCGGCAACGCCACGAACCTGCCGGACCTGCTGGCGGCGCTGCGCGACGGCCGGCTCCCGCTGCGGGTGGCCGCCGCCGACGCCCTCGGCCTGCTGGGCGCGGCCGAGGCGGTCGGGGACCTGCGGCGCGCGCTCGATGAGGACGACCCGCTGCTCTCGCGTGCGGCCGCCGGCGCCCTGTGCCGGCTCGGCGACTCCGGCATGGCGGCCCTGCGGCGCAGCGCGTCCCGCTACGCCGTGGAGGCGGTGGCGATCGCCGAGCTGCGAGCCGCCCGCGCGGGGAGCGGCCGGAGCCTGGTCTCGTGAGCTGGGTCGAGACCTTCACCGAGGCCATCCAGTGGCTCGGCTGGTTCTTCATCGGCTACTCGGTCGCGATCAACACCAGCTTCGCGATCCTCACCGGCCTCGCTGTGTGGTCCTACCACGCCTACCACCGCCGCCTCGACTTCGCCGCGTACGACGAGAGCTTCGGCGAGCCGCTCGCCCGAGGCGTGTCGGTGCTGATGCCGGCCTACAACGAGGAGGCCACGATCGTCAGCGCCGTCCAGGCGATGATGTCGCTGCGCTATCCCGACTTCGAGGTCATCGTCGTCGACGACGGCTCCCGCGACGACACGGTCGTGCGCCTCGTGGCCGCGTTCGACATGGTCGAGGTGCCGGTCGCCGTCGCCGAGGTGGTGCAGACGGTCGGCGAGGTGGTGCGCTGTTACGTCAGCCCGCATGGCTCGATGAACCTCACGCTGGTGTGCAAGACCAATGGCGGCAAGGCGGATGCCCTCAACGCCGGCATCAACGTGGCGCGCAAGGAGCTCGTCTGCATGGTCGACGCCGACTCCCTGCTGGACCCCGACGCGTTGCTGCATGTGTGCCGTCCCTTCGCCGACGACCCCGAGCACGTGATCGCCTCGGGCGGCGTGGTGCGGGTGGCGAACGGCTCGTCGGTGACGCAGGGGCGCGTGACCGACGTGCAGATGCCGCGCCGATGGCTCGCGCGGATCCAGGTGGTCGAGTACCTGCGAGCGTTCATGGTCGGTCGCGCCGGGTGGTCGGCTGCCGGCGGCCTGCTGATCATCTCCGGCGCGTTCGGGGTGTTCCGTCGTTCGGTGCTGCACGCGGTCAACGGGGTCGCCACGGACTGCATCGGGGAGGACGCCGAGCTCGTCGTCCGCCTGTACCACTGGCTCGGCGACAGCGACATCGAGGGACGTGTCGTGTTCGTCGCCGAGCCCGTCGCCTGGACCGAGGCGCCCGAGACGACCGCCGTGCTGGGCAAGCAACGGCGGCGTTGGCATCGCGGCCTCACCGAGGTGTTCGCGCGGCACAAGGCGATGATCCTGCGGCCGCGCTTCGGCGTCATCGGCATGGTGACGCTGCCCTGGTTCCTGCTCTTCGAGCTGTGTGCGCCCTTCGTGGAGGTCTTCGGCCTGCTCTACTTCGTCGTCGTGATGGTGTTGCTGGCCCTCCAGCACCTGGGCGTGCTGCACACCGACCTGGTCGACCTGCCCGTGGTGATCCTGCTGCTGGCGACCTCGATCGTCTACGCCGTCGTGATGAGTCTGCTCGCGCTGCTCGGCGAGGAGCTCTCCTTCCGGCGCTATGCCGGGATCCGCAACCTGCTCATCTCCTGTTGGTCCACCGTGGAGGAGAACGTCGGTTACCGTCAGCTCACGGCATGGTGGCGCATGCGCGGCACCCTCGACGCGCTGCGCAGGACCCGCCATGAGTGGGGCGAGATGAGCCGGAAGGGGTTCGGGGCGTGAGGCAGGCGAAGTCGCTCGGCCAGCTGCTCACGGCGCTGCTCACCGTGGGCATCGTGCTGCTGCTCTTGGTCGGCGGGGTCGGCGCCCTGGCGGCGCTGCGCTCGGAGCGGGCGGTCACCTCGCTGACCGAGGACCTCGCCCCGGCGAACCGCGCCAACCGCCAGGTGATGCAGGACCTGCTCAACGCCGAGACGTACCTGCGCGGGTTCGTGATCGCCGACGACCGGCACTCGCTGCAGGAGCACCGCGACGCCCTGGCCGCCCTGAACCGGGACGAGGCGCCGCTGATCTCCTATGCCCGGGACCACGACGCCGCGCTGATGCCGCAGGCCCGCGCCCAGCGCCGGGCCTGGGAGCGGTGGATCGTCGAGTACGCGCGCCCACGGATCCGGCAGGGCGGGGGAGCGGCGCACATCAGCATCCCGCTCTACCGCAAGGGCGTCGGGCTCTTCAACGCGGTCCGCGCCGCCAATGCCCGGATCGGCGCGGAGCTCAACAGCAAGCAGGAGCAGGCGCGCGCCGACGCCACCGAGCAGCTGCGGGCGACGATCGCCCTGATCGTGATCATGGCCCTGCTCGGCGCCGCGATCCTCGTCGTCCTGGGCCGGTGGATCGTCGCGCAGGTGCGCCGGCCGATCGACCGGCTGGAGGAGACCGCGGCCCGGCTGGCGAGCGGGGACCACGACGCGCGCGCGCCCCTCGACGGGCTCACCGACCTGCGTGGCGTGAGTGCCGCGCTCAACGACTACGCCGACGAGAGCGCCCGGGCCCGCGCCGTGGAGTACCGCATCCAGCACCAGCTGCGCGAGGTGGACGCGGCGAAGTCCGACTTCGTCTCCAACGTGTCCCACGAGCTGCGTACGCCGCTCACCATCATCAGCGGCTACCTCGAGCTGCTCGACGAGGAGCTCACCGGAGACATCGACGACGAGCAGGCGCACATGCTGGCGGTCACCCGGCGCAACGTGCAGCGGCTGCGGGAGCTCATCGAGGACCTCCTCACCCTGGACCGGGCCGAGCACAGCGGCACGGCCATGGAGCACGTCGACCTGTGCGTCGCGGTCCGCAACGCCACGACCGACCTCGAGCTCAACGCGGCGAACCGCGGCATCGTGATCCGCACGAGCTGTCCCGGCGAACCCGTGCTCACCCTCGCGGACCCCGCGCAGATGCAGCGGGCGATGCTCAACCTGGTGAGCAACGCGGTGAAGTTCAGCCGACGCGACGGGGTCGTCGAGGTCCGCCTCGAGGTCGCGGACGAGGACGCGGTCATCGTCGTGCGCGACCAGGCCATGGGGATCCCGGCCGCCGACCTCCCCAAGCTGGGATCACGGTTCTTCCGCGCCTCCAACGCCGTGCGCAGCGAGGTGAGCGGCACGGGCCTGGGGTTGCGGATCGTGCAGACGATCGTGCGCAACCATCACGGCACGATGACCCTGGACTCCGTGGAGGGCGAGGGCACGACGGTGACGCTGCGGATGCCGTTGCGGCCGCAGTTCGTGGAGGACGGCGTCGCCGCCATGTCCGGAGGCGGGGAACAAGCCGACACCCTGGGCGGTTGAGACCGGCGTACTCGATTTCGCGAGCCGCCTGCCCCAGTGGCAGACTGGTCCGCTGGCTCCGGTTCACGTCTGCGCTCGCTCGACGACCCGGGGCACCTGTCACCGAGAGGACCACGCCATGCAGAAGGACATCCACCCCGACTACGTGAGCACGACCGTCACGTGCACGTGCGGGAACACCTTCACCACCCGCAGCACCGCGACCAGCGGCTCCATCCACGCCGACGTCTGCTCGAACTGCCACCCGTTCTACACCGGCAAGCAGAAGATCCTCGACACCGGCGGCCGCGTGGCCCGGTTCGAGGCCCGCTACGCCAAGGCCCAGGCCCAGCAGGGCAAGAAGAAGTAGCTCCCGCGCGCCGGTCCCGCGCGTTCCGGACGAGCGGGCCCGGCGCCGGGCTGTTCCCCTGCGGGTCGTCGCGGAGGTCGCCCTGTTCGAGGTCGTGGAGTCGCTCCGGGCCGAGCACGCGGACCTCGAGCGCCAGCTTGCCGACCCGTCCGTGCACGGCGATCCCGGCCGGGCCCGGCGCGTGCACCAGCGGTACGCCGAGCTGAGCGGCATCGTCGCCGCCTGGCGCGAGTGGATCCGGCTCGGCGAGGACGCCGGCGCCGCCCGCGAGCTCGCCGGCGAGGACGAGAGCTTCGCCGCCGAGGCCGTCGATCTCGATGCCCGCCGCGAGGAGGTGGCCGATCGGCTGCGCACGCTGCTCGCTCCCCGGGACCCGGCCGACGACAAGGACGCCCTGGTCGAGATCAAGTCGGGCGAGGGCGGTGAGGAGTCGGCGCTGTTCGCCGGCGACCTGCTCCGCATGTACACCCGGTACGCCGAGCGCCGTGGCTGGTCCACCGAGGTGCTCGACGCCACCGACTCCGACCTCGGGGGCTACAAGTCGGTGACGATGGCCGTCAAGGCCAAGGGGACGCCGGGTCCGGGCGAGGCGCCCTACGCGCTCTTGAAGTTCGAGGCGGGCGTGCACCGGGTCCAGCGGGTGCCGGTCACCGAGAGCCAGGGTCGGGTGCACACCAGCGCCGCCGGGGTCCTGGTGATGCCGGAGGCCGAGCAGGTCGACGTCGAGATCGACGACAACGACCTGCGCATCGACGTGTTCCGCTCCAGCGGACCCGGTGGGCAGAGCGTCAACACCACCGACTCCGCCGTCCGGATCACCCACGTGCCGACCGGCATCGTGGTGAGCTGCCAGAACGAGAAGTCCCAGCTGCAGAACAAGGAGCAGGCGCTGCGGATCCTGCGCTCCCGGCTGCTCCAAGCGGCGCAGGACGCCGCGGCCGCCGAGGCGAGCGAGGCCCGTCGCTCCCAGGTGCGCACGGTGGACCGCTCGGAGCGGATCCGCACCTACAACTTCCCCGAGAACCGGATCTCCGACCACCGCACCGGCTACAAGGCCTACAACCTCGACCACGTGCTCGACGGCGACCTGGAGCCGGTGGTGCGTTCCTGCGTGGAGGCCGACCTCGAGGCCCGGCTCGCCGCCGTCGAGTCGTGACCCAGGACGGCCCCTCGCTCCGGGTCTCCGACCTGGTGCGCGAGGGCACCTCGGTGCTCGAGGGCGCCGGTCGCCCCAGCGCGGGACACGACGCCCGGGAGCTGCTCTCCCACGTCCTGGGCGCCTCCCGCGGTGACCTCGCCGTGCGCGAGACCGTCGCCGCCGACGCGGCCGTGGCCTACCGCGCCCTCCTGGCACGCCGCGCTGCCGGCGAGCCGCTGCAGCACCTGACCGGCGTGGCCGGCTTCCGCTACCTCACCCTCCAGGTCGGTCCAGGGGTGTTCGTCCCGAGACCCGAGACCGAGCTGCTCGCCGGCTGGGCGGTGGAGCGGGCGCGGGCGCTTCTCGACGCCCGCGCGAGGCCGGTGGTGGTCGACCTGTGCGCCGGGTCCGGGGCGATCGCGCTCGCCGTGGCCACCGAGGTGCCCGGGGCGATCGTCCACGCCGTGGAACGCGAGGCCGACGCGCTCGTCTGGGCCGAGCGCAACGTCGCCGGCACCGCGGTCACCCTTCACCAGGGTGAGCTGGCCACCGCGCTGCCCGAGCTCGACGGCTGCGTCGACATCGTCGTGTGCAACCCGCCGTACATCCCGTTGGAGGCGTGGGAGTCGGTGGACGCCGAGGTGCGCGACCACGACCCGGCGGCGGCGCTGTGGTCGGGCCAGGACGGCCTGGACGCGATGCGGGAGCTGGAGCGCACCGCTGCCCGGCTGCTCCGCCCCGGGGGGTGGGTGGGCGCCGAGCACGCGGACGTGCAGGGGGAGGCCGCGCCGGCGGTGTTCGCCCGCGCGGGACGCTGGCGGGACATCGCCGACCACGAGGACCTGGCAGGTCGACCCCGCTTCCTCGTCGCGCGACTGGCACGATGACCTCTGTGGCACGACGCTTCGACATGACCGATCCCGACGAGCGGGAGGCCGGGCTGGTCGCGGCGGTGGGTGCGGTCCGTCGTGGACACCTCGTGGTCCTGCCCACCGACACCGTGTACGGCATCGGCGCGGACGCGTTCTCCCCGGCTGCGGTCGAGGGGCTCCTGGAGGCCAAGGGCCGCGGCCGGGACATGCCGCCGCCGGTGCTCGTGGGCGCGGCCAGCACGCTCGACGCGCTCGCCACCCGCACGCCGGACTGGGTGCACGACCTGGTGGCGGAGTACTGGCCCGGGGCCCTGACGATCGTGTGCCGCCAGCAGGTGTCGCTGCAGTGGGACCTCGGCGAGACACGGGGGACGGTCGCGGTGCGGATGCCGAACCACGGTGTCGCCCTCGACCTGCTCGGGCGCACCGGCCCGATGGCGGTCACCTCGGCGAACCTCACCGGCCTGCCCGCCGCCACCGACGCCGACGCGGCCCTGGCGATGCTCGGCGACGCGGTGACGGTCGTGCTCGACGCCGGACCGACCCCGGGTGACCAGGCCTCGACGATCCTCGACTGCACCACCGAGGTGGCCCGCGTTCTGCGCGCCGGCGCCCTTCCGGTGGAGACCCTGAAGACCTTCCTCTCCGCGCTCGACGTGACGCTCGACGACGGGTCGCGGGGGCCGGAGGGCGCGGGCGACGACGGCGCCGCGGAGGATGCAGCGCCCGGTGCGTGAGTACCTGCTGGTCTTCGCGATCGCCGCGGTGGTCAGCTACCTGCTGTGCGTGGTGGCCCGCGAGCTGGCGACCCGGACCGGGGCGGTCGCCAAGGTCCGCGACCGCGACGTGCACGACGTCCCGATCCCGTACTTCGGGGGCCTGGCGATGCTCGGCGGCCTCGCCGCCGGACTGCTCGTCGCCCGGCACCTGCCGTTCCTGGGTCGTGCGCAACCGCAGGTGTTCGAGGACGCCTCCACGGTGCTGGTCGCCGGGGCGATGATCTGCGGCGTCGGGGTCCTCGACGACCTCTTCGAGCTCGACGCGATCACGAAGTTCACCGGCCAGATCATCGCGGTGGGCTACATGGTGCTCAAGGGCGTGCAGTTCTACTCGATCTTCCTGCCCGGCGTGGGCCAGTTCTCGCTGCTCACCCCGCAGGCGATCCTGCTCACGATGCTGCTGGTGATCGGCACGGTGAACGCGGTGAACTTCGTCGACGGCCTGGACGGGCTCGCCGGGGGGATCGTGCTCATCGGCGCCGTCGCCTTCTTCGCCTTCTCCTACCAGCTGGCGGCCTCCAACGGCGAGACGCTGGCGATCACCGCGGCGCTGCTGTGCGCCGCGATCGGCGGCGCGTGCGTGGGGTTCCTGCCGCACAACTTCTTCCCCGCCCGGATCTTCATGGGCGACTCGGGCTCGATGCTGATCGGCCTGGTGCTCTCGGGCGCCGCGCTCACTCTCACCGGCCAGTTCGCGACCGTGCAGCTGCGGGTCTCCTCCGGACTGGCTCCGGCGAACTTCCTGCCGACGCTGCTCCCGGTCCTGTTGCCGATCTCGATCCTCGTCATCCCGCTGCTCGACCTGGTCCTGGCCGTCGTACGCCGTACCCGGCGCGGTCAGGCGTTCTATCAGCCCGACAAGCAGCACCTGCACCACCGGCTGCTGGAGTTCGGCCACAGCCAGCGCCGGGCGGTGGTGATCATGTGGTCGTGGGCCGCGCTGATCGCCTTCGGCGCGGTCGGTTTGAGCCTCTCGGCCGGCCCGCTGCTGTGGTCGACGCTGGCGTTCGCGGCCCTGGTGGTCTGCGTGGTGACCTTCGCGCTCCCGCGGCTGCGCCGCCCGGGGGAGTTCCGGCCCCGCTGAGGCGAGCGTCTCACCACCCCGGGTGGGGCCCGCGGCCGACTTTGTGCTAGTTTTCACAAGCAATCCGCGAGCGGTGGAACCACCAGTCCGCCGCCTCGCTCGCACCGCATCGAAGAGAGACGGCCGCCCCATGACGACCGAGCTTCCCAGCGCCGCTGCCTACCCGGTCGCCGACCGGGTTCCAGGGCCCGCGACCGGGGCTGTTCCGGCCTGCCCGGCGGCCCGCCTGAGGGGTCCTCGCGCTGTGGTAGCGTCCCGAGTCACCGCGGCGCGTCTCCCTCGCAGGGAGCAGCGAGCGGCAGCACGCCCGGCGCGACCTGGGCGGACCACCCCCACCGAAAGCGACCACACCGGATGGCCGATGAGGACCCTGACGCAACCCTCCGGGGCCGCGACCTGCTGGGCCTCGGTGGACTCCTTGTCGGTGCCGTCGTCGGCGGCATGGTCGTCGGTCTCCTCGTCGACGACGCGGTCGGCTCCTCGCCGACCGGTGTCCTCGTCGGCGTGGCGGTCGGCGTCGTCGTCGGCTGTGTCGCGTTCGTCGTCCGGGTCCGTGCGGCACTCCGGGGCAGGTGAGCGCTCGTGAGCACCGACCTCGACCGCGGCCCTGACGCCCGGTCCGGGCTCGGGCCCGACCTGGGCCGGGCCACGCTCGGCCGTCTCCTCCGCGACCAGCGCAAGACGATCTTCGTCGGCCTCGTGCTGGCCGTCTTCGGGCTCTGGTTCGGTCAGTACGGCGACTGGACGCTGGCGGGCTGCATCGCCGGGGGCGTGGCGCTCGGTCTGGTCAACCACCTCGTCACCGAGTTCTGGCTGTTGCGCATCATCACCCGCGGCTCCCAGCCCACCCGCAAGGACATGATGGCCACGACCATCGTGCGCCTGCTCATCCTCTCCGTGGTCGCCGTCGCGATCGCCGTCGCGTTCTGGCCCTCCGGCATCGGCCTGCTCTTGGGGCTGGCCCTGTTCCGGTTGATCGCCCTGGTCATGACGGCCCTCCCGCTGCTCAAGGAGCTGAAGAACGCATGAACGTGTACGCGCTGTCCTCCGTCGTGCCCACCGATATCGAGATCCATCCCGGCGAGCACCCCACGCGGCACTTCCTCGGCATGACGTTCAACATCGACACGATCTGGGTCACCATCGTCGCCGGCGCGATCGTCGTCGCCCTCGGCTTCTGGGCACGCGCGGCGCTGACGAAGAACGAGGACGACCACGTCCCCTCCAAGATCCAGCTCGTCTGGGAGCTGATCGTCGGCGAGGTGACCACCCAGGTCGAGGACAACCTCGGCAAGGTGAACCCGTTCGTGGTCCCGCTGGCCGTCGCGCTGTTCTTCTTCATCCTGATCGCGAACTGGATCGAGGTCATCCCGACCGAGCTCAACGCCCACACGCACCTGCTGCCCTCGCCGACCGCGGACACCAACCTCACCTACGCGATGGCGATCATGGTGATGATCGGCGTCTGGGCCTTCGGCATCCGGCAGAAGGGCGTGAAGGGCTACTTCAAGCACTTCATGGAGCCCTACCCGGTGCTGCTCCCGCTGACCGTGCTCGAAGAGCTGGTCAAGCCGATCACGCTGGCGCTGCGACTCTTCGGCAACATCTTCGCCGGCGGCATCATGCTCGCCCTGATCGGCGGCCTCACCAGCCTCACCGTCGCCAGCGTGCCGATCGGCGGGGTCTTCACCGCGCTGCTCAACATCGTCTGGAAGCTCTTCGACACGATGTTCCTCGGCGCGCTGCAGGCCTTCATCTTCGCGCTGCTGACCGTGCTCTACTTCGGCATGGCCGGCTCGGGCCACGGCGACGAGCACGAGGAGCACGACGACCACAGCGCCAGCACCGACCCCGAGCGCGACGCCCTGCCGGGCGACGACCCGGGCCCCTGGTCGGACCCCTCCGGCCAGTCCTCGAAGTCCCCTCTCGCGGTCTGAGCCTCGCGCTCCTCCGCACACCAGAACCCCCCAAAGGCGCCGGGACCCCGGCGCGGAACCAAGGAGAGACAGTGGCAGCAACCACCATGGAATCGGCCATCAAGACCGCTGGTGCCTTTGTCGGCGGTGGCCTGGCCCTCGCCGGTGGCGCGATCGGCGCCGGTATCGGTGACGGCCTCGCCGGTTCGTCGTACATCGAGGGTGTCGCCCGTCAGCCCGAGGCCCAGGGCCGCCTGCAGACCATCTTCTTCCTGACCGTGGGTCTGGTCGAGGCGATGTTCTTCATCAACCTGGCGTTCATGGCGCTGTTCGTCTTCGTCCTGGGCAAGTGAGCCTGTCGCTCACCTGCGCCGGACAGACGCGTCCCGCACCCCTGCAAGCACAAAGGATCGAGAGTAGATGAGCAGCGTTGTGACGCCGGTTCCGCTCGCGAGCAACTTCCTCGTGCCCAACGGCACGTTCATCGCCGAGCTGGTCGCGTTCGCGATCATCGTCTTCCTGCTGGCCAAGTACGTCATCCCGCCGATCAACAAGGCGATGACGGCGCGCCAGGAGGCGATCCGGGAGCAGTTCGCCGAGCTCGACCAGGCCAAGTCGCAGGCCAACCAGGCCGAGGCCGAGTTCCGCTCGCAGATCGCCGACGCCCGCCACGAGGCCGCGCGGATCCGCGAGGAGGCGCGCGAGCAGGGGGCGCAGATCATCGCCGAGATGCGGGCCCAGGCGCAGGCCGAGGCCCAGCGGATCGTCGAGCACGCCCACAGCCAGGTCGAGGCGGACCGTCAGCAGGCGTTCAACTCGCTGCGCGCCGAGGTCGGCACGCTGGCCACCCAGCTGGCGAGCCGCATCGTGGGCGAGTCGCTGGAGGACACCGCCCGGCAGAGCCGTGTGGTCGAGCGCTTCCTCGACGACCTGGACGCGCACAGCGGGTCCACGGCCGGAGCCCACTGATGCGTGGCTCCTCTGCGGAGTCCCTCGCCGCCCTCACCGACCAGCTGGGTGCCGCGGTGGATGGCGGCGCGGACGCGACGCAGCTCGCCGACGACCTCTTCGGGGCCGTCGGCGTGCTGCGGGAGCAGGCGGCCCTGCGGCGCGCCGCGACCGACCCGACCACCGAGCTCGAGCCGCGGGCGGCGATGCTGCGCACGATCTTCGCGCCGCACCTCGGCGAGCCGGCCACCGACCTGGTCAGCGCCGCGGCCGGGATGCGGTGGGCGTCGAGCACCGACATGGTGATCGCGCTCGAGCAGCTCGGCGTCATCGGGGTCGCCAAGGCGGCCGACGCCCGCGGGGAGTCCGACCGTCTCGAGGGGGAGCTGTTCTCCTTCGGTCAGGTCGTGGGGGACCACCCCGAGCTACGGGAGGCGCTCACCGACCGGACCCGCTCGGTCGCCGACAAGCAGCAGCTGCTGCGCGAGCTGCTCGGCGGCCGTGCCGTCGAGGGCACCGTGCGGCTGGCGCTGCAGGCCGTCGCGAGCACCTACCCGACGGTGCGCCAGGCGTTCGAGGACTACGCCCGCATCGCCACCGAGGCGCGGGGACGGCTCGTTGCGGTCGTCCGCGTCGCCGAGCCGCTGGAGGACAAGGCCCAGGCCCGCCTCGCCGACGTGCTCACGCGTCAGTACGGCAAGCAGGTCCACCTCAACGTCGTCGTCGACCCGTCCGCCCTGGGCGGCATCGAGGTCGAGGTCGGCGACGAGCTGATCGACGGCACGATCGCGAGCCGGCTGGCCGACGCCCGGCGCCGCCTCGCGGGCTGACCGGGCGCTCCCACTCAGCGCCCATACCGAGATTTTTCCAAGGAGCAGGAGAGGCACCACCATGACGGAGCTTTCGATTCGTCCGGAGGAGATCCGGGACGCACTGGCCAAGTACGTCGCCGACTACCAGCCGGAGGCCGCGCGCAAGGAGGAGGTCGGCACCGTCGCCGAGGCCGGCGACGGCATCGCCCGGGTGACCGGTCTCCCCTCCGCCATGGCGAACGAGCTGCTCGAGTTCGAGGACGGCACCCGCGGTCTCGCCCTGAACCTCGACACCCGCGAGATCGGCGTCGTCGTCCTCGGTGACTTCGACGAGATCGAGGAGGGCCAGACGGTCCGGCGTACCGGCGAGATCCTCTCGGTCCCCGTCGGCGACAACTTCCTGGGTCGCGTGGTCGACCCGCTCGGCACGCCCATCGACGGCCTCGGCGCCATCGAGTCCGAGGGCACCCGCGCCCTGGAGCTGCAGGCGCCGACGGTGATGCAGCGCAAGTCGGTGCACGAGCCGCTGGCGACCGGCATCAAGGCGATCGACGC
>JBQCCW010000323.1:0-4312 GCA_051961835.1 Marmoricola sp. | reverse complement strand
GCACGTCGAGGCGCACGCCGGAGTCCTGCTCCATCGCCTCGACCACGTCGCGGGTCTGGTAGCAGATCGACTCCAGGGTGGCCCGGGCGATGTGGGCGTTGGTGTTGAAGCGGGAGAGGCCGACGATCGCGCCGCGGGCGTCGGAGCGCCAGTACGGCGCGAACAGCCCGGAGAACGCGGGCACGAAGTACACGCCGCCGTTGTCGGCCACCTCCCGCGCCAGGCTCTCGCTCTGCGCGGCCCCGGAGATGATCCCCAGCTGGTCGCGCAGCCACTGCACGGCCGAGCCGGTCACCGCGATCGACCCTTCGAGGGCGTAGGCGGGCGGTTGGTCGCCGAACTGGTAGCAGACCGTGCTCAGCAGGCCGTTCTTGGACCGGACGAGCTCGGTGCCGGTGTTGAGGAGCAGGAAGTTCCCGGTGCCGTAGGTGTTCTTGGCCTCGCCGGGCGCCAGGCAGACCTGGCCGACCATCGCCGCCTGCTGGTCGCCGAGCGACGCGCTCAGCGGGATCACCGCGCCCACCGGACCGGTCGCGGTGGTGTGCCCGTAGAGCCGCGGGTCGGAGGAGGGCCGGATCTCCGGCAGCATCTGGCGGGGCACGCCGAACATCGCCAGCAGCTCGTCGTCCCAGTCGAGGGTCTCGAGGTCCATCAGCATGGTGCGGCTCGCATTGGTCACGTCGGTGACGTGCACGCCGCCGTCGACGCCGCCGGTGAGGTTCCACAGCAGCCAGGAGTCGGTGTTGCCGAAGAGCGCGTCGCCCCGCTCGGCCGCCTCGCGGACGCCCTCGACGTTCTCGAGGATCCACTGGATTTTCCCGCCCGAGAAGTACGTCGCCGGCGGCAGCCCGGCCTTCGTCCGGATGACATCGCCGCGGCCGTCGCTGTCGAGCGCCTTGGCGATGGAGTCCGTGCGGGTGTCCTGCCAGACGATCGCGTTGTAGTACGGCCGTCCGGTGCGCCGGTCCCAGATCACGGTGGTCTCGCGCTGGTTGGTGATGCCCATCGCGGCCAGGTCGTCGCCGCAGAGGTGCTCGCGGGCGAGCACGGTGCGGATGACCGAGCTGGTGCGCTCCCAGATCTCGATCGCGCTGTGCTCCACCCAGCCCGGCTTCGGCATGATCTGGGAGTGCTCGAGCTGGTGCCGGGCGACCTCGTTGCCGCCGTGGTCGAAGATCATGAAGCGGGTGCTGGTGGTGCCTTGGTCGATGGCACCGACGTACTTCGGCATGGTGTGTCTCCTGAGGGGTCAGTGGGTGGGAACGGTGACGCGGGGCTCGGACAGTGGGATCTCGCCGACCTCCCCAGGCTCGTCCTCGGCCGGCATGAACCGCCCGATCAGTGCCTTGTAGCCTGCCGCGCCGAGGACGCCGCCGACCAGGGGGCCGACGATCGGCACCCAGAAGTACAGCGAGCCGTTCTGGTCGCGCCACGCTCCGCCGTAGCCGGTGATGAACTCGGCCAGCCGCGGACCGAAGTCGCGGGCGGGGTTGATCGCGTAGCCGGCGTTCGTGCCCCAGGCCATGCCGATCGCGACGACGATGAGACCGATGATGAAGGGCGCCATCCACGCGACGGGACCGTCGTTCTTGGTGTCGGTGACCGCCAGGATGAGGAACAGCAGGATCGCGGTGCCGATGATCTGGTCGAGCAGCGCGGTGCCGGTGCTGATGTCAAGCGACCCGTTGCCGGGCAACGTGGAGAAGATCCCTTGCGTCTTGATGGTGTGGCGCGGGTCGACGCCCGCGATCGCGTCGGCGTAGGTCCAGCGGACGATCAGCGCGGCGACGAAGGCGCCGAGGAACTGGGCGACGCTGTACGGGACGACCTTGCGCCACTCGAAGCCGGAGCACACCGCGAGGGCGACGGTCACGGCCGGATTGAGGTGGGCGCCGCTGATGCGCGCCGCGGCGTAGACGCCGAAGGTCACGCCGAGGCCCCAGGCCCAGGCGATCGAGTTGTGGTCGCCGAGGGCGCCCTTGCCGGTCACGACCTGGGCGACGACGCCCAGGCCGAAGAGGATGAGGATCAGCGTCCCGGCGAACTCGGCCACGAGCTCGCCGAAGAGAGTGCGGTTGAGGGTGGGCATCGGTACTCCTGTCGTGGGATCCGGCCCGCTGTAGGACCGGATTCGGCGACGGTACGAACCTTGTGAGGCCTGCCACAATGACGTCAGTTCGGCGATGCCGAACGCGCATCTGTTCGGCATGGCCGAACGGGCGGCAGGGAGGAACGAGGGGCGGGCGCATGGTGGCACGCGTGCAGGCCGTCGAGCGTGCCGTCGGGCTGCTCGAGGTGTTGGCGGGCGAGCCCGAGCCGATGCGGCTCACCGACCTCGCGGCAGCGCTCGGTCTGGCCAAGGGCACCACGCACGGTCTGGTGCAGACGCTGCGTGACCTGGGCTGGGTGGACCAGGACGAGGAGGGCCGCTACCTCGTCGGCGCCATCCCGTTGATGCTCGGCGCCGAACGCTTCGATGTGAACGAGATGCGGTCGCGCGCGCTCAACTGGGCGGACGCGCTGGCGGCGCGGACCGGCCAGGCGGTGCACGTAGGGGTCTTCCACGACGGCGTCGTGGAGATCGCCCATCACGTCTTCCGGCCCGACGGCAGCTCCCAGCAGGTGCGCACCGGTGACGTGCGGCCGGCGCACGCGACAGCGCTGGGCAAGGTGCTGCTCGCCTTCGACGCCCGGGTGGTGCGGACCCTGGAGCCGGTGCTCGAGGAGTTCACCTACCGGACCATGACCGACCGCTCCCAGCTGCTGCGCCACCTCGCCGACGTACGCGACGTCGGGTGGGCGGCGTCGGTGGAGGAGTTCCGGACCGGCCGAGCCGAGATCGCCGCCCCGGTGCGGGAGGCGAACGGACACGTGGTGGGTGCGGTGGCCGTCGAGGGCGCTGTCGACGAGCTCTGCGACACCCGCCGGCGTCCGCAACCGGGCCTGATCACCGAGGTGCTGGCCGTCGGACGCGCGATCTCGCGTGCCTGCGGCCACGGGCGCGCTCCATGACCGCCCGGTACGTCGCGGCGGTCGACCAGGGGACCACCTCCACCCGCTGCCTGCTCTTCGACCATCGGGGACGGATGGTGTCGGTCGCCCAGCAGCAGCACCGGCAGACCTATCCGGCGCCCGGTTGGGTCGAGCACGACCCCCGAGATCTGGCAGCTGGTCTGCCGGTTGGTCCCGCGCGCCCTCGAGGACGCCGGAGCGGAGCCGGGGGACGTGGCGGCGCTCGGCGTGACGAACCAGCGCGAGACCACCGTGGTGTGGGATCGCCTCACGGGCAAGCCGGTCGCGCCCGCGATCGCCTGGCACGACACCCGCACCGGCCCGCACCTGGAGCGGCTCACCAGCGGCTTCGACCCCGCCGAGATCGCCCGCCGCACCGGGCTCCCGCTCACCAGCTACTTCTCCGGGCCGAAGCTGCGGTGGATCCTCGACGAGGATCCGTCGCTGCGCAGCCGGGCCGAGCGTGGCGAGCTGCTGTTCGGCACGATGGACAGCTGGCTGGTCTGGAACCTCACCGGCGGCCCGGACGGCGGCGTGCACGTCACCGACGTCACCAACGCCAGCCGGACGATGCTGATGGATCTCGAGACCTGCTCGTGGGACGACGAGCTGCTCGCCTGCATGACGATCCCGCGCGAGGTGCTCCCCGCGATCCGGCCCAGAATCGGCACCGTCGGCACGACGGTCGCCCCGGTCGCCGGCATCCCCGTCGCGGGCGTCCTCGGCGACCAGCAGGCCTCGCTCTTCGGGCAGACGGCCTTCGACTCCGGTGAGGCCAAGTGCACCTTCGGCACCGGAGCTTTCCTGCTGATGAACACCGGCACCGACCTGGTGCGCTCGCGCTCCGGCCTGATCACGACGCTCGCGTACGCCGCGCAGGGCGAGCCGCCCGTCTACGCGCTGGAGGGGTCCATCGCGGTGACCGGATCGCTGATCCAGTGGCTGCGCGACAACCTGCAGCTGATCCGATCCGCGGACGACGTCGAGGCGCTGGCGCGGTCGGTGGAGGACAACGGCGGGGCCTACCTCGTGCCGGCCTTCTCCGGACTCTTCGCCCCGCACTGGCGGCCCGACGCTCGCGGTGCGATCGTCGGGCTCACCCGCTTCGTCAACCGCGCCCACCTGGCGCGGGCCGCACTGGAGGCGACCGCGTTCCAGACGCGCGAGGTGGTCGAGGCGATGAACGCCGACTCCGGGGTGGCGCTGACGGAGTTGAAGGTGGACGGCGGGATGGTCGCCAACGACCTGCTCATGCAGTTCCAGGCCGACCTGCTCGGCGTCCCGGTCATCCGGCCGGTCG
>JBQCCW010000322.1:0-13022 GCA_051961835.1 Marmoricola sp. | reverse complement strand
GCTAGGCGAGGGCGTATCGAGACCCCCTCAGTCAGTCATCAGTCTTTGAACCACGAGAACTACCGAAGGAACTGAAGCCATCGTGCTCGACGTGAACTTCTTCGACCAGCTTCAGATCGGCCTGGCCACCGCGGACGACATCCGCACCTGGAGCCACGGTGAGGTCAAGAAGCCGGAGACCATCAACTACCGCACGCTCAAGCCCGAGCGTGACGGCCTCTTCTGCGAGAAGATCTTCGGTCCCACCCGCGACTGGGAGTGCTACTGCGGGAAGTACAAGCGCGTCCGCTTCAAGGGCATCATCTGTGAGCGCTGCGGCGTCGAGGTGACCCGGTCCAAGGTCCGCCGTGAGCGGATGGGCCACATCGAGCTCGCCGCGCCGGTCACCCACATCTGGTACTTCAAGGGCGTTCCCAGCCGGCTCGGCTACCTGCTCGACCTGGCGCCGAAGGACCTCGAGAAGGTCATCTACTTCGCCGCCTACATGATCACCAGCGTCGATGAGGACGCGCGCCACCGCGACCTGTCCGACCTCGAGGCGAAGATCGGCCTGCAGCGCAAGAGCCTCGAGAACCGTCGCGACGTGCAGATCGAGGAGCGCACCCGCAAGCTCGAGACGGACCTCGCCGAGCTCGAGGCGGCCGAGGCGAAGGCGGACGCCAAGCGCAAGGTCCGCGACGGCGCCGAGCGGGAGATGGCGCAGATCCGCAAGCGCTCGGAGGCTGAGCTCGCCCGGCTCGACGAGGTGTGGAACACCTTCAAGAGCCTCAAGGTCCAGGACCTGATGGGCGACGAGCTCCTCTACCGCGAGATGAAGAACTGGTTCGGCAAGTACTTCGAGGGCCACATGGGTGCTGCGGCGATCCAGAAGCGCCTCGAGGACTTCGACGTCGAGGCGGAGGTCGAGTCGCTGCGCGACACGATCGCCAACGGCAAGGGCCAGAAGAAGGTCCGTGCGCTCAAGCGCCTCAAGGTCGTCGACGCCTTCCGCAAGACCGGCAACAAGCCGCAGGGCATGGTGCTCGACGCCGTGCCGGTCATCCCGCCGGACCTGCGTCCGATGGTGCAGCTCGACGGCGGCCGCTTTGCGACCTCCGACCTCAACGACCTGTACCGCCGGGTGATCAACCGGAACAACCGGCTCAAGCGACTGCTCGACCTCGGTGCGCCGGAGATCATCGTCAACAACGAGAAGCGGATGCTGCAGGAGGCCGTCGACTCGTTGTTCGACAACGGTCGTCGCGGCCGCCCCGTCACGGGTCCCGGCAACCGTCCGCTGAAGTCGCTGTCCGACATGCTCAAGGGCAAGCAGGGCCGATTCCGTCAGAACCTGCTCGGCAAGCGCGTGGACTACTCGGGCCGTTCGGTCATCGTGTCCGGCCCGCAGCTGAAGCTGCACCAGTGCGGTCTGCCGAAGTACATGGCGATCGAGCTGTTCAAGCCGTTCGTGATGAAGCGCCTCGTCGACCTCTCGCACGCGCAGAACATCAAGTCCGCGAAGCGGATGGTGGAGCGCGCCGTACGCCCCGAGGTCTGGGACGTGCTCGAGGAGGTCATCGCCGAGCACCCGGTGCTGTTGAACCGTGCACCGACGCTGCACCGCCTCGGCATCCAGGCCTTCGAGCCCCAGCTGATCGAGGGCAAGGCCATCCAGATCCACCCGCTCGTCTGCACCGCCTTCAACGCGGACTTCGACGGCGACCAGATGGCGGTGCACCTGCCGCTGTCGGCCGAGGCGCAGGCCGAAGCCCGGATCCTGATGCTGTCGACGAACAACATCCTCAAGCCGTCCGACGGTCGACCGGTCACGATGCCGACCCAGGACATGATCATCGGCATCTTCTTCCTCACCCGAGAGACCGAGGGCGCCGAGGGCGAGGGTCGGGCGTTCTCCTCCATCGGCGAGGCCGTGATGGCCTACGACCGCAAGGAGCTCAGCCTGCACGCCCGGGTCCGGATCCGGCTCGAGAACGTCGTCTCGCCCGCCGGCATCCCGGTTCCCGAGGGTTGGACGGAGGGCGACCCGCTCGTCGTCGAGACCACCCTGGGTCGGGCGCTGTTCAACGAGACCCTTCCGGCGAACTACCCGTTCGTGAACTACTCGGTCGGCAAGCGCGAGCTCGGCCGCATCGTCAACGACCTCGCCGAGCGCTACACCAAGGTCGAGGTGGCCAACTCCCTCGACGCTCTGAAGGAGGCCGGTTTCGCCTGGGCGACCCAGTCCGGTGTGACGGTGTCGATCGAGGACGTCGTGACGCCCGAGGACAAGCAGGACATCCTCGGCAAGTACGAGGACACCGCTGCGAAGGTCCAGAAGCAGTTCGAGCGGGGCCTGATCACCGACGACGAGCGTCGCCAGGAGCTCATCGAGATCTGGACCCAGGCCTCCAACGAGGTCGCGAAGTCCATGGAGCAGACCTTCGACCGCAACAACCCGATCTTCATGATGGTGGACTCGGGTGCGTCCGGAAACATGATGCAGATGCGTCAGGTGGCCGCGATGCGTGGTCTGGTGGCGAACCCGAAGGGCGACATCATCCCGCGCCCGATCAAGTCGAACTTCCGCGAGGGCCTGTCGGTGCTGGAGTACTTCATCTCCACCCACGGTGCCCGCAAGGGCTTGGCCGACACCGCGCTGCGTACGGCGGACTCGGGCTACCTCACCCGGCGCCTGGTCGACGTGTCACAGGACGTCATCATCCGTGAGGACGACTGCGGCACCGAGCGCGGCATGGACAAGGTCATCGGCGTCCGCGGGGACGACGGCGTCGTGCGCAAGGACGAGAACGTCGAGACGTCGGCGTACGCCCGCTCCGCGGCCGTCGACATCGTCCACCCCGAGACCGGCGAGCTGTTGGCCGCGGCGGGCGACGACCTCGGCGACGTCAAGATCGACGAGCTCGTCAGGGCCGGGATCGAGCGGGTCAAGGTCCGCTCGGTGCTCACCTGCGAGGCGAAGACCGGAACGTGTGCCAAGTGCTACGGCCGCTCGCTGGCCACCGGCAAGCTCGTCGACATCGGCGAGGCCGTGGGCATCATCGCGGCCCAGTCGATCGGCGAGCCAGGCACGCAGCTGACCATGCGTACCTTCCACACCGGTGGTGTGGCGTCCGCCGACGACATCACGCAGGGTCTGCCCCGTGTGGTGGAGCTGTTCGAGGCGCGTCAGCCGAAGGGCAAGTCGCCGATCGCGGAGGCTGCCGGCCGGATCGAGATCGAGGAGACCGACAAGGCCCGCAAGGTCATCGTCGCCCCCGACGACGGCTCGGACCCGCAGGAGTACCCGGTCAGCAAGCGGCAGCGGCTGCTGGTCGCCGACGGCGACCACGTCGAGGTGGGCCAGCAGCTCACCGTCGGCACCCGCGACCCGCAGGACGTCCTGCGGATCCTGGGCGTCCGCAAGGCGCAGGAGCACCTGGTGGCCGAGGTCCAGCAGGTGTACCGCAGCCAGGGCGTGTCGATCCATGACAAGCACATCGAGATCATCGTGCGGCAGATGCTGCGCCGGGTCACGGTGATCGAGTCGGGCGACACCAAGCTGCTGCCGTCCGACCTGGTCGACCGGGTGCGCTTCGAGGAGGCGAACCGGTCCGCGGTCGCCGAGGGCATCACCCCTGCCTCGGGACGTCCGGTGCTGATGGGCATCACCAAGGCCTCGCTGGCCACCGAGTCGTGGCTCTCGGCCGCGTCGTTCCAGGAAACCACGCGCGTGCTCACCGACGCGGCGATCAACGGGAAGTCCGACTCGCTGCTCGGCCTGAAGGAGAACGTCATCATCGGAAAGCTCATCCCGGCGGGTACCGGCCTCGAGCGGTACCGCAACATCCGGGTGGAGCCGACCGAGGAGGCTCGGGCCGCGGCGTACTCCGTCAGCGGTTACGACTCCTACGGCGACGACTACTTCGGCTCGGGTGCCACCGTGGCGCTGGACGACTTCGACTTCGGCTCCTACCAGAGCTGAGTCGCGACTCGACCCACGACGGCCCCTGCCCGCTCCGGCGGGTGGGGGCCGTCGGCGTTCGGTGGCACAGTGGTCGGATGGCACGAGCACAGGAGCGCCTGAGCGGCGACCAGATCGCGACGATGGGCCTCGACGACTGGCGGTCGATGCACGAGACGCTGCAGGCCAGGTTCCGGACCGGCACCTTCGCCACGGGTCTCGCCCTGGTGCAGCGGATCGGTGCCGAGGCGGAGGCGATGGACCACCACCCCGATCTCGACCTGCGCTACACGCACCTCAACGTGCGGCTGAGCAGTCACGACGTCGGTGGCAAGACCCAGCGCGACGTCGAGCTGGCCCGACGCATCAGCGCGCACGCCGCCGAGCTCGGGATCCGCGCCGAGCCGTCTGCCGTCTCGCGTGTGGAGATCGGCCTCGACACCTGGGACGCCGAGGAGATCCGGCCGTTCTGGCAGGCGGTGCTGGGCCTCGGGGTCCATCCGCGATTCCCCACCGACCTCCGGGATCCGGAGGGCGACCTGCCGACGCTCTGGTTCCAACAGACCGAGCGGCACGACCCGCCGCGGCAGCGGTTCCACCTCGACCTGCGGGTCCCACCGGAGGTGGCGTCCGAGCGCATCGCCGCCGGCGTGGCGGCGGGGGGCAGCGTGGTGGACGACAGTCGTGCGCCGCGGTTCACCGTGCTGGCCGACCCCCAGGGCAACAAGGTCTGCGTGTGCACCCACATCGGCCGTGACGACTGAGCCGGTCGACCTGCTCCTCGCGCTCGAGGAGGCGACCCGGGCGGCCGTGGCGGTGCACGGCCACGACGCCGTCCGGGACCGGTTCGAGCAGGCACTGGCGCGCCGCCCCGACGCGCCGGTGGTCCTCGACGTGTCGCTGCCGGTGCTCGGGGTCGACGGCTGCTCCGGCGGCTGGGTCGGCGTGCTGCTGCAGCCCGACCGACCTCCGTCGGTGCACCACGCGGGACGGATCGGCGCGCTGGTCGAGCAGGTGCGAGAGAGCGCCGCGCCGGTCGTCGTCGGCGTCGACATCCCGCTCGGCCTCCCCGACGAGGGGGTCCGCAGCGCCGACACGCTGGCGCGTCGCGAGCTCCGGGGCAAGGCGTCCTCGATCTTCACCACGCTGACCCGCACCGCCTACCAGGCCCCCGACTACGCCGCCGCGCGTGCGGCGAACCTCGCGGCGACCGGGGGCGCCCACAGCGCAAGTGCGCAGGCGTGGGCGCTTCGAGCGAAGATCCTCGAGGCCGACGACTGGCTCCGTGCCGACCCGCGGACGACGGTCGTGGAGGTCCACCCCGAGTTGGCCTTCGCGCGGATGAGCGGCGGCGTCCTGCGCGAGAGCAAGCGCACGCCGGAGGGGCTGGCCGCGCGGCGCTCGGCGCTCGCCGGCGTCGGGCTCGCCGCGCCCGGATGGTTCCGCGGCTCTCCGTTCGGCGAGGACGACCTGCTCGACGCCTGTGCCGCCGCGTGGTCGGCGCTGCGGCACGCCACCGGCCGCTCGGAGAGCTTCCCGCCGGTGCCCGAGGTGTTCAGCGACGGCATCCCGGCCGCCATCCGGGTGTGAGTGGAGGCGGCGCCACGGCGCGCTGGCGGCGTCGGGGAGAATGTTGAGGTGACCACGACGCCCGTCCCCGAGAGCACCGACGTCCTCGTCGTCGGTGCCGGACCCGCCGGCTCGTCCGCGGCCACCTGGGCGGCGCGGTCAGGCCGCGAGGTCCTGCTCGCCGACGCGGCCGTGTTCCCCCGTGACAAGACCTGTGGCGACGGCCTCACCCCGCGCGCGGTCGCCGAGCTGGAGCGGTTGGGCCTCGGGGAGTGGGTGCGGTCGCACGCGGTGAACCGCGGGCTGCGCGCGCACGGCTTCGGGCAGACGCTGGAGCTGCCCTGGCCCGGCCCCGGGCGTGCGGGGACCGGCCTGCCGGCGTACGGCTCGGCGGTGGCTCGCACCGAGCTCGACGACCACCTGCGCACCACGGCGCTCAAGGCGGGCGCCACCGGGCTGGACGGCGCCCGGGCGGTCGACGTCGTGCTCGAGCGTGGACGGGTCCGCGCGGTCGTGCTGGAGGTCGACGGGGAGCGGGTCGAGGTCCGGTGCCGGCGGCTCGTGGTGGCGGACGGCGTGCGGTCTCCGCTCGGCAAGCTGCTCGGGCGGACGTGGCACCGCGACACCGTGTACGGCGTGGCAGCTCGGAGCTACGTCACCTCACGACGGCACGACGACCCGTGGATCAGCTCTCACCTCGAGCTTCGCGGCACCGACGGCGAGGTGTTGTCGGGCTACGGCTGGATCTTCCCGCTCGGTGACGGCCAGGTGAACCTCGGCGTCGGCACGCTGGCGACCGCCCGCCGGCCTGCCGACCTCGCGCTGCGGCCCCTCATGCAGCAGTACGCCGAGCTGCGGCGCGACGACTTCGGGCTGAGCGGCGAGCTGCGCGCCCCCCGCTCGGCGATGTTGCCGATGGGGGGTGCGGTGTCCGGCGTGGCGGGCCCGAACTGGGCGCTCGTCGGCGATGCCGCCGGCTGCGTCAACCCGCTGAACGGCGAGGGCATCGACTACGGACTCGAAGGTGGCCGGCTGCTCGCGCAGGTGCTCGAGGACGACCTGGACCAGGCCTGGCCGGCCCTGCTCCGCGCGCACTACGGCGAGGCGTTCTCGATCGCCCGGCGCCTGGGGCGGATCGCGAGCAACCCTCGGGTGGTGGCGGCGTTGGGCCCGGTCGGCATGCGCAGCGACTGGCTGATGACCCTGGCGCTGCGGTGGATGGGCAACCTGGTGACCGAGGAGGACCGCGACGCGGCTGCGCGGATCTGGCGCGTCGCCGGCCGGTGGTCGGTGGGCCGCGACGAGCGCCCGCCGTTCAGCTGAGCCGTGCAGAACCGCCCGCTCGATGCGATCGCGGAGCACACAACCGCCCGCTCGACGGTCTCGGGGCGTGCACAACCGCCCGCTCGGCGACCAGGGACGGGCGTGTACCAGGCGGTCAACGTGCTGGGCAGGGGGCTGCTGCGCACGGCCGGCCTGGAGGTGCGGTGCGAGGGCGTCGAGCACCTGCCCGCCACCGGACCGGTCGTGCTCGCCGCCAACCACGTCTCCTTCGCCGACTTCGTGCTGCTCGAGCGTGCCGGGATCAGCCGCGGCCGCTACCTGCGCTTCCTGTGCCGCCACGACGTGTGGCAGGTCCCGCTGGTCGGGGCGGCGATGGACCGGATGGGGCACGTTCCGGTCGACCGCGGCCGACCGGTCGCCGCCTACCTGGCGGCCCGGTCGCTGCTGGCGGCCGGTGAGGCGGTCGGCGTCTTCCCCGAGGCCGGCATCAGCCACTCCTACACGGTTCGCCCGATGATGCGGGGCGCGGTGGCGCTGGCCCGGGACACGGGGGCCCCGCTCGTGCCGGCGGTCGTGTGGGGCGGCCAGCGGCTGTTCCCGGTGCGTCCGTGCCCCGCCCGGGTCCAGTTCCGGCGCGGCTTGCCCGCCACCGTCGTGCTCGCGCCGCCGCGGGCGATCGGCCCCTCCGCGGACCTGGTCGGCGAGACCGAGGCGCTGGGACACCTGCTCACCGAGCTTCTCGAGGAGGTCCAGCAGCGGCCCGAGCACCGGCCGCGCCCGGGGGAGTGGGCGCCGTGGTACCCGGCGCACCTCGGCGGCCGCGCACCGGACCGACGTGCGGCCCGCCGCTTCGACGACGTGCCGCCGGGCGCCGTGCTCCCGACGTGGGGCCCCGACCGCGACGCCTGGCTTCCCGCCCGGGAGTCGTAGGGTCCGGTCTCATGGCAGCCGACTCCGCGGACCGTGACGCCCGCCCTCGACGCCAGCGCGTCGCGGCGTACGCGGTGATCGTCCGGCCCGGCGCGGACGGCGCCGACGAGGTGCTGCTCTCGCGGCTGGCGCCGTACCTGTCGCCCGAGGAGCGGTGGACGCTGCCCGGTGGCGGCATCGACTTCGGGGAGCACCCCCGAGACGCGGTGGTGCGCGAGGTCTACGAGGAGACGGGCCTGGACGTCACGGTGGGCGAGCTGGCCTGGATCGACTCCGCCCGGCGCACCACGACGGATCCCACCGTCGAGCCCACCGACATGCACTCGGTGCGGATGGTGTTCGAGGGGTGGGTCCCGCGAGACGCCCCCGAGCCGCACGTCGTCGAGGTCGACGGCTCGACGGTCGACGCGGCCTGGCACCGGCTGGCAGACGTCGTCGCGGGGCTGGTCCCGGCCACCCCGACCGTCCGGCAGGCGCTCACGGCGCTCGCGCCGGCCCGCCACCAGCGGCTGGCGGCGTACGCCGTGCTGACCCGAGGCGCCGGCGACGAGGCCGAACTGCTGCTGACGAGGATCTCCGCGCGCGGTCACCATGCGGGGTCGTGGACGCTCCCCGGAGGCGGTGTCGACCACGGCGAGTCGCCGGCCGACGCGGTGCGCAGGGAGGTGCGCGAGGAGACCGGCCTCGAGGTCGAGGTGGGCCGGCTGCTCGGGGTGCACGACGTGCACTTCGCGGGCGCCGCGCCGACGGGCCGGTTCGAGGACTTCCACGGCGTGCACCTGCTGTTCGCCGCCTCCCCGCGCGACCCCGGCGCGGCCCCCCGGGTCGTCGAGGAGCACGGCACCACCGATTCCGCGCGATGGGTGACGCGCGGGGATGTCGAGGCGGGCCGGGTGGAGGTGCTCGACGTGGTGCGCGCAGCGCTAGCGTTCGGAGCATGACGACCGGCGACAGCACAGGCGTGGCGGACACCGCGGCGCACGAGAGCGTCTTCACCTATGGCGCACCCGCGCTCAAATTCGGCCGCGGCGCGTCGGAGGAGATCGGCTACGACCTCAGCCAGTACGACGTGCGACGTGTCCTGGTGATCACCGACTCCGGGGTCGGGGCCACCGGGCATCCCGAGCGGGTCGCGGAGCAGATCCGCGGCTTCGGCATCGAGGCGGTCGTCTACGACGGTGCGCACGTCGAACCGACCGACGCCAGCCTCGACGAGGCGATCGGCTACGCCCGCGACACCGGCCCCTGGGACGCCTTCGTGGCGGTCGGGGGCGGGTCGGCCATCGACACCGCGAAGGCGGTCAACCTGCTCACCAGCAACGACGGCGAGCTGATGGACTACGTCAACGCGCCGGTCGGGCTCGGACGTGCGCCGCAGCGGCCGCTGAAGCCGCTGGTCGCGGTGCCCACGACCACCGGCACCGGCTCGGAGTCCACCACGATCTGCGTACTCGACGTGCTCGCCCAGCAGGTCAAGACCGGCATCAGCCATCCGCGACTCCGGCCCACCGTGGCGGTGGTCGACCCGGCGTTGACGCTGACGCAACCGCCGGGCGTGACGGCGGCCTGCGGGATGGACATCCACTGCCACGCCCTCGAGAGCTACACGGCGCGACCCTTCACCTCCTACCCGCGGAAGGCTCCCGAGCAGCGCGTGCCGTACTGCGGCGCGAACCCGATCGCCGACATGTGGTCGGAGAACGCGATGAGCCTCCTCGCCGGCTCCTTCCGGCAGGCCGTCCACCACGGCGAGGACGAGGCGGCGCGCGAGCAGATGGCGCTGGCGGCCACCTTCGCCGGCATGGGGTTCGGCAACGCCGGGGTCCACATCCCCCACGCCAACGCGTATCCGATCGCCGGCCGGGTTCGCGACTTCCACCCCGCCGACTACCCCGACGACCACGCGATGGTGCCGCACGGCATGGCGGTCTCGCTCACCGCTCCCGAGGCGTTCCGGTGGACCTTCGAGGCCGCGCCCGAGCGGCACCTGCGGGCCGCGGAGCTGTTGGCTCCGGGTCACGACTACGACGGACCGGACGCCCTGCCGGCCGTCCTCGCCGACCTGATGCGTGACATCGGCATCCCGAGCGGCATCGGGGCCCTCGGCTACGGCGAGGGTGATGTCGACGACCTCGTCGAGGGCACCTTGAAGCAGCAGCGACTCCTCGCCACCGCCCCCCGCGAGGTCCACGCCGAGGATGCGGCGCAGATCCTGCGGCGGTCGCTCGCCCTCTGGTAGCCCGGTGTCCGGGGCGAGGGCCGGCGGCCGGCCGGCTCCGGCGGCGATGGGAGAATCGGCGTCATGTCCACTCCGGGCCTCGTCGAGGCGCTGCGACGCGCCGGTGCCACCGACGTCGACGACTCGCCGCTCGCGCGGAGTCTCTACGCCAGCGACGCCTCTATCTACCGGATCCCGCCTCGCGTCGTCGTGCGTCCCCGCGACGCCGAGGAGATCCAGGCGGTGCTCGCCGTCGCCCGTGAGCAGGGCGTACCGCTCACCATGCGCGGTGCCGGGACCTCGATCGCCGGCAACGCCATCGGTCCCGGCATCGTGCTGGACACCGCCGCCCACCTGAGCCGGATCCTGCGGCTGGACCCCGAGCGCCGTACGGCGCACGTGCAGCCCGGCGTCGTCCATGCCCGCCTGCAGCGGCAGGCCGTCGCCCACGGGCTGCGGTTCGGCCCCGACCCCTCGACCCACACCCGTTGCACGATCGGCGGGATGATCGGCAACAACGCCTGCGGCTCCCGGGCGCTCGGCTACGGCCGCACCGTCGACAACGTCGAGGCGCTCACCGTGCTGTTGGCCGACGGGTCGGTGGTCTCGACTGCGCTCGACCGGCCGGGTGCTGCGCTCGACGCGCTCGTCGACGCGCATCTCGGCCTGATCCGCACCGAGTTCGGCCGCTTCGGGCGCCAGGTGAGCGGCTACTCCTTCGAGCAGCTGCTGCCCGAGAACGGTCGACGCTTCGACCGGTTCCTCGTCGGCACGGAGGGCACCCTCGGCATCGTGCTGGACGCGACCGTCCGGCTGGTCGAGGACGCCCCTGCCCGCGCGCTCGTCGTGCTCGGGTACGGCTCCATGGCGGAGGCCGCGGACGCCGTCCCGGGGCTGCTCTCCGCCGCCCGCGCGCGAGCCGGAGGGCTCGTCGCCTGCGAGGGTCTGGACGACCGGATCGCCTCCCTCGTGCCCGGTCACCCGCCACTGCCCGCCGGGGCCGGGTGGCTGTTCGCCGAGGTGACCGGGGGGAGCGCCGCCGAGGCGGAGGCTCGCGCGACCGCCGTGGCCGCGGCGGCCGGCGTACCGACGCGCGTGGTGACCGCGCCGGCCGAGCAGGCCGCGCTGTGGCGCATCCGCGAGGACGGCGCCGGCCTGGCGGCGCGCACCCTCTCCCGGCCCGCGCACGCCGGCTGGGAGGACGCCGCCGTCCCGCCCGAGAGGCTCGGCGACTACCTGCGCTCCTTCGAGGCCCTGCTCGCCGACGCCGGGCTGGACGGCGTTCCCTACGGTCACTTCGGCGACGGATGCGTGCACGTCCGGATCGACTTCGAGCTCGCCGAGGCTCCGGGGCGCGGCCGGTTCCGGTCGTTCATCGAGGACGCCGCCGACCTGGTCGCCTCCTTCGGCGGCTCGATGAGCGGCGAGCACGGCGACGGCCGCGCGCGCTCGGAGCTGCTCGGGCGGATGTACTCCGCGGACGCCCTCGCGCTGATGGCACAGGCGAAGCGCATCCTGGACCCCGCAGATTTGCTCAACCCCGGCGTGCTGGTCGACCCGGCGCCCTTCGACGCCGACCTCCGCCAGGCCCGACGGACCCGCCGGGAACCGAGCGCTCTGCACCTGACCCACGACGGCGGCTCGTTCGCCGCCGCGGTGCACCGGTGCACGGGCGTCGGCAAGTGCCTCGCCGACCCGGCGCTCGCTCAGGGGGGCGTCATGTGCCCCTCCTACGTCGCCACCCACCGCGAGAAGGACTCCACGCGCGGGCGTTCCCGAGTGCTCCAGGACGTCGTGACGGGTGCGCTGGACGTCCGCGACGAGGCCGTGCACGACGCCCTCGACCTGTGCCTGTCGTGCAAGGGCTGCTCCCGCGACTGCCCGACCGGCGTCGACATGGCCACCTACAAGTCCGAGGTGCTGCACCGGCGCTACCGGCGCAGGCTCCGCCCGCGCAGCCACTACGCGCTGGGCCGGTTGCCGCTCTGGTCGCGGTTGGCGCCGCCGGCCCTGGCGAACCGGATGCTGGCCCTCGGGCCGGTGGCGTCGCTGGCCAAGAAGGCCGCCGGGGTCGACCAGCGCCGCTCACTGCCGTCGTTCTCCCGGGCCCCCTTCCGGCGGAGCTGGTCCCAGCCCCGCCCGGCGAGCCCCGACGTCTGGATCTGGGCCGACTCCTTCACCGACGCCTTCTCCGCCGAGACCGGCCACGCCGCCGTACGGCTGCTGGAGGCGATCGGCCTCGAGGTGGGTGTGATCACCGAGCCGGCCTGCTGCGGGTTGACCTGGATCACGACCGGCCAGCTCGACGCCGCGCGACGCATCGTGCGGCGCACCGTCGCGACGTTGACGCCGTACGTCGCCACCGGCACGCCCGTGGTCGGCGTGGAGCCGTCGTGCCTGGCCGCATTGCGGGAGGACGCCGTCCAGCTGGTCGACGACGAGGCCGCGGTCCGGGTGGCCGGCGGCGTCCGCACGCTCGCAGAGTTCCTCTCCGGGATCGGCTGGGACCCGCCGGACCTCTCCGGCACGGAGGTCGTGGTGCAGCCGCACTGCCACCACGCCAGCGTGCTCGGATGGCAGGCGGACGCCGCTCTCCTGGCACGCACCGGTGCCACAGTCACCCGACTCGGCGGCTGCTGCGGCCTCGCCGGCAACTTCGGGGTCGAGGAGGGGCACTACGAGACGAGCGTGGCGGTCGCCGAGCACCAGCTGCTGCCCGCCGTCCGCGCCGCCGGTCCCGATGCGGTCGTCCTCGCCGACGGCTTCTCCTGCCGCACCCAGCTCGCCGACCTCGCCGACGTGCGGGCCGTCCACCTCGCCGAGCTGCTGCTCAGCGGCCTGCCCGCGCGTTTTGACCGCTCCGGAGCCGCCGGGTAATCTTGGCCCTTGTGTCTGGCACTGCCGGGCACTGACGCGTGCCCTCGATCCGTCGAGGTGCGCTCATCGGGCACCTGTCGCTCCCAGTCCGCGGGGTGGCCGTCCCCGAGCAGCATGACCACCGCCCCGGCACCGTGCCGTGGCGTGAGAGTAGGACAGAAAGGGAACCACCCAGGTGCCCACCATCCAGCAGTTGGTCCGCAA
>JBQCCW010000321.1:0-5266 GCA_051961835.1 Marmoricola sp. | reverse complement strand
GCGAGGTCCAGGACGTCGCCGACCAGGCTCATCGCCGCGAAGCTGGAGATCCCCAGCCGGGTGGCGAGCTGCTCGACCGCGAACTCCGCCACCGGAGGAGTCCCCTCACCGCCGAGCCGGTCCTCGCCCTCCTCGACGGGGAGGAACATCGAGCGGTCGGCCGCCCACGACGCCGCACCGTGGTCGCCGGTAACGGGGTGGGCGTGTGCCCACGCGAGCACCGCCTCCAGCTTCGCCGCCGCGTGGCGCCGCTCGGCCTGCTCCTCGGCGGCGACGGCGTCGAGCAGCGCAGTCGGTGTCAGCGGAGCCTCCGGCTCCGGGACCTCGAACAGCTGCTCTGCCATACCCCTCACGGTCGGGGTCGGCACCGACACTCGAAGCAGGCCGGGAGGCCGCCGAGCCCGTGGTTGAGGTGCGATCCTGCGAGCCACGAAAGTTACCGTCCGCGCCGTCGTTTCGTGGCTCGTCGCTGCACTCCTCGCACCTCAACGAACGGCCGGTCGGCACCTCAACCAACGCGGCAGCCGCACCTGAGCCGACGGCGCCTCGGCGCTTCCGTAGACTCCGGGCGGTCATGGATGCCTCGATGCCGCCAGCGCGCCCCCACCACAAGCTGACCGAGGACGGGCGTCGGGTCCGCGAGGTGCTCAGCTACGCGCGCCGAGGGAGCCGGTTCACCGACCGCCAGCAACGGCACTGGGACAACCATGCAGGCGCCTGGGTGATCCCCGACGAGGCCGTCGAGGACCCGGCGTTCGAGCTGGCGCGGTGGTTCGGCCGCGAGGCACCGCTGATCGTCGAGATCGGCTCCGGGGTAGGCGAAGCCACGGCCCCGCTCGCCGCCTCCCGGCCCGAGTGCAACGTGCTGGCCTTCGAGGTCTGGCGGCCCGGTGTGGCCGAGGCACTCGGACACGTAGAGGCGGCCGGGGCCACCAACGTCCGCTTCCTCGGTGTCGATGCCGTCTGGTCCTTCGCGCACCTGCTCGCTCCCGACTCGGTGCGCGAGCTGTGGACGTTCTATCCCGACCCGTGGCCGAAGAAGCGGCATCACAAGCGTCGGCTCGTCACCCCGAGCTTCGCGGCGTCGGCCGCGAGCCGCCTCGAGGCCGGCGGCACCTGGCGGCTCGCCACCGACTGGCCGGAGTACGCCGAGCGGATCCGCGCGGTCCTCGACGCCGAGCCGGCGCTCGAAGGCGGCCCCGTCGAGCGGTGGGCGGAGCGCCCGTCGACCCGCTTCGAACGCCGTGGCGTCGACGCCGGCCGACCGCTGACCGACCTCGCCTACCGCCGTACCCTCGAGCCGTGACCCCCGACGCCGCGGACCTCGTGAGGTTCGCGGCGGTCCTCGCCGTGCTGCCGGTCGCCACGACGGTCCTGCTCCGGCTGACCGGCGTCCGGCTGGGCTGGCTCCCCGTGATCGCCGTCGCCCGGGCCGTCGTCCAGCTGGCGATCGTCGCGGCGCTGCTGCGCGGCGTGCTCGCGGCGCCGTGGACCGTGGGGCTGTTCGTGCTGCTGATGCTGAGCACGGCCTCGCTGACGTCCGCGGGTCGCCTCGCCGAGCTGTGGCACGGCCGGCGGGCAGCGGTGACTGGGGTGGTGAGCGGCGCCGCAGCCGCGCTGGTCGCGGTGCTGGCGCTGCGGCTGGTCGCCTTCGACGCGCGCCACGTCATCGCGGTCGCCGGGATCGTGATCGGCAACGCGATGAGCGCAGCGACCCTGGCCGGGCGGAACTACGCCCGCGCCGCCCGGTCCCGGCGCGATGAGGTGGAGGGGTGGCTCTCCCTCGGCGCCACGCCCGCGCGCGCGACGCGGGACGTGGGACGGGAGGCGGTGCGCGAGTCGCTCATCCCCACCATGGACCAGACCCGCTCCACCGGTCTGGTGACGCTGCCCGGCGCGTTCGTGGGCGCGCTCTTCGGGGGCTCGGGGCCCGTGCAGGCGGCCGAGTTCCAGCTCGTCGTGCTGGCCGGCATCGCCCTCGGCATGAGCGTCACCGCACTGGTGGTGACCCGGATGGTGGGGCGCGCGCCCGTCCTCCCGGCTCCGGCTGGCGCCTGAGCGCCCCCGATTTTGCTCCCCGCGCGATCTCTGCCAAGATAGTCCGGTTGCTCCGGCGGGATCGCCGGGCTGCGGACATTGACTTCTGAACAGGCTCTCCGGTGCGCGACCTCGTCGCGCGCCACGGCGCCCGGGCGGAGCCCTGTGTCCGCGCCGCACCTGGAGATCCCGTTCGGCTTCTTCCCGGAAGGGGAGGGGCAGCCAATCCAGACCACGATCCGCGTGGCTCTCGCGCGTCGCAGATGAGGCGACACGCCCGACCGCGGGGGTCGGCCGAGAAGAACGACTCGACGAGAAGGACGTGCTGATGGCGGGACAGAAGATCCGCATCAGGCTCAAGGCCTATGACCACGAGGTGATCGACACCTCGGCGCGGAAGATCGTGGACACCGTGACCCGTACGGGCGCGAAGGTCGCTGGGCCGGTGCCGCTGCCGACGGAGAAGAACGTCTACTGCGTGATCCGCTCGCCCCACAAGTACAAGGACTCGCGCGAGCACTTCGAGATGCGCACCCACAAGCGTCTCATCGACATCATCGACCCCACGCCGAAGACGGTCGACTCGCTCATGCGGCTCGACCTTCCTGCCGGCGTCGACATCGAGATCAAGCTCTGAGGTCAAGGACGCAATGAGCACTCTGGAGAAGAACGTCAAGGGCCTGCTCGGCACCAAGCTGGGCATGACGCAGACCTGGGACGAGAACAACCGGGTCGTGCCGGTGACGGTCGTCGCGGCCGCCACGAACGTGGTCACCCAGGTCCGCACCGCGGAGAAGGACGGCTACCACGCCATCCAGGTCGGGTACGGCGAGATCGACGGCAAGGCCGTCAACAAGCCGTCCGCCGGTCACTTCGCCAAGGCCGGTGTCACGCCGCGTCGCCACCTCGTCGAGATCCGCACCGCTGACTCGGCTGCCTACCAGGTCGGTCAGGAGCTCGCCGTCGACACCTTCGCCGCGGGCGACGAGATCGACGTGACGGGCACCAGCAAGGGCAAGGGCTTCGCGGGCACGATGAAGCGCCACGGCTTCGCCGGTGTGAGCGCCTCGCACGGTGCCCACCGCAACCACCGCAAGCCCGGCTCGATCGGCGCCTGCGCGACCCCGGGCCGTGTCTTCAAGGGCACCCGGATGTCGGGCCGGATGGGCTCCGACACCGTCACCACGCAGAACATCACCGTGCACGCGGTGGATGCCGAGAAGGGCCTGATCCTGCTCAAGGGCGCCGTACCCGGCCCCAAGGGCGGCCTGGTCGTGCTCCGCTCGGCCGCGAAGAAGACCGAGAACGGAGGCGCGTGATCATGGCTGAGACCCAGAGCACCGCGAAGGTCGTGGACGTCGAGTTCCCCGCCGAGATCTTCGGCGTCGAGCCGAACATCCCGCTGATCCACCAGGTCGTCGTCGCCCAGCAGGCGGCAGCGCGCCAGGGGACCCACGCCACCAAGACGCGCGGCGAGGTCCGCGGTGGTGGCAAGAAGCCCTACAAGCAGAAGGGCACCGGCCGCGCGCGCCAGGGCTCGACGCGTGCGCCCCAGTTCGCCGGTGGTGGCACGGTGCACGGTCCGCAGCCGCGCAGCTACGACCAGCGCACGCCCAAGAAGATGAAGGCCGCTGCCCTGCGCGGCGCCCTCTCCGACCGCGCCGCCGCCGGCCGCGTCCACGTCGTGGAGGACCTGGTCACCAGCGCCGCGCCGTCGACGAAGGCCGCCGTCGCGGCCCTCAACACGCTCACCGACCGTCGGCGCCAGCTGGTCGTCCTCGAGCGCGACGACGCCGTCACGTGGCTGTCCCTGCGCAACGTGGCGTCGGTGCACCTGATCGCGGTCGACCAGCTGAACACCTACGACGTGCTGGTCTCCGACGACGTCGTCTTCACCAAGGGCGCGTACGACGCGTTCGTGTCCGGCAAGCCGGCCGCGGACCAGGCCGCCGAGGAGGGCCAGAAGTGAGCACGCTGCACAAGGACCACCGCGACGTCTTGATCGCACCGGTCGTGAGCGAGAAGAGCTACGGGCTCCTCGACGCGAACAAGTACACCTTCGTGGTGCGCCCGGACGCCAACAAGACCGAGATCAAGATCGCCGTCGAGAAGATCTTCAACGTCAAGGTCACCTCGGTGAACACGCTGAACCGTCAGGGCAAGGCCCGTCGTACCCGCACCGGGGTCGGCCGCCGCGCGAACACCAAGCGCGCGGTCGTCACCCTCGCCGACGGCCACCGCATCGACATCTTCGGCCCGGTTGCCTGACCGGCCGGCGTAAGGACTGACAAGAGATGGCAATCCGTAAGTACAAGCCGACCACCCCGGGCCGTCGCGGCTCCTCGGTGGCCGACTTCGTCGAGATCACCCGCACGACGCCGGAGAAGTCGCTGGTCAAGCCGCTGCCCAAGAAGGGTGGCCGCAACAACCAGGGCCGGATCACCACCCGCCACCAGGGTGGCGGGCACAAGCGTGCCTACCGCGTCATCGACTTCCGTCGCTACGACAAGGACGGCGTGCCCGCGAAGGTCGCGCACATCGAGTACGACCCGAACCGCACCGCCCGGATCGCGCTGCTGCACTACGCCGACGGCGAGAAGCGCTACATCATCGCGCCTTTCGGCGTCAGCCAGGGCACCGCGATCGAGGCCGGTCCGAACGCCGACATCAAGCCCGGCAACAACCTGCCGCTGCGCAACATCCCCGTCGGTACGACGATCCACTGCATCGAGCTGCGGCCCGGTGGCGGCGCGAAGATCGCCCGCTCCGCGGGCATGTCCGCACAGCTCGTCGCCAAGGAGGGCTCCCGCGCGCAGTTGCGGATGCCGTCCGGCGAGATGCGGTACGTCGACGTGCGCTGCCGCGCCACGATCGGCGAGGTCGGCAACGCCGAGCAGTCGAACATCAACTGGGGCAAGGCCGGCCGGATGCGCTGGAAGGGCAAGCGCCCGACCGTGCGTGGTGTCGTCATGAACCCCGTCGACCACCCGCACGGTGGTGGTGAGGGCAAGACCTCCGGTGGTCGCCACCCGGTCTCGCCGTGGGGCAAGCCCGAGGGCCGGACGCGCAAGCGCAAGGCCAGTGACGCCCTGATCGTCCGCCGCCGCAAGACCGGCAAGAAGCGCTGAGCCAGGAGAGATAGCAGATGCCTCGCAGCCTGAAGAAGGGCCCGTTCGTCGACGGCCACCTGATGAAGAAGGTCGACGCGCAGAACGACGCCGGCAGCCAC
>JBQCCW010000320.1:0-9296 GCA_051961835.1 Marmoricola sp. | reverse complement strand
TTCCTGGAGGTCGACGAACACCGTCACGCTGAGCGCCTCGGACGACCGCAGCGGGGTGGCTTCCATCGTCTACCAGGTGGATGGCGGATCGGTGAGGAGCTACACGGTGCCGTTCACCTTGCCCGACGGCACCCACACGGTCACCTATCACGCCGTGGACAACGCAGGGAACATCGAGGCGGACAAGACGGCACACCTCAACATCGATACCGTCAAGCCGACAGCGACCGTCGATCCGGTGTCGGGCAGCGTCGCCGACACCGTGACGATCACCGGCAAGGACGAGCGCAGCGGCCTCGCGCGGGTTGAGTACCAGCTCGACACCAACACCACCTGGACGACCGGCACCACGGTCTCCTGGGCGGCGGGAACGGGTACCCACACGGTGACGTACCGTGCCGTCGACAACGCAGGGAACGTCGGCGTCTCGGTGACGGCTCGCTACACCGCAACGGTGGCCGTGCCGGCTCCGCAGGTGACGTGCGGCGCGTCGACGAAGAACTCGATCACCATTAGTTGGGGGACAGTGTCGAAAGCGAGCTCCTACGACCTGTACTTCCCGTCCAAGACGACGCCGCTAAACACCACCGCGACGTCCTTCACGATTGTCCCGAACAACTCGACGGGGAGCGGCACCTTCTACGTGAAAGCACACGTCGGCACGAACGTGTCCGGTCCGTCGAACTCCGTGACTTACGACCTTCCGGGCGGCACCTGTCAGCAGTAGGAGCCGATCGGCTCCATCGACTCGACCGGTGCCCGCCCCCACCATCGGAGTCTTCGCCCTCCAAGGTGACGTCCGCGAGCACCTGGCCGCCCTCCGGCGGCTGGGTGCCGCGGCGCTCGCCGTACGTCGCCCCGGAGAGCTGGCGCAGGTCGACGGGCTGATCATCCCCGGCGGCGAGTCCACGACCATGGCCAAGCTGGCGCGCACGTTCGACCTGTTCGAGCCGCTCAAGCAGCGGATCAAGGGCGGGATGCCGGCGTTCGGGACGTGCGCGGGGATGATCCTGCTCGCCGACCGGGTGCTCGACGGCACCGCGGACCAGGAGACCCTCGGCGGCCTCGACATCACGGTGCGGCGCAACGCGTTCGGGCGGCAGGTGCACAGCTTCGAGGGGCCGATCGAGGTGGCCGGCCTCGACGCCCCCGTGCACGGGGTCTTCATCCGTGCGCCCTGGGTCGAGGAGGTCGGCGAGGAGGTCGAGGTGCTCGCCCGGGTCAGCGAAGGCGAGGCCGCCGGTAGGATCGTCGCCGTCCGGCAGGGGCCGCTGATGGCGACGTCGTTCCACCCCGAGGTGGGTGACGACGACCGCATCCATCGCGCCTTCGTCGACCTAGTCATGAGCGGCTGAGGTTTCGAGAGGCTCGTTCCTCGCTCCTCAACCACCGAGGCAGACCGAAAGGGAGGACCGATGTCCGGGCACTCCAAGTGGGCCACCACCAAGCACAAGAAGGCCGTCATCGACGCCCGCCGCGGCAATATGTTCGCCAAGCTTATCAAGAACATCGCGGCCGCGGCCCGGAGGGGCGGCGGTGACCCGGCCGGCAACCCGACGCTCTACGACGCCATCCAGAAGGCGAAGAAGTCCTCGGTCCCCAACGACAACATCGACCGCGCGGTCAAGCGCGGCTCGGGCGCCGAGGCGGGCGGCGCGGACTACCAGACGATCATGTACGAGGGCTACGGCCCCAACGGCGTCGCGATGCTCGTCGAGTGCCTCACCGACAACCGCAACCGCGCGGCCATGGAGGTGCGCACCGCGATGACCCGCAACGGCGGCTCGCTCGCGGACCCGGGCTCGGTGTCCTACCTCTTCCACCGCAAGGGCGTCATCGTCGTCCCGGCCCAGCAGGAGGGCAAGGAGGTCACCGAGGACGACGTCCTCGAGGCCGCCCTCGATGCCGGCGCCGAGGAGGTCAACGAGCTCGGCGAGGCGTTCGAGGTGGTCAGCGAGCCGGGCGACCTCGTCGCGGTTCGTACGGCGCTGCAGGGCGCCGGACTCGACTACGACTCCGCCGACGCCTCGTTCGTCCCCTCCATGCAGGTCGAGCTCGACGAGCAGGGCGCCACCAAGGTGTTCCGGCTCGTCGAGGCGCTCGAGGACCTCGACGACGTGCAGAACGTCTACGCCAACTTCGACGTGCCTGATGAGGTGATGGCGGCGCTCGACGAGGAGTGACGCCGGCCCGGTGGCGGCGTGTCGCCGGGCGGGTGTCCGCCCGGCCACGTAGGTTGATCGAACCTACGTTCGGACAGGAGGCCGGGATGCGGGTGCTCGGCATCGACCCGGGGCTGACGCGCTGCGGCGTCGGCGTCGTCGAGGGCGCCCCCGGCCGGCCCTTGCGCCTAGTCGCCGCCGGCGTGGTCCGCACCGACGCGGCCCTCCCGCTCGCCGAGCGACTGCTCGTCATCGAGCGGGGCCTGGAGGAGTGGCTCGACGTCGTCGCGCCCGACGCGGTCGCGGTCGAGCGGGTCTTCAGCCAGCACAACGTTCGCACAGTGATGGGCACCGCCCAGGCCAGCGGGATCGCACTGCTCGTCGCCGCCCGCCGTACGCTCCCGGTCGCCCTGCACACCCCCAGCGAGGTCAAGGCCGCCGTCACCGGCAGCGGCCGCGCCGACAAGGCGCAGGTCGGCGCGATGGTCGCCCGCGTGCTGCGCCTGGAGGAGGCGCCCCGGCCCGCCGACGCCGCCGACGCCGGCGCGCTCGCCATCTGCCCCCTCTGGCGCGGGGCCGCCGCAGGACGACTCCCCGCCCCCGGCGCGGCCACAGCGAAAGGACAGGTGATCGTCCGGTGATCGCGTTCGTGCGCGGCACGGTCCACGCCGTCGGTGTCACCACCGCCGTCGTCGAGGTCGGCGGCGTCGGCCTGGAGGTGCAGTGCACCCCCGACACCCTCGCCGTCCTCCGTCGCGGCCAGCAGGCCACGCTGCCCACCAGCATGGTGGTGCGCGAGGACTCCCTGACCCTGTTCGGCTTCGCCGACGACGACGAGCGCCAGCTCTTCGAGCTGCTGCAGACCGCCAGCGGCGTCGGGCCCAAGCTCGCCCAGGCGATGCTCGCCTGCCACCGCCCCGACACGCTGCGCCAGGCCGTCGCCGCCGAGGACGTCAAGACGCTCACCCGCGTCCCCGGCATCGGCCAGAAGGGCGCCCAGCGGCTGATCCTCGAGCTCAAGGACCGGATCGGCCCCGCCGAGGGTCCCGTCGGGGGCTCCGCGGCAAGCAGCGCTCCCGTCTCGACCTGGCGCGGCCAGGTGCACGCCGGACTCGTCGGGCTCGGCTGGACCGCCCGCGACGCCGACCGTGCGGTCGCGGCGGTCGAGCCGCAGGCCGACACGATGGACGCCCCCGACGTGGCCCAGCTCCTCCGGGCGGCGCTGCGCACGCTGAGCACGGCCTGACCCGGTGACCGACGACGCGGGCAGCACCCGGCCGGAGGCCGCCCTGCGGGCGGCCGAGCTGGCCTACCTCGCGGAGCGACCGGAGCCGGGAGCGGTCACCGCCGCGGAGGCCGACGGCGACGAGCGCGCCGTCGAGGCGGCGCTGCGTCCCCGCACGCTGGACGAGGTCGTCGGGCAGGAGCGGGTCCGCGAGCAGCTCGCGCTCGTCCTCGAGGCGGCCCGGGGGCGCCGCCGCGTGCCCGACCACGTGCTGCTCTCCGGCCCGCCCGGTCTCGGCAAGACCACGCTGGCGATGATCATCGCCGCGGAGATGGGCGCGCCGCTGCGCCTGACCAGCGGGCCCGCGCTCACCCACGCCGGCGACCTCGCCGCGATCCTCTCCGGGCTCAACGAGGGCGACGTGCTCTTCGTCGACGAGATCCACCGCACCTCCCGCTCGGCCGAGGAGATGCTCTATCTCGCGATGGAGGACTTCCGGGTCGACGTCGTCGTCGGGAAGGGCCCCGGCGCCACCGCGATCCCGCTGGAGGTGCCGCGATTCACCCTGGTCGGCGCGACCACGCGCGCCGGCCTGCTGCCCTCCCCGCTGCGCGACCGGTTCGGGTTCACCGCCCACCTGGAGTTCTACGAGCCCGCCGAGCTCGACCGGATCGTGCGGCGGTCCGCGGCGCTGCTGTCCGTCGACGTCGAGCCGGGCGGCAGCCTGGAGATCGCCTCCCGCTCCCGCGGCACCCCCCGCATCGCCAACCGCCTCCTCCGGCGGGTGCGGGACTACGCACAGGTGCGCGGCGACGGCGTGGTCACCCGCGAGATCGCCCACCGGGCGCTGGACCTCTACGAGGTCGACGGCACCGGCCTGGACCGCCTCGACCGGGCGGTGCTCGACGCCCTGTGCCGTCGCTTCGGCGGCGGCCCGGTCGGCGTGTCGACGCTCGCGGTGGCGGTGGGGGAGGAGCGCGAGACCGTCGAGGAGGTGGCCGAGCCGTTCCTGGTGCGCGTGGGGATGCTCGCGCGCACCCCCCGCGGCCGGGTCGCCACGCCGGCGGCATGGCGTCACCTCGGTCTCGCCGTCCCCGCCGGCGCCCCGTTCGCGGCCGGTCCGACCGATCAGCCGCTCTTCGACGCCACCGACGAGGTCGAGGGGGACTGAGCCCGTCGCGTCAGCGGAGCCGGTGACGACAGTTACACTGCTCCTTCGGTGGGCGTCGCCCGCCCGTCCTTCCATGTCCCCGACGCCCGGAGTGTCGCTGTCGTGCCTGCCCTCGTGCAGCTGTTGGTCATCGTCGCCGCCATCGTCATCTTCTGGCGGCTGGTGATGCGGCCCGCTCGCAACCAGCAACGGGAGATGCAGCAGCTCCAGCGCGACCTCGTCGTCGGCGAGGAGGTAGTGATCTCCGCCGGCGTCTTCGGCACCGTGCGCGAGATCGCCGACGACAAGGTGCGGCTCGAGATCGCGCCCGGCACGGTGATCACCGTCGCCCGCCAGGTCGTCGTACGCCGCACCGCGGAGGACGTGCCCGCCATCGCTGCGCCGACGCAGCCCGATGACCTGACGACGGAGTCCGGCGTGGTCCGCCGACCCGTCGCCGACGACGAGAGCGAGTAGTCGTGGCCAAGAAGCCGTTCCACGCCGGACGGACGCTGATCGTCTTCGTGCTCGCGGTGGCCGTGCTCTACGGCCTCGCCGCGCTCGGGGGCACCTGGGCGCCGCGTCTCGGGCTGGACCTGCAGGGCGGCACCCGGATCACGCTGATCGCCTCCGGTACGCCGAGCGCCACCAAGCTCAAGCAGGCCGCGAACATCATCAACCAGCGTGTCAACGGCAGCGGCGTCACCGAGGCCACCGTCTCCACGCAGGGCAACCGCAACATCGTGGTCGAGATCCCCGGCCAGAATCGGCAGGACCTCGTCGACGCCGTCAAGCGGACCGCGTTGCTGCGCTTCCGCGTCGTCGCCTACTGCCCCCAGCTCGGCGGCGACTTCTGCATCAGCGGCCCCCCGCAGGCGGCGAACCCCAGCTCCTCGCCGTCCCCGAGCAGCAACCCCAGCTCCAGCACCAGCCCCTCAGCCAGCCCGTCGGCCCAGCCGTCGAGCAAGGTCTCCGGCACGCCCACGACCAAGGCAAGCCCGACCGCCGGCTCCAACCCCCGCCCGGCGCCGGCGTACGCGCTGACGAAGGCGAAGACGACCAAGCCCAGCGCGAAGCCGACCCAGAAGTCGGCCCAGAAGTCGACCCAGAAGCCCGCGACGCCGGCCGCCACGGCCGTCGCCACGCCGCAGGCGACGCCCAGCGCCAGCACCCAGGGCAACAGCGCGCTGCCGGAGAACGCCGGCGCCAAGGCCAGTGACTACCTGGCGTGGACCAAGGACCCCGGCACCGTCTGGCAGCTGCTCTACGCCGTCTCCAAGTGCGACCCGCAGTCCCACGTGGCGCTGGTCCCCAAGATCGCCAACACCCTCGACGTGGCCAACCCGCCGAGCGTCAAGCAGGTCCAGCAGCAGGTCAAGAGCCTCAAGCCCAAGGACCTCGTCCGCATGGTCGACGAGCCGGGCCGTCCGCTGATCTCCTGTGGCGTCGACAACGAGAAGTACCTGCTCTCCGTCGCCGTCATCAACGGCACCCAGCTCAAGAGCGCGGCCGCCGTGCAGGACCAGCAGTCGCTCGGCTCCTGGGTCGTCTCGCTCACCTTCAAGGGCGACGCCGTGGGCACGTTCGCCGACCTCTCCCGCAAGATGGTGCCGAGCTCGAGCTCGCCGTACGCCAACGGGCGCTTCGCGATCGTGCTCGACGGGCAGACGCTGTCCGCGCCGGGCTTCACCGGCGTCATCCCCGACGGCACGGCGCAGATCACCGGCAACTTCACCCAGGCCTCGGCGGCCACGCTGGCCGACGCGCTGAAGTTCGGTGCGCTGCCGGTCAAGTTCGAGCCGGACGTCTACACCCAGACGATCGGCCCCTCGCTCGCGGGCAACCAGCTCAGCGCGGGTCTGATCGCCGGCGGCCTCGGGCTGCTCGTGGTGATGATCTACTGCCTGCTCTACTACCGCGGCCTCGGCACGGTGGTCATCGCCTCGCTGATCCTGGCCGCGCTGGTCACCTACGCGATCGTGCTGATCCTCGGCAAGACCGCCGGCTTCGCCCTGACCCTTCCGGGCATCGCCGGCCTGATCGTCGCCGTCGGCATCACCGCGGACTCCTTCATCGTCTACTTCGAGCGGATCCGTGACGAGATGCGCACGGGGAAGTCGATGCGCGTCGCGGTGCAGGCCGGCTGGAAGCGGGCGCGGAACACCTGTCTGGCCGCCGACGCGGTCTCGGTGCTCGCGGCCCTGGTGCTCTACATCTTCGGCATCGGGGTGGTGAAGGGCTTCGCGTTCGCCCTCGGCATCAGCACGCTCATCGACCTGGTGGTGTTCTTCTGGTTCACCCACCCGATGATGACCGCGCTGTCGCACCGGCGCTTCTTCAACTCAGGGCACCGGCTCTCGGGGCTCTCTGCGGACACACTCGGCGTCGACGGGGACCGTCGCGTCGCGGGAGGTCGGATCTGATGGGCAGGTTCTCGCGACTCGGCAACGACCTCTACACCGGGCGCCGGTCGATCGACTTCGTCGGCCGGACGAAGATCTGGTACGCCATCTCGGCCGTGATCGTGCTCGCCGCGATCCTCGGCCTGACACTGAAGGGCCTCAACCTCGGCATCGAGTTCAAGGGCGGCACCGAGTACCGGATCGAGCTCCCCTCGAGCCAGGTGAACCGCGCCAGCGTCGACACCGCGATCAATGCCGCCGCCGACACCGGCGTCCCGGCGGCGGCCTCGCCGACCGGTGTCACCAACGGGCAGAGCGGCATCCTCATCACCGTCGAGCAGATGTCGCAGGACCAGAGCGACAAGGTCATCACCGCGATGACCCAGGCGCTCCACGTCAAGCCGAGCGCGGTGAGCGAGGAGGTCGTCGGCGCCAGCTGGGGCAGCCAGGTGGTCAACAAGACCGTCACCGGCCTGATCGTCTTCCTGGTCGTGGTCATGCTGTTCATCTGGGCGTACTTCCGAGAATGGAAGATGTCGGTGGGCGCCATCGTCGCGCTCGCCCACGACCTGGTGATCACCGTCGGGATCTACGCCCTGTCCGGCTTCGAGGTGACACCGGCCACGGTGACCGGCGTGCTCACCATCCTCGGCTTCTCCCTCTACGACACCGTCGTGGTGTTCGACAAGGTCAGGGAGAACACCCGCAACCTGCGGCAGAGCCGGCGCACCTACGCCCAGCAGGCCAACCTGGCGGTCAACCAGACCCTGGTCCGCTCGCTGAACACCTCGATCGTGGCGCTGCTGCCGGTCGCGGCCCTGCTCATCGTCGGCACCGTCGTGCTCGGCTCCGGCGACCTCAAGGACCTCTCCCTGGCGCTGTTCGTCGGCATGGCCGCCGGTGCGTACTCCTCGATCTTCATCGCCACGCCGCTCGTCGCGCAGCTGAAGTCGCGGGAGAAGGAGATCACCGAGCAGGACCGCCGCGCCCGCGCCCGGCAGCGCCGCGACGCCGACCGCTACGCCAACGTGCCGACGGGCCAGGAGGAGGTCGGGTTCGACCGCGCCGCGATGGCGGGGACCCCGGCCGAGCTCGACGGCGTCCAGTTCGACGACGACCCGGCCGGCGAGGAGGACGCGCCTCAGCGGCGCGCTCCCCGGACGGCGCCGCCGCGTGGTCCGGAGGCGACCGGCTCGGGACGGGTGGTCCCGGAGAGCAAGGCCCCGGTGCGCGAGTCCGGCTCGGCCAAGCGCAGCCAGCCCTCCCGCCAGCCGCGCTCCAAGCGCCGGTGACCGCCGCCCCGGGGCGTACGCCGGACCTCGCCGCGCTCATCGACGGACTCGTCCGCGACGTCGAGGACTTCCCCAAGCCCGGCGTGCTCTTCAAGGCCATCACGCCGCTGCTCGATGACCACGACGGCTTCACCGCGGTCGTCCAGGGCCTCGCCGACGCCGGGCGTGACGCCTCGGGCCGCACCGTGGTGGACAAGGTCGTCGGCATGGAGGCCCGCGGCTTCATCCTGGCCGCCCCGGTCGCGCTGGCACTGGGCGTCGGCTTCATCCCGGTCCGCAAGCCCGGCAAGCTGCCGTGGCGCACCCACGAGGTGAGCTACCAGCTCGAGTACGGCGCGGAGACGCTGCAGATGCACGTCGACGCCGTCGCTCCGGGGGAGCGGGTGCTGCTCGTCGACGACGTTCTCGCCACCGGGGGGACCGCCGCGGCCGCGGCCGAGCTGGTGGCCCGGTGCGGGGGAGAGGTCGCCGGTCTCGCGGTGCTGATGGAGCTCGGCTTCCTCGGCGGTCGGGCCAAGGTGGCCGACCTCGACGTCACGGCGCTGCGGACACTCTGAAGCCGGGCGGGTGCCCGCCCTGCGCGGCCGTGGCCCCGGGAGTCCCGCCGGCGCCGGCGCGTCACCTCGACCGGCGCCCTAGACTTGGTTCATGGTGGAGGAGCCGGTGCCGGAACACGTTCCGGTCCCGGCGCGCCCGGCCGCCGCCGGGATGACCGTCCAGGGCGGTCGCGGCATGCGAGCCCGGCTGGCCCGGCTCGGCACCAGCCGTCAGGGCGCGAACCCCGTGCTCGAGCCGCTGTTCCGGGCCGTGCGCGCCAACCACCCCAAGGCCGACCTCGCCCTGCTCGAGCGGGCCTACGAGACCGCCGAGCGGCTGCACCGCGGCCAGACCCGCAAGAGCGGCGACCCCTACATCACCCACCCCCTCGCCGTCACCACGATCCTCGCCGACATCGGCATGACCGAGCCGACCCTGGTCGCGGCCCTGCTGCACGACACCGTCGAGGACACGGCGTACGGCCTGGAGGACCTGCGCCGGGACTTCGGTGACGAGGTCGCGCTGCTG
>JBQCCW010000319.1:0-3574 GCA_051961835.1 Marmoricola sp. | reverse complement strand
GGCGAGATCTGGCTCGGCCTGCAGGTGCAGCACCACTTCGGCGACCCCGCGCGCGACCTCGGCGCCGTGCTGCTCAAGGCGCTGGAGTCGGAGCCGGGCGTGGTCGGCCTGACGGACCCGCCCGGTCACGGCCCGCGGCTGCAGGACCTGGTCGCCGGCGACACGCTCGAGGTCACCGTGCACGACGGCTTCGACTTCTGGATCGCGGACGTCCCGGAGGAGGACCGGGCGGCCGCCGCAGCGGGCCTGGAGCAGGCCAACTCCGCGGCGTCGCCGACGGCCCGGCTGAGCAGCGTCGAGGCGGCGTACTGGACCAACGTCGGCACCAAGGAGCACCTCCGCTGGGTGATGCCCGAGCCCGAAGGCCCCCTGCTCGACGCGCTCGCCCGGCTGCACGCCTCGGGCCGCGACGTGCTGGTCGACGGGTCGCGCTTCGTCGGGATGTTCCGGGCGCACGGGCTGCTCACGCCGGTCTGGGACCTGCCCGTCGGCACCGGCGCCGAGGTGCTCGAGGAACCGGCCGCCCGGTTCGCGGCCGACCTGCGCGAGGCGCTCGCCGACACCGCGGAGCTCACCGGCGACGAGCGCTCCGCACGCGCGGGTCTGGCCAACCGTCAGGTCACCCTCCGCTGATCGCGACGAAGGGCGGCGCGTTCTGCCAAGCCGCCCTTGACGAATCCAAAGTAAACTTTTGTTTCTCCTGAGATTCACCCCCCGAAAGGGGGCGTTGCGGTTGTGCGACGGCGTCCGACCCCGTAGATTCGGGTGTGCTCGGTCGTTGCCGTGTCCCCCGTCGGCAACGGCCGAGCTTTCACGTCTCCGGGCCCTCTCCGCGGCCCTTCTCCGACCGGCCGGTCAGCCGGTCAGCCGGCCTCGTCGGCGCCCTCGGCCCCGCCGCCCGGAGCACCCGGGTCACCCGGATCACCCGGATCACCCGCGTCGCTCCGGTCGACCCGCGGCCGGCGCAACACCCACGGGTGCAGGCGCGCGTAGCCCTTGACCGGGGTGCGCCGCATCTCGCGAAGGACGTACGGCGCCGAGCCGGCCACCAGTGCCTCCGAGCAGCCCCGGTCGACCAGGACCGTGCCCGGCCGCGCGACCGAGGTGAGCCGGGCCGCGATGTTGACCGTCGGGCCGAACACGTCGCCCAACCGGCTGACCACGTCGCCGTACGCGACCCCGGCCCGGACCGCGGGGAACGGGTCGTCCTCGTCGGCCCCCCGCTCGGCGAGCAGCAGCGCCACCTCGGCGGCGTGCTCGGGCCGGTCGGCGACGTACAGCACCTCGTCGCCGATCGTCTTGATGATCCGCCCGCCGTGGTCGACCACCGCGCTCGCCGCCTCGGACTCGAAGTGCTCGAGCCAGCCGACCAGCTCGTGCTCGTCCAGGCTCTTGCTGCGGGAGGTGTAGCCGACGATGTCGACGAACCCGACCGCGAGCACCGCGGTCGACGAGCCGGGGGCGTCGACGCTCAGCGTGCGGGCGGTCGCGCTGGCGAGGTGCCGGCGCCAGGCGTAGGCCTGGAGCGCCTCCACCCGCGGCAGCGCCGACCCGGCGAGCTCGTCCAGACGCCGTGCTGGGTCGGGGTCGTCGAGCGCGACGTCGGTGAGCAGGGCGGCCTGCCACTCCGCGAGCCGGGCGTAGCTGCGGCCCCACGTGCGGACCAGCGCCTCCTGGGACTCGGGGCTGATCACGCCGAGCTCCATCAGCTCCTTGACCTGCTCGAGCGCCGCGACGTCGGCCGGGGTGAACGCCCGGTCGTCCTCGGACGTCCTCGCGAAGCCGAGCAGCCGCCACAGGAGCTCCGCGACCGGGAGCGGCAGCCCGGCGCGCTCCGCGACCTCCGCGCGGGTCAGGCTCGGCCGGCCGCCGAGCAGCAGCTCCTCGATGGTCACCTGGGCCCGCGCGAGATCCGCCTCGGCGCCGTCGGGCCCGGGGGACCCAGGGGACCCAGGGGGCCCAGGGGGCTCGGGGGGCTCGTCCACGCGAACGGGCCTCAGCGCTGCCCGAACCGCTCCACCGCGACTGCCTCGAGCGCCGCGCGGAACTCCGGCATCTCCTCGGAGAGCTGGCGCACGGCGTCGTCGGTGAAGTGGATCAGCTCCAGGGGCGTGAGCGCCACGATCGAGGCGGTGCGCAGCGAGTGCCGGACCAGGGCGACCTCGCCGACGACGTCGCCGGGCCCGAGCTGGGCGATCTCCTGGCCGTGCTGACGGACCGAGACCCGGCCGTCGAGGATCACGAACGCCTTGTCCGCCGGCGTCCGCTCCCAGATCTGCGACCATCCGTACGGCACCCGCACCCGGGTGCCGTGCGCGCTGATCCGCGCGATCTGCTCGGGAGTGAACGCGTCGAAGAACGACTGGGCCATCCGTCCGCCTTTCCGCCCGCCGACCGCGGGCTGTCCTCCCACCGATGATCCTTGCGCACGACCGGTGATCGGGGAAGGACGCACCCGAGGTGGTCTGCCTCACCTGGCGGGGGTGCCGGACGCGGTCCGGGGTCCCGGCGGTTAGCGTGCCGCCGTGTCCGCCGTCCCGTCCGTGCCCCCCGCGTCGCCCGCCACCGTCGTCCGCAACGCCCGCCTGGTCCCGCTCGGCGCCGGCGAGCGGGTCCCGGCCGGCCCGGTCGACATCCTGGTCGAGGGCGGGGTGGTCACCGGGGTCGCGCCGGCGCTCGAGCGGCCGGCGGGCGCCCAGGAGCTGGACGCCGCAGGCCGCTGGGCGATGCCCGGGCTGTGGGACCACCACGTCCACCTCGCCCAGTGGACGCTCGCGTCGCAGCGCCTCGACCTCGCCGGCGCCCGGTCGCCCGAGGAGGCCACCCGGGCCGTGGCCGAGCGGATCGCGGCGTACCCCGACCTCCCCGTCATCGGCTGGGGCCACCGCTCGGCGGCCTGGGACCGCGAGGTCACCGTCAGCGAGCTCGACGCGATCAGCGGCGACACCCCGGTCGTCCTGATCTCGGGCGACGGCCACCACGCCTGGCTCAACACCACGGCGCTCATGCACCTCGCGCTGCCGGTGCGGGACTCGGTCGTGCGCGAGAAGGAGTGGTTCGCGGTCTACCCGCGGCTGGCCACGCTGGTCGGCAACGACGGGACGTCCCCGGAGGCCTACCGGCGGACGCTGGACGCGGCCGCGGCGCAGGGCGTCGTCGGCATGACCGACTTCGAGTTCGGCGGCAGCCGCGAGGAGTGGGCCGCCCGCTGGCCGCACGGGTGCGACCGGCTCCGGGTCCGCTGGGCGACGTACGCCGACACCCTCGACGACGTGATCGCCGCCGGCCTGCGCACCGGCGACCCGCTGCCCGGCTGCGACGACCGGGCCACGATGGGCCCGCTGAAGATCATCAGCGACGGGTCGCTGAACACGCGGACGGCGTGGTGCTGCGAGCCGTACGGCGACGCGCACCGGCTCGAGTACCCCTCCGGGCAGCCGAACCTCGACGGGACCGAGCTGCGGGAGCTCTTCGCCCGGGCCCACGGCGCCGGCCTGGAGGTTGCCTGCCACGCGATCGGCGACGCCGCGGTGGCCGAGGCGCTGGCGGCGTACTCCTCCACGGGCGCCCGCGG
>JBQCCW010000318.1:0-2452 GCA_051961835.1 Marmoricola sp. | reverse complement strand
GAGGAGGACGCCGGTGATGAAACCGATCGACGAGGACTTCGCCGCCTACGTGCGGTCACGCCAGCACCGCCTGCTGCGGGCGGCGTATCTCGTGTGCGGGGACCGCCAGACCGCCGAAGACCTGCTCCAGCAAGCGTTCGTGAAACTGGCTCTCCGCTGGGATCGGATCAAGGACGAGCACCCCGACGCGTTCGTCCGCCGGGTGCTCTACCGCGACGCGGTCTCCGCCTGGCGCAGCACCCGTCGAGAGACCGTCCGGCCCGTGACCGACGAAGCGCGCAGCGGCCAGGAGTGGCGCGTCGAGACGCGCGTCGACCTCGAGCGGGCCCTTCGTCAGCTGCCGCCGCGCCAGCGCGCCGTCCTCGTTCTGCGCTACTACGAAGACCGGAGCGAGGTCGAGACTGCTGAGATCTTGGGCGTCGCGGTGGGCACGGTCAAGAGTCAGGCCCATGACGGCCTGGCCCGCATCCGGGCGCTGGTGCCCCAGTTCTCTCCCACCTCGACCGGAGGTGACCCGGCATGAGTGCAGACCACCTCACGCACGCACTCGAGGAGCTCGTGGCCGACCTGCCGGAGGTCGACCTGTCCGCGCCGGCCTGGCGTGAGGCCGAGCGGAGGCGCAGTCGACGGCGCAGCCGGGCTGCGGCGGCCGCAGCCGCGGTCGCCATCGGTGCAGGCGCCGTGTGGATCACCGCGGGCCGCGGCCATGACCGAGTCATGGTGCAGGTGCCGGGGCACCTGGGCGCACCGACGGGTCCCGTCCGCATCCCCACGATCCCGCCGTCGAGCCCGTCCACACCGGCTCGACAGCCTGCTGCGTGGGTCGACCCGCGAGGGTGGCGTGTCGATGCTGCGGGGGTGCGGCGCATCGGGCTCCTCGAGGGGACCCGGTATCGCGAGCTGCCGATGTTCGGCGGTCCGCTCGGCGCGCTTGCGGGGCCCGTCACCGACCTGTCCCAGGTTTCCCTCGACACGACCCTTGCGCCTGCGACGGCGGTGTCCCTCGAGGGCGACCGCACCAACGACACCAGCTCGGTCTACAGACCCGTGGTCCTGACGGGAGACACACTCATCCGTCTCGACGACGTGCCGCTTCACACTCTCGGCCCCTGGCTGCCCGGAGACAGCCGGGCGATCTCCGCGGACGGCAGCGCGCTGGTCTTCCCGCAGCCGTCCCGCGTCGTCGTCGTCGACCTCCTCACTCGCGCGGTGCACCAGATCGTGGTGCCTGACCAGGCGCTCAGGACGGCCGGATGGTCCACGCGCGACCCCGGTGTGGTCATCGCGAGCTCGGACGAGCGGTCCTGGCGTGTGGACCTGAGGGCGATGACCGTGCGCCGCGCCGGCCTGCAGGATGTCGACTCGGTCTTCGAGCTGCAGGGCGCTGGCGCGGGCTCGGCGCTGACGCTCAGCCGCACGGATGGAACGAGTACCAAGGAGATCGCGCTCGGCACAGGCCTCGGCAGCCCGCTGTTCCGGTCGGTCTCGGCCAACGGCCGGGTGGCCATCGCCACGAGGGTCAACGTCAACGAGAACTCGATCGTTGTGGCCGACACGACCCACCTGCGCCCCGATGGGCGCCCGACGGTGAGCGTCCTGACCATCCCCGACGGGCTGGGTTTCCCCATCGGTTGGGACCCCGCAGGGCGCTACCTGCACTTCGCGACCGGGGCAGGGGGCGGCAGTTACATCCTGGTCTGGGACGTGCAGACCGGAGGGGTGTACCGGGCCGCTCGCATGTCCCCGGCGGAGGGCACCCCGGTCCCGATCGCCTTGGGAACGGGCTACGGCCGACAGTGAACCTCCGTCGGCGCGTCGGGCTGTGCAGGACTGGCACCGAGCCACGACTCAGATCCGCCCGGTCGTCGCCCCAGCAGCCCACGACGTCTCGACATCCGGGATGGGCGCATCTGAATATCCCACTTGGAGAGTAGGGAATCGTCCCAGGGCTGCTAATGGTGTCGTGAGCGGAATGCACTGCAGCGCAGAACTATTCGTACCTGAATGTCGGAACGTGTCTGCCTCGGGTCCATCCATGACGAACCCTTTGCGCAGATTGCGCGCCCCTCGGCGCGGCGCTTATGGTCGGGACAGGTCAAGAGTTCCAGTGCCAAGCCCCGGCTCGCTGGACAGCAACCCTCCTCCGCGGCGGGGTGCTCCGGGTGAGGACCTGGCCGGTGCCCGACGGGCGCCGGCAAGCGCGGACTCGAGGATCGGGTCCCGGACCCGAGGAGCAGCCATGGCACGGACGACCACCCTGGTGGCCCGTCGCCACGTCGACCTGCTCCGGGTGTCCAGCGCGCTCTGTCGCCGGTGACCCACCGCCCCTGCCGCGTCGGCTGACGACGGCCGGGCGGTGTGCGTCCGGCCGCACGGTGATCCCGTGGGCCCGGCGCGACCGACGCAGACCCCTACCCACGCCACCCGTCCCGCACGGGTGCCCCCGCGTCCC
>JBQCCW010000317.1:0-2152 GCA_051961835.1 Marmoricola sp. | reverse complement strand
CCGTGCGCAAGCTCTACACCGAGTCCCTCATCGGTCGTGGCGACATCACGATCGAGGAGGCGGAGCAGGTCCTGCAGGACTACCAGCAGCAGCTGGAGCGGGTGTTCACCGAGGTGCGCGAGGCCGACTCGCAGCCGACCGAGTGGACCACCGTGCCGGACTACCCCGAGAAGTCGGTGGGCACCGCCCAGACCGCCGTCGCGCCCGAGGTGTTGAAGCGGATCGCCGACGCCTACGTCACCCCGCCCGAGGGCTTCACGGTGCACCCCAAGGTGATGCCCCAGCTCCAGCGCCGGGCGACCGCCATCACCGACGGCCCGATCGACTGGGGCACCGGCGAGATCCTCGCCTTCGGCTCGCTGCTCATGGACGGCCGTCCGGTACGCCTGGCCGGCCAGGACTCACGGCGTGGCACGTTCGTGCAGCGGTTCGCAACGATCATCGACCGGACCAACGCCCACGAGTGGACGCCGCTGACCGCCCTGACCGAGGAGCAGGCGAAGTTCCACGTCTACGACTCGCTGCTCTCGGAGTACGCCGCCCTCGGGTTCGAGTACGGCTACTCGGTCGCCCGCCCCGATGCCCTGGTGCTCTGGGAGGCGCAGTTCGGCGACTTCGTCAACGGCGCCCAGACGATCATCGACGAGTTCATCACCGCGGGTGAGACCAAGTGGCGCCAGCAGTCGGGCGTCGTCCTGCTGCTCCCCCACGGCTACGAGGGTCAGGGTCCCGACCACTCCTCGGCGCGCATCGAGCGTTGGCTGAGCATGGCGGCCGACGACGCGTTCGTCGTCGCGCAACCCTCGACCCCGGCGTCGTACTTCCACCTGCTGCGACAGCACTCGCTGGGCGAGGAGCACCGGCCGATGGTCGTGTTCACGCCCAAGTCGATGCTGAAGCGCAAGGAGGCCGCGTCGCAGCCGACCGACTTCACCGAGGGCACGTTCCGACCCCTCCTCACCGACGAGGGCGGCGACCCGTCCGCGGTCGACACGCTGCTGGTGTGCTCGGGCCGGATCACCTGGGACCTCGTGGTCGAGCGCGCCAAGCGCGACGACGCCGCGCGGTTCGCGATCGCCCGGATCGAGCAGCTCTACCCCGCACCGGAGGAGGAACTCGCGGCGGAGGTGGGTCGCTACCCCAACCTCACCAAGGTGCGGTGGGTGCAGGACGAGCCCGGCAACATGGGGCCTGCTCCGTGGTACGCCCTCAACGTCTGGCCCCAGCTCGGCATCGCGGTCGACAGCGTCACGCGGCCGAGGTCGTCCGCCCCGTCGGTCGGCGCGGCCAAGCGGCACGCCGAGGAGCAGAAGGCCCTGATCGCCGAGGCGTTCGACCGCGAGTCCGACCGGACCGTCGAGAACTACTGACCACCACCGCGCATGTACTTCACCGACCGCGGGATCGAGGAGCTCCAGCAGCGTCGAGGTGACGAGGAAGTCACCTTGGCGTGGCTGGGCGACCGGCTGGCCGAGTTCACCGACGCGCACCCGGAGTTCGAGACCGCCGTGGAGCGCTTCGCGACCTGGCTGGCGCGCCTCGACGACCCCGAGGACTGAGCGCCGGGTGGGGCTCGCCGCCGACCTCGGCTACCGCATCCCGAGGCCCAACCTGCTCCACCGCATGACCCAGGCGTTCGCCTCGACCCGGCCCGGCGCCTGGGTGTTCTCCAAGGTGCTGCGCCGCCTCGACGACGTCGTCGTACGGGTGACGCGCGGTCGCACCAGCGCCCCCGAGGTGCTCGCCGGCCTGCCGGTGCTCGACATCACCACGACCGGCCGGCGGTCCGGAGCGCCACGGCGTACCCATCTGATCGCGGTGCCGTACGCCGACACAATCGCGCTGCTCGGCACGAACTTCGGCCAGCGCGGCACGCCCGCCTGGGTGCTGAACCTCGAGGCCGACCCGCGGCTCACCGTCACCCACCACGGCACGACGCTGCCAGCCGTCGCCCGGGCCGCGGACCAGGAGCAGCGAGCCGCCGTGCTCGCCTGCTGTCTACGGGGGCTACCTGAAGTACCAGGAGCGCATCACCGGTCGCCGCCTCCGGATCTTCGTCCTGGAGACCCCTGCTCGTTGAACGCGGGTTCTGACGCTTGAGCCGCGGTTCTACGTCAGCGGGGGCGGTGGCGCGGGAACTCGATGACCTGCT
>JBQCCW010000316.1:0-3640 GCA_051961835.1 Marmoricola sp. | reverse complement strand
CTCGGCTCCCCGTCGTTGCAGCACTGCGCGGCAGGTGCAACACAGGCCATCGCCACTGCGCTCGGGGCGGCGCCGGTCTTTCTTCGGACCCCCGGTGTCGCGCGGACGCCCGAGCTCCGGGACGCGGCGCTCACCGACTCTCACGTGCGCTCGGCCCTCGCACTCCTCGACGACCTCGACATCGCCTTCGTCGGAGTCGGCCCTGCTGACGTGCACAGTCGCCTGGAACCCGGGGATGCCTACTTCACCACGAGGCAACTCGCGCAGGCCCGCGCACTCGGCGCCGTGGGTCAGCTCAACCAACGGTTTCTCGCGGCCGATGGCAGCTTCGTTTCCACGCCCCTGGACGCGCTGGTCGTCGGCAGCACATTGGAGCAGATTGGACGAGCTCGACGTCGGGTCATCGTGGCAGGCGGGAGCGACAAGGTGGTTCCGATCTGCGCGGCGCTCCGGGGCCGCTGGGTCGACACCCTCATTACCGACACCGAGACGGCGAGTGCGCTGCTCGCCGCAGGCTGACTTCTCCGGGCGTGCTCTTGCCAGTCGGATGCGCCACCTCGTAGCATCATCATGCATAGCTCGCATATTTACTCCATAGAGAGGGAGAAGATGGACCTCACCTCGCAAGAACTTCTCGAGATGCAGCGCCGGATGATCCGCATCCGACGGTTCGACGAGCGCGCCTCCAAAATGGTCAAGCGCGGCCAGATCCCCGGCACGGTCCACACGAGCATCGGCCAGGAGGCGCAAGTCGTCGGCGCGTGCATGGCTCTGGGTGACGGCGACTACATGAGCGGGAACCACCGCAGCCACGGACACCCGATCGGGAAGGGCTCGCCCCTCGGTCCGCTGATGGCGGAGCTGGTCGGCAAGGCCGACGGCGTCTGCGGCGGCAAGGGCGGCTCCCTGCACCTCGCCGATTTCAACGTCGGGAGTCTGGGGGAGTCGGGCATCGTCGGCTCCTCCATCCCCATCGCGACCGGCGCTGCGCTTTCGAGCAAGGTGCTCGGGAACGGGAAGGTCTCCCTGGCCTTCTTCGGCGACGGCGCCGCCAACCAGGGCTGCCTCTATGAAGCGATGAACATCGCCGGCGTCTGGAAGCTGCCCGTGGTGTTCCTGTGCGAGAACAACCAGTACGCGCTCTCGACACCTGCTCACACGGTGACCTCGGGCGTCATCGCCGACAGAGCGGCCGGCTTCGGAATGCCGGGCGTGCGGGTGGAGGACGGGCAGAACGTACTGGCCGTGTACGACGCCGTCGCCGCTGCAGTCGACCGCGCCCGTCGCGGTGACGGCCCCACGCTGGTCGAGGTCGTGACCTACCGCTTCAACGAGCACTCTGAGGGCCTTCGGCTCGGCACCGACTACCGCAACGCCGACGAGCGCGCCGCCTGGGTCGAGCGCGACCCGATCGTGCTCTTCCGGTCCGTGCTCGCCGAGCGCGGCGTGGCGACCGAGGAGGAGCTCGACGCACTCGAGGCAGAGGTGCTCGAGGAGGTCGACGAAGCGGTCCGTTTCACCGACGCCAGTCCCTTCCCCGACCCCCAGGTCGCCTTCCGCGACCTCTACACCGAACCGATCGGAGCACTGTCGTGACCGTGATGAGCCACCTGGGCGCGATCGGCGCAGCCCAGCGCGAGGCGATGGAGGCCGACGATCGCGTCGTCATCATCGGCGAGGACGTCGAGGCCAACGTCTACGGCACTACGGGAGGCTCGGGGAAGTCACGGGCGGACAAGGGTGACTTCCTCCAGATGTTCGGGTCCAACCGCATCCGCAACACCCCGATCTCCGAGGAGGTGATCGTCGGGTCGGCCATCGGCGCCGCCATGACCGGACTCCGGCCCATCGTGGATCTGTCGTACTCGAGCTTCCTTTACATGGCGATGGACCAGTTCGTGAACCAGGCGGCGAAGAACCGCTACATGTTCGGCGGCCAGGCTTCCATCCCGGTGGTGTTCCGCTCCGCGATGTTCTACGGACTGAACACCGGCGCGCACCACTCCGACCGGCCCTATCCCATGTTCATGAATGTCCCGGGCCTCAAGATCGTCGTGCCGGCGAACCCGGAGGACGCCAAGGGGCTGCTCCGGTCGGCGGTCGACTCCGACGACCCGGTGCTGATCTTCGAGGCCTGCATGCTGTGGGGCCTCAAGGGCGAAGTGCCCGATGAGGAGTACCGCATCCCGTTCGGAAAGGCGCGAATCGCCCGGGAGGGCAGCGATGTGACGGTCGTGGCGATTTCGAGCGCCGTGCCCGAGGCATTGGCTGCGGCGGAGTCGCTGGCCGCAGACGGCATTTCGGTAGAGGTCATCGACCCCCGCACGCTCGTCCCGCTCGACCGTACGACGATCCTCGAGTCGGTGTCGCGGACGGGACGCCTCGTCGTGGCCGACCCCGCACACCGCACGTGCTCGGCGGCCTCCGAGATCTCTTCGATCGTCGCCGAGGAGGCGTTCGGCTCGCTGCGTGCGCCGATCGTACGCGTCACCACGCCCGACACCCAGATCCCGTTCAGCCCGGCGCTGGAGAAGCAGCTCTACCCCAGCCGGTCCGGCATCGCCGAGGCCGTCCGACGCGTCACCGGCCAACCGGTGCACGTCCCGGAGAGCCGTCGCGACGCCGACGCGCTCTCGACGCAGGCTCCGCGCTGACCGGCGCCTGACACCCATCCGAGAACCACCCGAACAAGCGCATCAAGGAGAACTCATGGCGAAGGTCGAGGTCCTGCTCCCTCAGTGGGGCATGGGCATGAGCGAGGGAACCATCACCACCTGGCTGAAGAGCGTCGGCGACACCGTCGCGGAAGACGACCCGCTGGCCGAGGTCGAGGCGGAGAAGGTAGAGGAAACGCTCGAGGCTCCTGCCAGCGGCACCCTCGTCGAGATCCTGATCCCGGAGGGCGAGACCGTCGAGGTCCGCACACCGGTCGCCGTCATCGAGACGGCCTGAGCGGCGCGGGACAGGAGCAGGGAAATGGTCCAGGTTGATCCGAGGCGAATCGTCGAGGACGCCGTGCGCGGCGGCTACGCGGTCGGCGCCTTCAACATGCACAACGTCGAGACCACCGAAGCGCTGGTGCGCGCCGCCGAGCAGGCGACGGCCCCTGTCTTCTTGCAGGTGGGGCGGGCGATCGTTCCCCACATGGGGCTCAAAGCTGCCTACGAGATGACCCGCCGGGTCGCCGAGGAGCACCAAGCCGATTACGTCATCCACCTCGACCACGGCCCATGGGACGAGGTCTTCGAGGCCATCAAGCTGGGCTTCACGTCGATCATGTACGACGGCGCGCACCTTCCCTTCGAGGAGAACATCCGCACCACTCGGAAGGTGGTTGAGGTGGCGCACTCCTTCGGCATTCCAGTGGAGGCCGAGCTCGGCAAGATCCCGGACGCCGACGAGACGGTCGACTGGTCGTCGTACTACACGGACGTCAACGAGGCCGAGCGCTTCGTCGCCGAGACGGGGGTGGACTATCTCGCCATCTCGGTGGGGATCGTGCACGGCGTCCCCCTCAGCGACCCCCAGCCGCTCAACATCCAGCGCATCAAGGAGATCAAGGCCGTCACGGGCATTCCGCTCGTGCTCCACGGCGCCTCGGGCGTCCCCGAGGACGAGATCCGAGCCGCGACCGCAGCCG
>JBQCCW010000315.1:0-2014 GCA_051961835.1 Marmoricola sp. | reverse complement strand
GGGGTGGACGGCCCTTCGCCACGAGGCGATCGATGCGGTAACGCAACCAGTTCAGCCGGCCAGTCCAGCCGGCCAGTCCAGCCGGCCGGCTCAGCGGGCCGGCTCAGCCGACGAGGAGCACGACCAGCGTGCGGGGTCCGTGGACGCCCTCGACGCGGCTCAGCTCGATGTCGCTGGTGGCGGAGGGACCACTGATCCAGGTGGTCGGGCACCCCGCGTCGACGGCCGGGCCGAGCCGGGCGACGGCGTCCGGCACGTCGGCCACCACCTGCTCGGCGACGACCACGCAGACATGCAGGTCGGGCACCAGCGAGAGCAGCCGCCGTCCCTGGCCGCGACCGTGGTCGAGCACCACGGTGCCGGTCTCCGCGATGCCCACGGCCGCGCCGGTGACCACGGCGTCGACGGCGTCCAGCTCGGCGGCGCTCAGGCCGCCGTCGACCCTCGCGCCCGGCACCGGCCACGCGAGGTCGGCGGGGACGACGGCGCTGCGGCCCTCCAACACCTGCGCGATCCGCTCCGACACCTCCTCGGCACCGCAGCGCAGCACACGGGCGCGGTAGTCCTCGACCCGCTCGACGAACAGCCGGAGGAGGTCCTCGGACGCCGGCTGCCGGTGGTCGCCGGCTCCGGGCGCCGGTCCGGCCGCTGCGGGTGTGGCTGCGGGTGCGGGCGGGGGTGCGGGCGCGTCGGTGAGCGCGGCCCGCACGCGGGCCAGGATCTCCTCACGGGCGCTGCTCATCGTCACCTCCCCGCGATCCGCCGTCGGTGCGGCGCCACCAGGCACGGAAGGACTCCGGGGGCGGGGCGGGCAGGTCGCGCGAGCCCGTCCAGGCCGACGCGCCGGGAGCGGGGACGCTGCCGATCGCGGGCCGCCCGCCCGGGAGGGTCCGGCGCGTGACACGTCGTACGACGCGGCCGGCGAGACCCGCGAGGCGTTCGGCGGCCGCCACCCGACGCCGGTCGCCGAAGGCCCATCCGGCGCCCTTCATCGCGACGGCCTCCGCCTTCGGCGGGCCGCCCCGGTGGGCGTCGACGACCTGGGCCCGCAGGTCGACGAGCACGCTGGGGATGTCGATGCGCACCGGGCACGCCTCGAAGCACGCCCCGCACAGCGAGGAGGCGTAGGGCAGCGAGTCGACCTTCGCGTCGTGCCCGACGCCGCGCAGCAGCGGGTTGAGGATCGCCCCGATCGGGCCGGGGTAGACCGAGCCGTAGGCGTGGCCACCGGTCCGCTCGTAGACCGGGCACACGTTGAGGCAGGCCGAGCAGCGGATGCAGCGCAGCGCCTGCCTGCCCACCTCGTCGGCCAGCGCCCGGGTCCGCCCGTTGTCGAGCAGCACCACGTGCACCTGCTGCGGGCCGTCGCCCGGGGTCACGCCCGACCAGGTGGAGGTGTAGGGGTTCATCCGCTCACCGGTCGAGGAGCGCGGCAGGAGCCGCAGCATCACGTCCAGCTCGGCCCAGGTGCCCAGCACCTTCTCGATGCCCACGACGCTGACCAGCACCTCCGGCAGCGTCAGGCACATCCGCCCGTTGCCCTCGGACTCGACCACCACGAGCGTGCCGGTCTCGGCCACGGCGAAGTTCGCCCCCGAGACCGCCATCCGGGCGCGCAGGAACCTCTCGCGCAGGTGCTCCCGCGCGGCGCCGGCGAGCACCGCCGGCTCGTCGGTCAGGTCCGCGGGCGCCGGCCGGCCGACCTCGCCCATGCGCCGGCTGAAGATCTCGCGGATCTCCGCCCGGTTGCGGTGGATCGCGGGCACCAGGATGTGGCTGGGCAGGTCCTCCCCCAGCTGCACGATGAGCTCGGCCAGGTCGGTCTCCCAGGCGGCGACGCCCCGGGCGGCCAGCGCCTCGTCGAGGCCGATCTCCTGGGTCGCCATCGACTTCACCTTCACGACCTCGTCCACGCCCTCGGCGCGGGCGATGTCGGCGACGATCCGGCACGCCTCCGTGGCGTCGCGGGCCCAGTGGACGACCGCGCCGTTGGCCGTCAGCGACTCCTCGAGCC
>JBQCCW010000314.1:0-2302 GCA_051961835.1 Marmoricola sp. | reverse complement strand
TCAGGTGGATGACCGCAGGCACCTTGCCCGAGGCGCCGGACATCCGTCCGTCCGTCACCACGGCCACCTGCTGGCCCCGGTCCTGCAGCACACCGAGCGCGGGGACCAGCTTGTGCAGCTCGGGCATGCCGTTGGCGGCGGGCCCCTGGAAGCGGATCACCGCGACGAGGTCGCGTCCGTCGAGCTCACCCTTGTCGAAGGAGGCGAGGAACGCCGCCTGGTCGTCGAAGACCAGCGCCGGCGCGGTGACCACCCGGTGCTCGTCGCGGACGGCGGAGACCTTCGCGACCCCGGCGCCCAGCGGACCGCGCACCACCTTGAGGCCGCCGTCGGCCGCGAACGGCTCGGTCGCCGGCCGCAGCACCGCGTGGTCCAGTGACCGCTCGGGTCCGGCCACCCACTCCAGTGCGCCGTCCACGAGGCGCGGCTCGGCGGTGTAGCGGGAGAGACCGGGGCCGGCCACCGTGCGCACGTCCTCGTGCAGCAGCCCGGCCTCGAGCAGCGTCCGGATGAGAAAGGCCACCCCGCCGGCGGCATGGAAGTGGTTCACGTCCGCCTCGCCGTTGGGGTACATCCGCACCAGGAGCGGTACGACGGCGGAGAGGTCGTCGATGTCGTCCCAGGTCAGCGTGATGCCCGCCGCCTGTGCCATGGCGACCAGGTGCAGCGTGTGATTGGTGGAGCCTCCACTCGCGAGCAGGGCGACGCAGGCGTTGACCACCGTCCTCTCGTCCACGACCTCGCCGATCGGCGTCGGCTCCTCGCCGTGCGCGGCGATCCGCACGGCACGGGCGGCGGCGGCGTCGGTGAGCGCGTGGCGCAGCGGCGTACCAGGGTTCACGAACGAGGCGCCGGGCAGGTGGAGGCCCATCACCTCCATCAGCAGCTGGTTGGAGTTCGCGGTGCCGTAGAAGGTGCAGGTCCCGCCGGAGTGGTAGGAGGCGAGCTCGGCCTCGAGCAGCTCCTGGCGACCGGCCTTGCCCTCGGCGTAGCGCTGGCGCACCTGCGCCTTCTCGCTGTTGGGCAGGCCCGAGGTCATCGGACCGGCCGGGACGAGGATCGCCGGCAGGTGCCCGAAGGTGAGCGCGCCGATGACCAGGCCCGGCACGATCTTGTCGCAGACGCCGAGCAGCGTGGCGCTGTCGAAGACGTCGTGGGACAGGGCGATCGCCGTCGCCATCGCGATCACGTCGCGGCTGAACAGCGACAGCTCCATCCCTGCCCGGCCCTGCGTCACGCCGTCGCACATCGCGGGCACGCCGCCGGCGACCTGGGCGGTGCCACCGGCCCGGAGGGCGGCGCGCTTGAGCTGCCGGGGGAAGTCGGCGAAGGGCTGGTGGGCCGAGAGCATGTCGTTGTAGCTGGTCACGATCGCCACGTTGGGCCGCAACGAGGCCTGGAGGAGCTCCTTGTGCTCGGGCTCCGCGGCGGCGAGGGCGTGCGCCAGGTTGGCGCAGGCCAGCCCGCCCCGGGCGCTGCCCTGCTGACGTGCCTCGGCGATGCCGGCCAGGTACGCCGCCCGCGGGACGCGGCTGCGGTCCTGGATCCGGCGCGTCACCCGCTCGACGACGGGGTGCGGTGGCCCGATGGAGGGTGCGGTGGTCACAGGCTCTGCTCCTGCCAGGTTCGGCCGTCACGTTCGAGCAGCGTCGCCGCGGCGACCGGCCCACTCGTTCCGGCGGGATAGGTCGGGGGAGCGGTGGGGTGGGACTGCCACCGCTGCAGGATCGGCTCGACCCAGGCCCACGCCGCCTCGACCTCGTCGCGGCGCATGAACAGGGTCGGGTTGCCGCGGATGACGTCGAGCAGCAGCCGCTCGTAGGCGTCGGGGCACCGCTTGTCGTGCGCCGCCGCGTAGCTGAGGTCCAGTGACACCGGCCGCAGCCTGATGCCGCCCGGTCCGGGCTCCTTGGCGTTGACCTGGAGCCGCATGGTGTGGTCGGGCTGGACCTGGATGTGCAGCCGGTTGGGCGCCACCGCCCCGTCGCTGTGCGGGAACATCACGTGCGGCGGCGCCTTGAACACCACGACGATCTCGGAGGACTGGCGGTCCATCCGCTTCCCGGACCGCAGGTAGAACGGCACCCCGGCCCAGCGCCAGTTCTGCACCTCGGTGCGCAGTGCTACGAAGGTCTCGGTGCTGCTGGGACCGGAGGGTTCGGCCCGGGCCTGTTCGAGCTCAGCCCGGTAGCCGGGGACGGCGCTGTCGTCGACCAGGCCGGGCCCGTACTGGCCGCGGACGGTGTGGCGGTGCACGTCCTCACCGGTGATCGGGGCCAGCGCGCGCAGCACCTTGAGCTTC
>JBQCCW010000313.1:0-4503 GCA_051961835.1 Marmoricola sp. | reverse complement strand
CGGGCGAGCAGCACGACGTCCGCCGAGCCGTCGGCGAGGATGTCCTCGGCCTGCTTGGCCTCGGTGATCATCCCGACGGCGCCGGTCGGGACGCCGGCCTCCTGCCGGATCCGGCGGGCGAAGGGGACCTGGTAGCCGGGGCCGACCGGGATGTCGGCCAGCACGTTGCCGCCGGTGGAGGTGTCGATCAGGTCCACGCCGGCCTCGTGCGCAAGCCGTGCGAGCCGCACGCTGTCGTCGTCGCTCCAGCCGCCCTCGGTCCAGTCGGTGGCCGAGACCCGCAGCACCAGCGGGGTGGCGTCGGGCACCCGGCGGCGGATCTCGGCGATCACCTCGAGGGTCAGCCGGACCCGGTTGTCGAAGGAGCCGCCGTACTGGTCGTCGCGGTGGTTGGACAGCGGCGACAGGAACTCGTGGAGGAGGTAGCCGTGCGCGGCGTGCACCTCGAGCACGTCGAAGCCGGCGGCGAGGGCGCGCTCGGCGGCGTCGCCGAACCCGGTCACCACCCGCGCGATGCCGTCGGCGTCGAGGGCGGCGACGTCCTCACGGAGCCCGGGGAACGGGTCCGCCGACGGGCCGACCGGCTGCCAGCCGCCCTGCGCGTCGGGCACGCCGCCGCGCTCGCCGGTGAAGCCCGAGTACGTCGAGGCCTTGCGGCCGGCGTGCGCGAGCTGGATGCCGGCCGTCGCGCCCTGGCCGTGCAGGAAGTCGACGATCCGCGCCCACGCCTGCTGCTGGGCGTCGTTCCAGATGCCGGTGTCCTCCGGGGAGATCCGTCCCTCCGGGACCACGGCGGTCGCCTCGGTGAACACCAGGCCGGCGCCGCCGCGGGCGAAGGCGCCGAGGTGCACCAGGTGCCAGTCGTTCGGGACGCCGTCGACGGCGGAGTACTGGCACATGGGCGAGACCCAGACCCGGTTGCGGACGACGGTCTGACGCAGGGTGATCGGAGAGAAGAGCTGGCTCACGTGGGGACAGAACGGCCCGGCGCGGCCGGCCATTCCCCTGCAAGCGGCTCCGTGGCGCGGGTCACTGGCTGCGCAGCGCGACCACGGCGATGTCGTCGCGAGGGCGGTCCCGCTGGAAGGCGAGCACCTCGGCCAGGAGCGACTCCACCGCGTCGGCCGGTCGGTCCGCGACGTGCACCTGCGCCCACCGCAGCAGCCGCTCCTCGCCGAAGTACCCCGCGGGCCCGTAGGCCTCGGTGATCCCGTCGGTGTAGAAGACCAGCGTGTCCTCGGGGCCGAGCATGAGCTCGTGCTCGGTGTGGGTCACCGTCGGCAGGACCCCGACGATCGGTCCGCCGGCCGCGACGAAGGCGGGCTTCGCGCCGGGGCGCAGCAGCAGCGGCGGCGGGTGGCCGCCGACCGCGAGGCGCACGTGCCAGGCACTGTCCTGGCGCAGTAGGTGGGCCAGCGCGATCGTGCAGAACTTGTCGCTGGCGTGCTGGCGCAGCACCTCGTTGAGGCCTTGGAGCACCTCGGGCAGCTCGTGGCCGAGCACGGTGAGCGCCTGCACGGTGCTGCGCGCCACCGAGGGGACCACGGCGGCGTCGACACCCGTGCCGCTGACGTCGCCGAGGGTGACCGCCCAGGCGCGGGGGCCGGCGGGGAAGACGTCGTAGAAGTCGCCGCCCACGTCGCCGCCCGCGGGGTGGTAGACCGCCGCCACCTCCAGCCCCGGCACGACCGGCGGCACGGGCGGGATGAAGCTGCGCTGCAGGGTCCGCGCCAGGTCCTCCGCGCGCGCCTCGGCCTCGACCGCGGCGTCGCGGGCGCGCACCAGCTCGCGCTCGTAGCCCCGCCGCTCGGTCGCGTCGAACACCGCGACCCGCACCAACCCCGGCTCGCCGGCGGGGGAGTGGCTCAGCGAGGCGTTGAGCAGGACCGGGAGCCGGGACCCGTCGGCGCGCCGGACGTCGACGGCGATCTCGCGGACGAACCCCTGGATGCGCAGCATCGGGGCGTAGTGGGTCTCGTGGTAGATCCGGCCGCCCGGCGTCAGCAGGTCGACGAACCGGCGGGCGAGGAGCTCCTCACGGGAGAAGCCCAGCCAGGTGCAGAAGGTCGCGTTGACCTTGACGATCTGCCCGCTCGGCGTGGTCGAGAGGTAGCCGCACGGGGCCTGGTCGTAGAGCTGTTCGGGGTCGTCCTCGCTCAGCGCCGCCTGGAAGGCGTCTGCCGCCTGCTCCAGCGACACTCAGGCGGCCCTGCGTCTCAGGAAGTCCTCGATCGCCGCGGTGGTCTCCGCCGGCGCGCTGAGATTGGGGCAGTGACCGATCGCCGCGAGCTGCACCAGGGTGGCGTCGGGGACCGACGCGGCGACGTAGCTGCCGACCGACGGCGGGGCGATGACGTCCTCGCTGCACTGCAGCACCAGCGTCGGCACCCCGATCCGGGGCAGGTCGGCGCGGTTGTCGGAGAGGAACGTCGCGCGGGCGAACCGCCGGGCGACCTCGGGGTCCATGCGGCAGAAGCTGGTGGTCAGCTCCTGGCCCACCTCGGGGTGCTCGGGGTTGCCAGCGATGACCGGTGCCATCGCGGCCGACCAGCCCAGGTAGTTGCTCTCCAGCGACTCCAGCAGCTCCTCGACGTCGGCCAGGGAGAAGCCGCCGACGTAGTCGTCGTCGTCGATGTAGCGCGGCGACGGCGCCACCATCACCAGCGAGGCGAACCGCTCGGGCTCCTCGATCGCGGCGAGGGCGCAGATCATCGAGGACACCGAGTGCCCGACCAGGACCGCGTCGTGCAGGTCGAGCTCGCGGACGATCGCGAGCAGGTCGTCGGCGTACCCCTGCAGGGTGGCGTGCCGCTGCGCCTCCGAGGGCGTGACCGGGGCGCCGCCCGCACCGACGTGGTCGAAGGTGATCACGCGGTACCGGTCGGCGAAGGCGGGGGCCACGTGGCGCCACATCGACTGGTCGCATCCGAAGCCGTGGGCGAAGACCATCGGCTGTCCGTGGGGCGGTCCGTCGACCGTCACCCGGTGACGATCCAGGATGCTCACTCCTGCACTCTACGGGTAACCGGCGGTTACAGGGCAATCCAGAACCGACCGGTCCACTATCGACCACGACGAGGAGATCACCGTGACGGTGTCGTTCGAGCTCACCGAGGACCAGCAGGACCTGCAGAAGTGGGTGCACGAGTTCGCCGCCAACGTCGTCCGACCGGCCGCCGCCGAGTACGACGAGAGCGAGCGGTTCCCGTGGCCGGTGCTCGCCGAGGCGGCCAAGATCGGGCTGTACTCGCTGGACTTCTTCCTGGCCCAGTCCCTCGACGAGTCGGGGCTCGGCATCCCGATCGCGATGGAGGAGCTGTTCTGGGGAGACGCCGGCATCGGCCTGGCGATCGTCGGCACCACGCTGGCCGCGGCGTCGGTGCGCGCCAACGGCACCGACGCCCAGGTGGGCCAGTGGATCCCGGCGATGTTCGGCACGGTCGAGGAGCCGAAGGTCGCCGCGTTCTGCTCCTCGGAGCCCGACGCCGGGTCCGACGTGGGCGCGATGCGCACCCGGGCGATGTACGACGAGGCCACCGGCGAGTGGGTGCTCAACGGCACCAAGACGTGGGCGACCAACGGCGGCATCGCTGACATCCACGTCGTCACCGCCGTCGTCGACCCCGAGCTCAAGGCGCGCGGACAGGCCAGCTTCGTGGTGCCGCCGGGCACGCCCGGTCTGTCGCAGGGCCAGAAGTTCGCCAAGCACGGCATCCGCGCCTCCCACACCGCGGAGGTCGTGCTCGAGGACTGCCGGATCCCGGGCGACTGCCTGCTCGGCGGCAAGGAGAGGCTCGACGAGCGGCTCGCCAAGGCGCGCGAGGGGGCCCGCACCGGGCGCTCGCAGCCCTCGATGGCGACCTTCGAGCGGACCCGGCCGGCGGTCGGGGCGCAGGCGGTGGGCGTCGCCCGCGCGGCGTACGACTATGCCCTGGAGTACGCCAAGCAGCGCGAGCAGTTCGGCCGCCCGATCATCGAGAACCAGGCGGTCGCCTTCGCTCTCGCCGACATGAAGACCTCGATCGACGCCGCTCGGCTGCTCGTCTGGCGGGCCGCGTGGATGGCCGCCAACCGGCAGCCGTTCACCGCCGCCGAGGGCTCGATGTCGAAGCTCGTGGCCGGCGAGACCGCCGTCCGGGTGACCGGTCAGGCGATGCAGATCCTCGGCGGCAACGGCTTCACCCGGGAGTACCCGGTGGAGCGGATGGCCCGCGACGCGCGGATCTACACGATCTTCGAGGGGACCTCGGAGATCCAGCGGCTGGTGATCGCCCGGACGATCTCGGGGGTGCACATCCGCTGAGCGGTCCCCGAAGCGCGACTCAGGCGGCGCCGGAGGGGCGGAGCCAGAGGGTGCCCAGTGGGGGGACCCGCAGGGTGGCCGAGGCGGGCTGGTCCCCGTGGGGCTCGGGCACGGCGGTGACCGTGCCGAGGTTGCCCACGCCCGAGCCGCCGTAGACCTCGGCGTCGGTGTTGATCACCTCAGCCCACTCCCCGGCGTGC
>JBQCCW010000312.1:0-10353 GCA_051961835.1 Marmoricola sp. | reverse complement strand
GGTGTGGATGTGGGCGGCGAATCCCAGCGACCACAGCGTCGGGCCGATCACCTCCAGCGCGAGCGCCGGCGGGATGACGGTCACGGCGACCGCGAAGCTGCTGTACGTCACCTGGGATATGGGCGACGGCAGTCAGATCGTCTGCAAGACGGCGGGAACCCCGTATAAGTCGGAGTACGGGCGCAAGGAGTCCCCGGACTGCGGCTACACCTACAAGCTGTCGAGCGCGCGTGAGCCGGGCCAGGCCTACACGGTCACCGCCACGTCGAGTTGGGTCATCACGTGGGCGGGTGCCGGTCAGACCGGCACGATCCGTCTTGACGGCCTGACCCGGCTCCCGCGCGCTCGACAGCTTGTAGGTGTAGCCGCAGTCCGGGGACTCCTTGCGCCCGTACTCCGGCTTGTACGGCGTGCCCGCCGTCTTGCAGACGATCTGGCTGCCGTCGCCCATATCCCAGGTGACGTGCAGCAGCTTCGCCGTCGCCGTGACAGTCATCCCACCGGCGCTCGCGCTGGAGGTGATCGGCCCGACGCTGTGGTCGCTGGGATTCGCCGCCCACATCCACACCGGCATCCCGACCAGGCCGATGCTGTTCGGTCCCGGTTTCGGTGCGATGCCGATCTCGATGGCGGTCAGCCCCATCTGTTTGATCGCTATCTGCGCGACCTCGCGTGGGGTCGGCCCAGCGCCTGAGTTCGGTGGCGCGTTCTGCGCCCAGACCGTGATGAGCATGCCGGTCTGTGGCTGGCTGCAGTTGTAGATCGCGCCGTCGCCCGGCTGATGCCCCTGCCAGGCCGGGTCGCCCGCGGGCGGCGGCGGAGTGACCGGACTGATGTAGCAGTGGTAGGTGTTCGACCAGTAGCCATCCGGCGAGGTGCAGGGGACCGGACCTGGCGGGGGATTCGAGATCCCCTGAGACGTCCCGTCCCAGTAGCAGGCCGCGCCCGAGCCGGTGTCCTGTGGACCGTCGTCGCTTGGCGTACCCGGAGTGCCCGGCTGCCCGGGTACCTCGACGGTCGTCACGCAAAGCCCGGTGTACGGGTTGGTCTGCGTGCACGTCGTACCCCCACCGCCACCTCCGGCGTACGACGGCGATGTCGCGGGTGCCCACAGGCCAAGGCAGAGGAGCGTGGTCGCGGCGAGGCGAATCAGGAGGCCGCGCATGGCGCCTGCTTCAGGTCCTGACCCGACGCGACTCGCCACCCGCCGCGCGGGTCGGCGGCGTACCTGTAGTTCGCGACCGTCAACCGAGTCCAGCCGCTATCAGGGCGGCTCGGGGAGATGACCGATGTCCCCTTCGAATTGAGGACGTCGACCTTGCTGACGTCCCAGCAGACGTCTATGACCACGGCGGGCACCTTGCCGGCCGAGGGGTCCGAGTTGTCGAGGCTCACCGACTGCACCTTCGTGTCGGCAAGGACGAGAGATCCGGTCTGCCGCTCGTGGCGTGCGTGCTGCTGCCGAAGCACGGTTCGCATCGTGCTGAGCTGGGTGCTCGTCGCCACGGTGCGCAGTTTCGACAGGCTGCTCGTCGGATCGCCGCCGAGCTCGTCCAGAACGGCGTAGTACCTCCTGACCGCGGCTTCAGCGTCACTGCTCGCCTGCGCCGACGGAGACGTCGGCGAGGCGCTGGTCGTCGGAGCCGTCGCGACTGACGTCGTGGTCGTCGGCGTGGGCGACGGATCGGCGTTGTTGCTGCCACAGGCCGACGCTGCGGCCAGCAACAGAATGCCAGTCGCTGACGAGATCAACCCGAGTCGCTTCGTCATGTGCGGTTCCTGCTTCCTCTTGCCATCCGGCTCGAGGCAGACGAGTCGTCACCGCGGGCGGTGCGAACATCGTCTGGCCTCAGCCTAAGCCTGTTTTTGCATTCGAGCGCCGGCCGATTCGTCGGCGCTTCAGGGAAGAGGTGCGCGGCGTCTCCCACTCCGCTTCGCCATTCCCGTCCTCCCTCTTCTCCCACCTCTCCCTTCTCTTTCCGCCCTCAACTCGTCATCTCCACCACCCGCACTCGCTCCCTCTCCTCGCCCTCCGCAGCCTCTTCCTTCCTCCTCCACCCCACCCCTCCTCGAGCTCACACGGTGTGCAGATCGAGGGGGCTGTGGAGAAGGCCGCGCACCTGAGCCGTATGGGAGGAAAGCGGCCGTGACTGTGTCGATGCGCCGGATGTCCGCGGGCAGTGGCTACCAGTACCTGCTGCGCTCCGTCGCCGCTGGCGATGGCCTGCGCGTCCTCTCGACCCCGTTGACGCGCTACTACTCCGAGGTGGGTACGCCGCCCGGCCGCTGGCTCGGCAGCGGCGTCGCGGTCTTCGGCGATGGGCAGCTCCAGCCCGGCGTGCAAGTGACCGAGGAGCAGCTCGCTCTGCTGATCGGCATGGGCCGAGACCCGATCACGGGCGAGCAGCTCGGCCGCGCCTACCCGTCGTACAAGCCGCTGCCCGACCGGATCAAGGATCGCGTCGACAGACTCGACTCTGACCTGTCCGACGAGGACCGCCGCGCCGAGACGGCTCGCATCGAAGCCGAAGAGGCAGCGCGCGGTGCACGCCAGCCGGTCGCCGGGTTCGATCTCACCTTCAGCGTGCCCAAGTCCGTCTCGGTGCTGTGGGGCGTCGCGGAGGCTGCGACCCAGGAGCGGATCGTCGACGCGCACCACGCCGCAGTCGCCGATGTGATCGCCTACTTCGAGCGCGAGGTCGCGGCCACCCGCGCCGGCATCGCCGACAAGGACGGCGCTGTCGCCCAGGTCGAGGTCCTCGGCGTCGCCGCCGTCGCCTACGACCACTTCGACTCCCGCGCCGGAGACCCGCAGCTCCACACGCACGTCGTGGTCGCGAACAAGGTCCTGACGGCGATGGACCGCCGCTGGCGCAGCCTGGATGGCCGCCCGGTCTTCGCCTCGCGCACTGGCCTCTCTGCGCTCTATGACGCGTTGCTCGCGGACCGGCTGAGCCGGGACCTGGGTGTCGAATGGGAGCTGCGTCAGCGCGGGCCCGACCGGAACCCGCGCGGGGAGATCGCCGGCCTCGGCGACGACCTGATCGCCGAGTTCTCCAGTCGCACCCGCGAGATCGAGCTGAAGAAAGAGGAGCTCATCGCGGAGTACGTCGCCCGCCACGGCCGCCGGCCCTCCGCAAGAGTCATCGTCGAGCTCCGGGCCCAGGCCACACTGGCGACCCGGACGCCGAAGGCGGTCCGCTCCCTCGTCGACCTCACTGCGGAGTGGCGACGCCGAGCAGGCGAGAAGCTCGGCGCCGAGCCGACGCCGTGGGCGGCGACGCTCCTGCGAGAAGCGGGGGAGCCGCTGCGCATCGACGATGTGCCCCTGTGGGCGATCGAGGCGATCGCGGGCGATGTGGTCGCGGCGGTCAGCGTGAAGCGCGCGACCTGGACCCACTGGAACCTGATGGCCGAAGCGGCCAAGCAGACGATGGACCTGCGCCTGGCGACCACGCAGGACCGCGAGGTGCTCGTCGCGATGATCGTCGACGCCGCCCAGGAGCGGTCCGTCACACTCACGCCACCCGAACTCGCGCTCACCCCGGTACGACTCCAGCGCAAGGACGGCACCAGCATGTTCCGCCCGCGCCACGGCGAGAAGTACTCCTCGAACGCCGTCCTCGAGGCCGAAGCACGGCTCCTCGACAGAGCGGAACTGATTGGAGCGCCCACCGTGCGACCGGCGATCCTCGGTCGCCTCTCGTCACGCCGGTTGAGCGACGAGCAACGCCGCGCGGTGGCGAGGATCGCGACCTCAGGTCGCCAGCTCGACCTACTCGTGGGACCAGCGGGCACCGGCAAGACCACGACCATGAGTGCCCTGCGCTCAGCCTGGATGGCCGAGCACGGGCGGGGGAGCGTCATCGGCCTGGCCCCGTCCGCGACCGCAGCGCAAGCGCTGGCCGACGATCTGGACGTCGGGTGTGAGAACACGGCGAAGTGGCTCCACGAGTACGACCACGGCCGCACCGAACTACGCCGCGGCCAGCTCCTCATCGTCGACGAGGCGACGCTGGCCGACACCAAGACACTCGACCGGATCACCGGCATCGCCGCCGGTTCCGGTGCCAAGCTGCTGCTCGTCGGCGACCCGTACCAGCTCCAGTCTGTCGAGGCAGGAGGCGCCTTCGCCCTGCTCGTCGACCGCCGAACCGATGCACCGACACTCACCGAGATCCACCGCTTCATCCACCAGTGGGAGAAGGAGGCATCGCTGCGCCTGAGCGCCGGCGACGTTGAGGTGGTCCCCACCTATGCGCGCTACGGCCGCATCCACGAGGGGCTGACCGACCAGATGCTCGACGCCGCATACGACGCCTGGCACGCCGACACCGCGGCGGGCCGCGCCAGCATCTTGGTCACCGAGTCGAGCCACGCCGTACGTGCGCTCAACGAGCGAGCTCGCGCCGAGCGACTGCTCCACGACGGAGCCGTCGACGGCCGCGAGGTAGACCTCGCTGACGGGGTGAGCGCGTCGGTCGGCGACACGGTGATCACCCGCCGCAACGACCGCACCCTGCGCACGATGACGGGCGGCTGGGTCAAGAACGGCGACCGGTGGCGCATCACCGACATCCGCCATGACGGTTCCGTGGTTGTGAGCCGCCTGGACGAGCATCGGTTGGACAGGCATCGGCGGCGGAGCACGGTCCTTCCCGCCGAGTACGCCGCCGAGCACCTCAACCTCGGGTATGCCATCACCGCCCATCGCGCCCAAGGCCTCACTGTCGACACCGCGCATGTCGTCGTCACCGCCACCACGACCCGCGAGAACCTCTACGTCTCCATGACCCGCGGCCGCGACGCCAACATCGCCTACGTCGCCCTCGACCAGCCCGACGAGACCCACGCAGCTCCCGAACCGGACGACGTCACCGCCCGGACCGTCCTGTACGGCGTGATCCAGCACAGCGGTGCCAGCAAGTCGGCCACGCAGACGATCGAGACCGAGTACGAGCTCCACGGCGGCATCGACCGCCTGGCCGCCGAGCTCGAAACGATCGCGGCCGAGGCTCAGCACGACCGCTTCGTCGACCTGCTCGGACGCTCGGGGCTGACCGCCGAGCAACATGCCGCGGTCATCGAGTCGCCGGCCTTTGGCCCGCTCACGGCGGCGCTCCGCCGCGCTGAGGCGTACCACCACGATCTCGAGGCGCTGTTGCCACGAGTCGTGGACCGCCACGGACTCGATGACGCGGACGACATCGCCGCGGTTCTTCGCTACCGAGTCGACAAGCTCGCAGCGACGCCGCCGCGCGGGTGCCGCCTCCGCCCGCGTCTGATCGCCGGCCTGATCCCCGAGCCGCTCGGTCCGATGCCAGCCGAGGACCGACAGGCGATCGACCAACGGAAGGAACTGATCGAGTCGCGGGCTCGCGCGCTTGCCGAGGAGGCGGTCGCGAGTCGCAAGCCGTGGGTCCGGCGACTCGAACCGCGTCCAAATTTCGCGGGCTCCGACGATGCCTGGCTCGACGCGGTGGCGACGGTTGCGGCGTACCGCGACCGCTACAAGATCATCTCCGACCTGGCGGTCGGCGGTGGCACGAAGAATGACGTTCAGCGGGTGGACCGTCAGCGTGCCTTCGCGGCCGTGCGCGCGGCGCGTTCGGGGAGCGCGCCCCAGAGCGGGGCGAGGACAGCGGCGGAGGAGCTTCGAGCCATTTGCGCTCCATAGTCCGGAACGCGCGCGTGTTGTCCACAGGAGTTGCTTCTTCGACGGCGCCTGGAGCGGCGACTGCGTACGCCGGGATGTGACCCGTCAGAAAGGCGATCCCATGATCATGCTGCTCGCAATCCCTGTCATCGCCGCGGTGGCCCTCGCGCACCGCTACCTGCTGCTCTACGCCCCGTCGAACGTCCTGACCCGCCGAGTGCGGGCAGCGCGGCCGACACTCAGCACGGCCGCGGCGATGGTGGTTCTAGCGACCGTCCTGTTGGTCGCGATGAAGGTGGTCTCGGACGCCGTCGCGGCTGGAGCGCCCGGCTGGCTGAACCTCGTCGTTCTCGTTCTCGCTTGGGACGTAATCAGGATCGGCCTACTTGCCCTGCACACGATCTTGCGATGGCTCTGCAGTTGGCATCGTCGAGCCGGTGACCATGCTGGCAGGTTCGCCGCGCGTAACACTCTTGTCGAAGCGGCGGCGCCCTAAAGTTTCGCAGCTGGGCCGACCAGTCGACCCCGCCCCAAACGGCGGGCTCTTTGCATTCGCCTGAATGTGTCGGACCTCTCAGCCAGACTGACCCCTTGAAGCCGATCGGCGGCGAACGAGGGGAGGAAGCAGAGTTGAGCGATGTCGCATTGAGTAGTACCGCCGACCTGTTGCAGTACCTCCATGGCCGCCTCGAGGAGCACTTCCGTTCGCTGAGGGACAGCCGGGCGAAACTTGAGCTTGCGGCGCCCGTGTTCGCCCTTGAACACGACCTCTCGGATGACGACCTCGAACTGCTCAACGGCGCGGTCCGAGACGCGATCAAGAGCCACTACCTGACGCACTACCGCGCAACGTGGTTGCCGTTCATGGTCTACGCGGCCGAGATGGGTTACGGCTACGTCGGCGACGAATACTGGACGACGTTCTCCTCGCTGACGCCTCGTTGGACCAGCCAAGAGCGCTCCACCATCCGCGCCTGGTTTGTTCGCTTCCATGAACAGTTCGGCGGCGCACGCCCCACGGGCGCGTGGGCGAACCAGTTCACGATCATCGCGTGGCCGATCACCCACGCAGTGCTGCCGGTGGATCTCCAGCGCCAGTTGGCCGAGTTGCTCTACAACTTCCGGACTGGGCTGACCACCGCGCTGCTGGACGACCCTGACGAGTTGGGCGTCCGGCTCGCCGCACGTTCGGGCTTGTACAGTTCACGCTTCCGCAATTTCTGTCAGAACCCGAAGCTTCTGGGGCAGGTGGCGGCTGCACTCCTCTCTGGCGCTGACGGTGGCTCGCCGTACCTTGTGAAGTCCACCTTGGACCGACTTATTGCGGGCCTGTCCCATGAGCGCCAGGCACGGCAATGGCTGGCCTCTGCCCAGCGCGCTGCCAACCGCGTACGCGCCTCCGGCTTCTCTCGATCCCCGTCAGCGGGGAACCGAACACCTGGAAGCACGGCGCGTCTGCCACGAGCCACCGACCCACGCCTGTTCCTCCGCCGTCTGGATGGCGCGTGGTACGCCTACGCCGAGTTGCCGGACATGACGCCGCTCAGCGAGCGACTGCCGCACGTGTACGACGAACTGCGTACCAAGCGGGCCCGGGTCAACGGTGGACGCCGTCCTGTTCCCACAGGTGGCCTCGTCTTCGGCGGGCAGGAAGTGCGCTTCGAGACCTGGCCCGACACCACTAAGCCCTTCGTGCAGTTGGAACGTGAGACCGACGCCGTCAACGCCCTTATCGCCGACCAAGCAGTCATGTCTGGGGGGCCGTGGTGGCTGTTCCGGCAGCAGACATCGGGACCCGCCATCGAGGTGAAGGGCCGCTTTCTGCGCCCCGGAGTCCACTACATCCTCATTGGCTCAGCCGATGGGGAGCCTCCCAGCGTGCCCTGGTGCACCCCGACCACGCTGGCGGTGGGCGGCGCCAAGGCGTGGCGCCTGGACGTGCCGGATCCACTCCCCGAGGAAGATGCGCAGGCGCTCCTAGCGCAGGGCCTCTCATCGCTGGCCACCGTGGCTGTTCGGCCAGTCGGACTCGTTGCGAGTGCATGGGACGGCGATGGTGCCGTTGAGTCGTTGGCCGGCGAACCAGCGATCCTCGGTATTCGCGCGGAGGTTGCGCCGGAGCGATGCCTCGTCACGATCGATGGTGACCCACACTTCGTGCCGTGGCCCGTCGGCCAGGTCGACCTGATCCTGTCGCTGGCGTCCCTTGATGTCGGCTCGCACGTCGTCGCTGCAACGCTCATCGGAGCAGACAACAGGGAACTGACTCGGGGTGACTTGGTCATCACGATTCGCGATCCCCAAGTCCGCCCGGAGAACGCCACCGTCGGCGAAGGCATTCGCCTCCTGGCGTCTCCTGCTCGACCCACACTGAGCGAGCTTTGGGACGAGCGCGCCACCGTCACCGTGCACGGTCCCCCAGAGACCAACGCCGAAATGGTCGTCAGGCTGCTCGATGAAGGCCGCGTGGAATTGGGCGCAACTCGCCGCAAAGTCACTCTGCCTATCGATGAGGGGGAGTGGGCATCCCTCGCTCGGGGGATTCGCCTCGAGAACACCTTCAAGGCGCACTACGACGACGCGCAGTGGTGCACGGTGACGGTCCGGCGCGACGGCATTGGCGTGGCCTCGCTCAGCTGTGAGCGGGAATTCCAGCCACTGCGCTGGCGGTTCCGCAGAGAACACGACGGCAGTTTCGTCGCACGGCTGCACGACCAGACGGACGGCGATCAGACAACGGTCGAGTTCTTCGATGTCGAGCAACCGCTCGAGGCAGTCCCGCACCAGCAAGGTGTGGACATCGCGCTCCCGGTCCGCGGAGGACTGCTTCGCGCGTCGGCGGGTGGCGTCACGACCGTCGTCCTGGCACCAACGCAACCAAATAAGGTGTTCGCGCTCGGGACTGTGAGTCCGCATGTGCCATTCGGCGACCGATCAACGGCGGGCATCATGCGTCTCGCGGACGCCCACTGGCTCTGGATGAGTGCCGACCTACCAGCCGATCCATTCGCTGTCAGCCAGCAACAGATGGCGCTGAGCGCGATTACACGCGCGACCTCGATGTTGCTCACTGGCTCTCACTGGGCCGCGATCGAACGCAAGCTCGCCACCGCGGACGCCGAGTGGGTGCTGGATCACCTCGATGATATGGAGCAGGTGATCGGCACATCTCCCGCGCATCTTGCGCTGGGAAAGCGCATTAGCCACAACCTGTACGACTGGTCAGTGCCAGAAAAGATTCTCCCTGGCTTCGCCGAGGTCATCACGCCCACCCTGCGGGAGTCTGGAATCGAAAACCCCTCCGCACCTCGATTCCTGCTGACCATGGCGGGTCGCCTCGGCTACATCACCCAGCAATGGTCCGAGCCGGCGCGGAACTCCATGCTCGACCGCATCAAGCAGTCGCCGGTGCTGCTGCGAGCGGCGCGCTACGCCGTGATCGGGTCCCGCGCCTACGCCGACCCCGACGAAGCACAGCGAGGGTTCTAATGACCATCTCCAGCCTGTCACCGGACGATGCCGCCGCGCTCGCTGTGCGGACGCTTGGTATGGACCCTGAACTCGTGGGTTTGAGCACACCCGAGGGTCTCGCCGCGTCATTGCGTCGTGCGGCATCCTTCATGTGCCCAACCAGTCCAAGCCGCCTCATCGACGCGGTGCTCGCCGCTGTGCGTCCGCTGACTGAAGGCGATCTCGCACGGGACACGGTCGCCGACATGCTCGACCTTCTCATCGCATCTGGCGACCTGCTCGAACTCCGCGAGGAGTTGGAGGGACGCATGGTCCGTCTCATCTATCTGGGACCGCCCTCGTACATCGAGAGGGCACGGGGGACCTACATGTTGCTGGGCGTCCGGCCGTTTGGCGCGTGGCTCGTCAGTGCAGACCTAGCAGCCCAGACCACTCGCGAAGGTCACGCTCGCCTCCTTGAACTCGACCCAGAGCAAGCGACTGAAACGTTCAAGGTCGCTGGCTTGCAGCGACTCGACCGGCAACGGTGGGTGGCAAGTCCGGCGGTCGAGCCAGCATGCAGCCTCGTGCGCCGAATCTCTGAGCGGCTCAACGTGGCCGGTCGTGGCGGTGCGATCGAGGGACTCCAGATCCTCGATCCGACCACCCCCGTCCGCTACTACCGAGGTCGCTGGCGTGAGCCCGGCACCAGCGACAGCGGCGACTTCATAGCGCGGCGCCCGCAGGCCTACGGCGCCGATCTATGGAGCGTCGTACGGATGGAAGACGGCGCCGCGACCCGCATCTTCCAGTTCCCCGTCGATAACCCAGTTGTGCCGGCGCGCGACGAGGCGTGGCGACTCCAGTTGGCAATCGACTCAGAGCGAGGCTTCCCGCAGCGCTACTCGGCGGAGCCGTTCGCTGGTGGCGGCTCACATGTCGTCAAGTTCTTCTCGCCGATCCCCGGATTCGCTGAGCGGTACCTTCAACTCGTCGGCATGCCTTTGGCCGCGACCCCGGGCGCTCTGTTCGCTTTCCGTGTGCCGGATGCCGCAATGCCCGACCTGACCCAACTGCTTACCGAACTGCTCTGGATGGAGCCGGTCCCCAAGGAGACGAAATGACGGCTGCCGATGCACCGACCATCGCCGAGACGGTCGATGACATCCGCGCCTCGCTGCGTGACTACATCGAGGCCACTTACCACGTCGGTCATCCCCTGGTGATCGAGCAGCGCCGCCGACTGC
>JBQCCW010000311.1:0-2520 GCA_051961835.1 Marmoricola sp. | reverse complement strand
GGCGACGCCTCGGAGAGCCCCAGGTGCCGCACCTTGCCGGCCTCGACCAGCTCGGCCATCGCACCGACGGTGTCCTCGATCGGCACGGTCTTGTCGACGCGGTGCTGGTAGTAGAGGTCGATGTGATCGACGCCCAGCCGGCTGCCGTCCTCGGCGCGCTCGTTGCCGAACTTGGTCGCCAGCTGCACGGCGTCGCGGCGGCCTTCGATCGCCCGGCCCACGAGCCGCTCGTTGGTGAACGGGCCGTACATGTCGGCGGTGTCGAGGAACGTCACGCCGAGGTCGAGCGCGCGTTGGATGGTCGCGATGCCCTGCGACTCCTCGGCGGTGCCGTAGAACTCCGACATCCCCATGCAGCCGAGGCCGAGGGCGGAGACGGTCAACGAGGCAGCGTCGCTGCCCAGGGCGCGGGTGCCGAGATCAGTCATGGACCCGAGTCAACACCCGCACCCAAGGGTGCGCAGGACTCAGCCGAGCGCCTTGAGCGCGGCGTCGTAGTCGGGCTCGTGGCCGATCTCGGGGACCAGCTCGGTGTGCAGCACGGTCCCGTCGGTGTCGAGCACGACGATCGCGCGCGCCAGCAGGCCGGCGAACTTGCCGTCGGTGATCCGGACGCCGTAGTCGTCGCCGAAGCTGGACCGGAACGCCGAGGTGGGGGTCACGTTGTCGATGCCCTCGGCCGCGCAGAAGCTGCTCAGCGCGAACGGCAGGTCCATCGAGACCGAGACGACCTGGGCGTTGTCGAGGCTCCCGGCGAGCTCGTTGAAGCGCCGCTCGCTCGCGGCGCAGACGCCGGTGCCGACGCTGGGGAAGATGCTCAGCACGACGCGCTTGCCGGCGAAGTCCGCCGCGGTGACGTCGTCGACCTCCGCGGTGGTGACCGTGAAGTCCGGAGCCTTCTCGCCCACGCGGGGGAGGTCTCCGACAGTGTGGGTGGCGTTGCCGCCGAGGGTGATGTCAGCCATGGCCCCATTCAAGCAGCCGGTCCCTCGACGCCCGCGGCCCAGGCGCCTCCTGCTCGGACCTCCTGCTCAGGCCTCCTGCTCAGAGGCCTGCGTGTCGTCCGGTACGTCGTCCTCCGCGCCGGCACCGCGGCCGTGCGCGGCGCGTGCCGCGCCGCTCTCGCCGGCCGCGTCGTCGAAGGGGCGGTCGTTCGGGTCGTAGCCGGGGGAGTCGGTGAAGGCCCCCGCCTCGGAGTCGAAGTCTCGCGCGGTGTTGTCGACCTCCGCGCCCTCGGGACGGTTCTCGGAGGCCAGGCGCTGCTCGCGCTCGGCCTCGATCCGGGCGACCTCCTCATCGGGGAGATCGGCGGTGGGCTCAGCGGTCGCGCGTACGTCGTCGTCGGACATGGCGCCTCCTTCGGTCGGCTCCTCCACGAGGATGCCCGCCGAGGGGCCCCTCAATCCTCAGCCGCCGAAGACCGAGCGGCACGGCCGCGCGCGCAGCGCCGCCACGTAGTCGTGGGGCGCGTCGGCCGCCTCGGCGGCGTCGGCGAGCATGCCGAGGTAGCTCGCCGAGGGCAGGCCGCCCTCGAAGGCATCGAGCACGTAGACCCACACGACGAGCTCCTCGCTCAGCGTCGCCACCCGGACCCGGGTGGTGCGGTAGAGGCCGGTGTCGGCGGACTCCCACCCGTCCAGCGCCGCGCTGTCCTCGCCCGTGACGTCGTAGACCGCGACGAAGACCTGCTCGAACGGGTCCGGGACCACCGTGGCCAGGGCGCCGTCCCAGCCGTGCTCCTCGCCGCCGAACGTGAGCCGCCAGCCCTGGAGCCAGCCGGTCGCGCGCAGCGGGGAGTGCGGGCACCGCTCGCCCATCCTCGCGGGGTCGAGGTTCGACCCGTAGGCGGCGTAGAGCGTCATGGCCCCTCAGCGTAGGGCAGGGCCGGTGCGCGACAATGACCCCGTGACGACGACGGTGGGAGCAGGGGCCGACGGTCCGGAGACCTCGGCGGGGGTCCGCGGCAGGCGCAGCGTGGTGATCGTCGGCGGCGGCCCCGGGGGCTACGAGGCCGCGCTGGTCGCGGCCCAGCTCGGTGCGGACGTCACCGTCGTCGACAGCGACGGGCTCGGCGGCTCGGCGGTCGTCACCGACTGCGTGCCGAGCAAGACCCTGATCGCCACCGCCGAGCTGATGACCGAGGTGGAGGGCGCCAACGAGCTGGGGGTGCTGATCGGCGACGACGGCGTCGCGGTCGACCTCGCCCGCGGGAACGCGCGGGTGAAGCGGCTCGCGCTGGAGCAGTCCGCCGACATCGGCAAGCGGCTGGCCCGCGACGGTGTCCAGGTGATCACCGGTCGGGGCCGCCTGGAGCCCGGTCCGGGCCACACCACGCGCGTCGCGGTCGAGCGCCACGACGGTGGCCGCGAGGTGGTGGAGGCCGATGCCGTGCTGCTCGCGACGGGAGCCCGTCCGCGGACGCTGGAGGCGGCGCAGCCCGACGGCGAGCGCATCCTCACCTGGGAGCAGGTCTACGACCTGACCGAGGTGCCCAGCGAGCTGATCGTCGTGGGCTCCGGT
>JBQCCW010000310.1:0-2976 GCA_051961835.1 Marmoricola sp. | reverse complement strand
CGCGGCCCGCAGGGCGATTGCCATCTGGTAGAGGATGTCCCTCACCTCGTCGGGTGGCAGCTGGCCGCGCTCCCGGATGATCGTCGAGAGGGGCTTGCCCTCGACGAGCTCCATGACGAGGTATGCGCTGTGCTCGCCCTCGCCGAAGTCGTGCACCGTCACGATGTTCGGGTGCTGCAGCGAGGCACTGTGCAGCGCCTCGGCGCGGAAGCGCTCCAGGAACCCCTTGGCCTCCAGGGCGTGCGGCCGCAGGACCTTGACGGCCACCGGCCGGTGCAGGGTCTCGTCCGTCGCCCGCCACACCTGCCCCATGCCCCCGCTGCCGATCACGGTCTCGAGCCGGTAGCGGTCGGCGATGAGGAGTCCCGGTTCGTAGTTCATCGTGACCGGTCCTCGAGTGCGGCCACAGCCGTGGCGCCGCCCGTGCCGCGGGCGGCGACCGTGACCCGCCGGCCCTCGTGGCGCAGACGCATCTACTTCCTGCTTCCTGGTTCAGCGCCGAGTGGTCCAGCCTCCGTCGGCGGCGCCCTGTTGGCAGGGGCTGCTCATCGACTCCGAGGGGCGGCGTGGTGGTCTTCTTACCCCCTATTCTCGCAGGATCCCATCGGGCGTCGGTCGGGCCGCCTCGTCGGAGGTGAGGAGGACGACGTTGCCGTCTGGGTCGTCGACCATGGCGGCGTACGGACCCGCGGTCTGCGTGGGAGGCATACGTGCGGGGTGGCCGGCGGCCACGAGCTCGGCCCAGACCCGGTCGACGGACGCGTTGTCGCCGACGTAGAACTCGAGCAGCTGCTGGTAGCCACCGGTCGGGCGCGACCACGCCGGGTCGTAGGTGGCGGCGAACGAGGTCGTCAGCAGCAGGCTGACGCCGCTGCCCATCCGGTGGACGACGACGGGTCGGTCGGGCGGCGGGTCGGGGACGTCGAGGCCGAGGTCGCGGTAGAACGCGATGGATCTGGCGAGGTCGCGCACCTCGAGGACCAGCATGCTGAGCTGGATCTCCATCGGTCACCACCGTCCGCGGTGCACGACCTCGTCGAAGGGGCGTCGATCCAGCCGCTCGATGACGGCCAGCGGCTTGTCCGACGGGTAGCCCACGGAGAGCAGGTAGGCCAGGAAGTGGCCGTCGGGGAAGCCCAGGACGGCCCGGGCCTGGTCCTGGTCCACGGCCGCGGCGTGGCCCGTGCCGACGCCGAGGTCCGCAGCGGCGACCATCATCGCGTAGGTCGCCTGGCCGAGGTCGTACTGGAGCAGGGCCGACTTCCGTTCGTTGTCCGGCTCGGGCGCGACGATCGAGATGGCCGCTGCCGCCCGGGCGACGTGCTGCGCGCCCTGCCAGACCTTCGCCAGCTCGACCAGCTGCGCCCGGTCGGTGACGAGGACGAAGTCCCACGGCTGCCAGTTGCCCGCCGACGGGGCGCGTCGGCCGGCCTCGAGGATGCGGTCGAGCGCCTCCTCGGGGACGGGCTCATCGGTGAACTGCCGAACGTTGCGTCGCGCCCGCATGGCGTCCCAGGTCTCCATGGAGACATCGTGCGCCTCGGCCGCCTGCGGCGGCCAGCGTCGGTGGTCAGGGGGCGGGATCGGCTCGGCGGGCTCCTCCACGTCCATGGGTCGCGTCCGATCTGGCAGGCTGTCGCGGCGTGAGTGCTGTCGACGCCGAAACCGTGCGCCTGTTCCTGCACGTGCTGGCCGCCACGGTGTGGGTCGGTGGCCAGATCACCCTGGCCGCCCTCGTCCCCGCGCTTCGCGCGGGAGGGAGTGACGTGCCGAGGGCCGCGGCGATCGCATACAACCGGATCGCGTGGCCGGCCTTCGGGCTCCTGGTGCTCACGGGCATCTGGAACGTGGTGGCCGAAGGTGACAAGGGGCCGGCGTACCAGCACACCTTGATGCTGAAGTACGCGCTGGTGGTCGCCTCCGGCGTGACGGCCTTCGTGCACGTTCGGGTGGCCTCACGCCGGGCGATGGCGGTCTTCGGGGCGCTGACCGGGCTCACCGCGCTGGCTGCGCTCTTCGTCGGCATCATGCTCGCCCGATGAGTCGTCCGGTCTACGGTGCCTCCGACAGCGGCAGCGCCGGGGGCGTCCCGCCACAGGTGGAGAGGACGGGCACGGTGGACGTTCGCGTAGGGCTGTGCGGCTGGACGGTCTCCCAGGCCTCGTACGTGCGCCGCTTCCCGGTCCTGGAGGTGCAGCACACGTTCTACGAGCCGCCCTCGGACGCCGTGCTGACGCGCTGGCGGACCCAGGTGCCGGCCGACTTCGAGTTCACGATCAAGGCGTGGCAGATCGTCACCCACGAGTCCAACAGCCCCACCTACCGGCGGATGAAGCAGTCGCTGCCGGACAGTGCCCGTGGCCAGGTCGGAGCGTTCCGGACGACCCCTGAGGTCCTTGCCGGCTGGGAGCGCACCCTCGAGTGCGCCCGCCTGCTCCGGGCCACCGCCGTGCTGCTCCAGTGCCCGGCGAGCTTCCGCCCGACGGCCGAGAACGTCCGACGGCTGCGTGGCTTCGTGGCGCAGGTGGAGCGGCCGGCCGGGCGGCTCCTCTGGGAGCCTCGCGGCGAGTGGCCCAGGCAGCTGCTCGCGGAGCTGTGTGCCGAGCTGGACCTGGTGCACGTCGTGGACCCGATGCAGACCGAGACGGTGACACCGGAGCGGACCTACTACCGGCTGCACGGCACCTCGGGCTCCCGGCACGTCCACACCGATGACGAGCTGCGCCGGCTGCGGGACCTCGTCGACGGCCGACCGTCGCCGTACGTCATGTTCAACAACCTGCCTCGCGTCGGCGACGCGGAGCGGTTCCTCGCCTTGCTCTCCGGTGACGGTGCGTGAACAGCGGCGGAAGGATCCACCGCTCGACCCTGGCTCACGACGAGGATGATCTCGGGTAGGGCGGAAGGCCGCACACGACTCCAAGGGCTGGCCGTCGCGGGCGCGTGCGCGGCAGCCGCGTACGCGCGTCCCGCCCG
>JBQCCW010000309.1:0-4735 GCA_051961835.1 Marmoricola sp. | reverse complement strand
CGCGATGAACGGCAGCTCGCCCTCGCTCAACGCGGTGTGCGGCTTGATCGCGTCGACGGGGCAGGCGGTGGTGCAGGCGCCGCAGTCGACGCAGGAGGCGGCGTCGATGTAGACCATCTCGGCCTCGGCGAACCCCGGCTCCCCCGGCGCGGGATGGATGCAGTTGACCGGGCAGGCCAGCACGCAGGAGGCGTCGCTGCAGCAGGACTGGGTGACGACGTACGGCATGGCGGCGGCCCGGTCAGGCGGCGGCGGGTTCGCTGCGGTAGCGGGCGGGGCGGCCGTCGATCCCCAGCGCACGCCAGACGAGTCGGGAGGCCCGGTTCATCAGGCCCATGTCGCTGGCGAGCGCCCGCACGTCGGCGAACATGTCGCGCAGCATCCGGCGGCCCTCGGCGCTGTCCCAGAACACCTCGTCGAGCACCTTCTTCGGGACGCCGACGTCGCGGGTCATCTCCTTGCCGGGCACCATGATGACGTCGCAGAGCGTCCTCATCACGACGGGCAGCACGATCGAGAGCACCGCCCGGTGCAGCCGCCCCTGCTTCGGGACGCGGCGCTTGAGGTACTCGTGGGCGAACGAGATGTGCCGGGCCTCCTCGGCGACGTGGATCTGCATGATCCGTTGCAGCAGCGGGTGCATCGGGTCGCCGGAGCGCAGGATCGCCTTCTGCACATGGTCGATCGGCTCCTCGCCGGCGAGCACGCCGATGAAGAACACCGAGGGCAGGAAGCGCGCGGCCAGCGGCAGGTAGGGCGCCAGCGCGCGGAAGTGCCAGGGGCCGCCCGGGACGTCCGCCCCCGTGCGGTTCACGAACTCCTGGAACATCTGCGTGTGGTGGGTCTCCTCGGTGGCCTCGTGGGTGCAGTAGCGGAACTCCGCCGACCCGTTGGGCAGGCTCATCACGTGCTCCATGAGGCCGCGGATCAGGATGTTCTCGAACTGCAGGCCGACCTTCGCGACGTTGGCCTGGCGCCAGATGCCGATCGCGATCTGCTTGTCCAGCGGCTGCGCCTGGTACCACGGGTGCCGGCCCAGCGCGTCGGTCTGCGGCAGCACCCACCGCGGGTCGTCGGCGCGTACGGCGTAGTCGGGGTGGCCCCAGGCGATGTCGGTCCACGGGTCGAAGTGCTGGTGGACCGAGCCCTCGGAGAGCATGCGCAGCTTCTGCTCGTAGAGGTCGTTCGGAGCGGTCATCGTCATCGGGCACCTCACGGTCGTCGGGGACGGACCCTCCCGACATTACTGTGACAAGGGGTCACATGTACATGTCTGTGACGTGTTGTCGCAGTCACTTTTCTGGCCTGACCGCTCGCCCGGCCCTTGCGGCGCCGGAGATCGCTCGCCGACGACGCGACGGCGGGCAGGAAGCAGGCGCCCACGAGGGCCACCCACAGCCACGGCGGTACGACGGGCGACAGCTCCACCGTCAGCCGCCGGTCCTCATCGGGCGCGACGGCGCGCACGCTGCCGACCTCGCCGTCGTGCAGGACCACCGACCCTCCCCCGGCCGCGCTCAGCCGGACGGGCAGAACGCCCGTCCCGACGTACGTCGCCGTGGCGCCGCCGTGTCCGTCGGGCCGAAAGGCCAGTTGCTCGGCGTTGACGAGCGGTCGGTAGGCGGTGAGCGCGACGCTCACGACGCCCGCGCCCAGCACCAGCGTGACCGGAAGGCGGCGGTCTCCACGGACCAACGACCGCACGAGCAGCACCAGGCCGAACCCGATGAGCAGGACCGGCGCCGCCTGCACCAACCAGCCGATCCCCCGCCACGTCATGACCACGCGGCCCACCACGTCCAGTGCGCCGATCCGCCACGGGTCGGGCGGCGAGATGACGCCCTTGGTCGTGAGGGTGCCGTCGGCGTCGCGGGCGAGGACGCGGTGGCTGTAAATGGTGCCCGCGCGGCCCGGCGGGCGGAAGCTGAGGAAGTCGCCGGGACGCAGCTCGGCATAGGGAACCGGCTTCACCCAGAGCAGCGAGCCGACCGGCGCCACCGTCCCCATCGACGGGCTCTCCACTCGCTCCCACCGCCCGCCGTCGAGCCGCCAAGCGAGGCAGAACGCGATGAAGCCGAGCAGGACGGCGGTGATGAGCCAGGTCATCGCACGTGCCCAGGAAGCGCGGCTCGTCAGCCTCCTCATGCCCAAAACACCTGCGTCGCCGCGGCCGGGAAGGTGAACGTCTGAGTCCAGGTGGTCGAGCCGGGGACCGTGTAGGTGAAGGTGAGCGGCACCAGGAGGTGCAGGCCCGCGATGTCGGAGGTGTATCCCGAGCCCGCGGTCGCCTTGATGCTGAGCACCTGAGTAGAACCCGGTCCTAGGGAGCCGAGGCCCGACGACGTGCCGACCAGGCTGGCGAGTGACGCCGGGACGAGGGACAAGCCACTGTCGGAGGTGAACGTAACAAGCACCTTCCCGCACGGGTCGCTCATCGTGGAGGGAAGCGTCGTGGAAGCGGGAACCGTCGCCACGCCATCGTCAGCGAGCATCCACGTGGATGCCGGGGACTGGGCGGCAAGAGTCGCCTGGTAAGCGGACGCCGAAGCCGACTTCCACAACGTGTTGATCGTGGAACCGTCGAGCGCGCCCCGCTGCACGAAGGCCCCGGACAGCGAGCCTTGGAGATAGGGCGCGCTGAGGCCGCTCGCCCAACCCAGATGCCAGTAGCCGGTGGTCGAGGTGAGCAGCCCGAGCCCCGACGCCGACGCGGCCACCTGGCCGTCGACGTACAGGGTCGCGGTCGTGACGACGCTGCCAGACAGCGTCAGGACGGCCAGGTGCCACGAGCCGTCCCGATATGCGTTGGTGGACGCGAGACTCAGCGTGCCGAGTGTGGCGACCGCACGAGCCTGCACGCGCCCCCCGCTGTCGATCCAGATCGCCGTATTCGCCGCGCCGCTGCCGTTCGAGGCGCTCCCGCTCAACGACAACAACCCGCCGCCCTGCGAATCGGTGGTTTCGAACCACACACCGAACGAGAACGTCGATTGCAGGAGTCCCAGAGTCCCGGTCGTCGTTGCGCTGACATCCGTCGCGTAGCCAGAACCGGAGAAGGAAGCAGCGGAGCTCGTGCCCCATCGGTCGCTCTGCTGGAACGTCACTGCGTTGCGCGGCAGCATCGGGTCCGACGAGCTGGCGGCGTTCGCGAGCTGCACCGGAGCACACGAGGCCGCCCTGACGGACTGCGTGACCGCGACGCTTCCGGTGTTGCTGACGGTGTCGCTGACACTCGCTGGCGGGGAGGCGGTCGTCCCGAGCCCCGGAGTGCACGTGACCATCGAGCTACGCAGCGTCGAGCTGCAGGAGCTCGATCCGTAGGCGTGGTTGATGCTCACGGCCGCCACCTGAGCCGACGGCGCGTCGTTGACGAGGGTGCCCGTGGCCCACCCGGAGTAGGTGCGCCCGGCGCCGAGGGTGAGGACGGCGAGCGCCAAGGCAGCAGCGAGCACGCCCGCTCGTGCCGGAGGTCGCCGACCGTGGCCCGCTGGAGTCATCGGACTACTGCGCGAGGGTCCACGCCAGGGACTGGCTGACGGTGACCGCTTGGTCCGTCACCGCAGCGGCCGCGATGAGCGAAACCGTGAGACGGCAGGTCCACGAGGCGCCGGCGTTGAGGTCACCGGCAGCGGCGGCGTGTGACTTGGTGGTCGTGGAGGGCACCCCAGCGGAATAGACGAGGTCTGTCCAGGCAGTCGCCGCGTTGTAGGTGGCTCCGGGCGAGCAGCTCACCGCCACCGTGAGGTCACCGTTGGTGCACACGTTCGCGACCGCCGGAGTTCCCGTTCCCGCTAGCGGCGTCTGGGCGCACGCGGCTGGCGCCAGCTGGAAGCTTGACGCGTTCGCGCCGCCCGCGTTCTTGAAGACGACGTCGACGCTCTGGCTCGCCCCCGGCGCCAGTGGGGTGGACGTGCCGCCGTAGCTGTTGACCGTCGTGCAGGTCGAGGTGTTCACGGTCGACTGCGCGCCGTCACTGGAGAAGCAGACAGGAGACGCCTGCGAGGCGGGACCGGTCTCCTGGAGGATCACCGCGGTGGCAGTGGCCGCCGAGTTGCTGCTGTTGGTGATGACCGCGCTCGTCCAGGAGGACAAGGTGCCGGTGGCGCCCAGCACGAGGATCAGTGCCGCCGCGGCCGAGGCGCTCCAGAGCAGCGGTCCGGCCGCAGACCGCTTCTCTACCGCGACGGCTCGATGTGAGCGCATGGCTCGACCGCTCGTCTTAACTGGCGGTGAGCGTCCAGGTGATCGGCTGCGACACATCCATCGCCGAAACACCGGAGGGCGCATCCGTTGGAAGTGTCACGGTGACGTCGCAGATGGCCGTCCCCCCGGGAACCAGGGTGGCAATCGCTTGCTCCCCGGCCGCCGCGAAGGCGGTCAACGTGCCGCTGTATGTCGCGGTGCCGGTCGGGCAGGCGATCGTCACGGTGAGCACGCCACAGAGACTCTGAGCGGTGGCACCGCCGTTGTCCGTGCACGTCCCGCCGGTCACTGTGAGGGAGCCGGACTCCGTGCCGACGTTCTTCAGCGTCACCGTGGTCGTGTGGCTGTTGGTGCCGTCAGGATCGAGCGGCGTCGATGTGCCGCCGTACTTGTTGATCGATGAGCACGTAGCCGTGTTGTCCGCCGTGGTGGACGTGTCTGCGCAGGTTGTCGCAGAGCCGTCCGATTCCGTCAGTGCGACGGCGGTGACCGCCTTGGTGGTGTTCGTGTCGTTCGTGATGATCGCCGTGGT
>JBQCCW010000308.1:0-2024 GCA_051961835.1 Marmoricola sp. | reverse complement strand
CGTCCCGCAGCGACGTCGTCGGCCTGGCTGCCCTGCTCGTCGGCGTTGGCCGGCGCGAACATCGCGTAGATGCCGCCCGTCAGGAGCAGGGCGACGAGCATCAGTGCCGGACCGGCGAAGCGGCTGCGACGCTTGGTGGACAGGCCGGCGGCGACCTGGTGAGTGAGCTTGCGGGGGAGACGCACCACGTTGTCCTTCGTCGTCAGTGTCCGGTGCTGGTTCGGACGGTGCTGGGGGTCACTGCAGGAGGTAGATCGTCGCGAACAGGCCGACCCAGACCACGTCCACGAAGTGCCAGTAGTAGGAGACCACGATGGCGGTGACGGCTTGCTCGTGGGTGAACCGGCGGGCCAGGAAGGTCCGGCCGAGCACGAAGAGGAAGGCCACGAGGCCGCCGCTGACGTGCAGGGCGTGGAAGCCGGTCGTCAGATAGAAGACCGTGCCGTAGGCCGAGGACGGGATCGTGATGCCCTCGTGGATGAGGTTGGTGTACTCGACGCCCTGGCCGGCCACGAACACCGCGCCCATCAGGTACGTCAGCACGAACCACTCGCGCAGGCCCCAGCCCTTGACCTTGAACAGGCTCCCGGTGCGGCTGACCTGACCGCGCTCGGCGGCGAAGACGCCCAGCTGGCAGGTCAGCGACGACAGCACCAGGATCGTGGTGTTGACCGAGGCGAACGGGACCTCGAGGTGCTGGGTCGACTGCGCCCACAGCTCCGGACTGACCGACCGGATCGTGAAGTAGGCCGCGAACAGCGCCGCGAAGAACATGAGCTCGCTCGCGAGCCAGATGATGGTCCCGACGCTGACCATGCTCGGACGGTCGTGATGCCCGTGCAGGCGGGACGCGGGGATAGCCGATGCAGTCGCCACGTCGTCATTATGTCCGCCCTCCGAAGTGATCCGTACCCGGGGGCGGCGTTTCGCCGGTGGTGTTCGCCACGTCGCGCGCCGAGGCGTCCACTAGCATCGCCGCCGTGAGTGCCTCGACGCCGTCCAGCCCCTCCGCCGCGCCGCTGCGCGTCCTGGTCTACAGCGACGACGCCGACGTCCGGCAGCAGGTCGTGCTGGCGCTCGGACGGCGCCCGCACCCGGACCTGCCCGAGGTGGAGTACGTCGAGGTGGCGACCGAGCCGGTCGTCATCCAGCACATGGACGCCCACGCCCGGGGGCGCCGGCTGGACCTGGCCATCCTCGACGGCGAGGCCGCGCCCGCCGGGGGGATGGGCGTCGCGCGCCAGCTCAAGGACGAGATCTACCAGTGCCCGCCGCTGCTGGTGCTGACCGGGCGGGTGCAGGACAACTGGCTGGCCACCTGGTCGCGCGCCGACGCCGCGGTGGCCCACCCCCTCGACCCGATCGAGCTCGCCGAGACCGTGACCGCGCTGCTGCGGCCGCGGGTGCCGGCCACCCGGTGACCGTGACCGGTGCTCCTGCCGCGCACAGCTGGGCCGAGCTGCTCACCGGCCTGATCGCCGGGCAGGACCTCTCGGGCGAGCAGAGCGCCTGGGCCATGGGCGAGATCCTCGCCGGCGCCGCGACGCCCGTGCAGATCGCCGGCTTCGCGGTGGCGCTGCGGGCCAAGGGCGAGACGGTCGACGAGCTCGAGGGGCTCGTCGCGGCGATGTACGAGCACGCCCGGCCGCTGCCCTTCGACGGACGCGCCCTGGACGTGGTGGGCACCGGCGGCGACCGGTCGTTCTCGGTGAACATCTCCACGATGGCGGCGATCGTCGCCGCAGGTGCCGGCGCGACCGTCATCAAGCACGGCAACCGGTCCGCGTCCTCGAAGGCGGGGACCGCCGACGTGCTCGAGAAGCTCGGCGTACGGCTGGACCTGGCGCCCGCCGACGTGCGGCGGCTGGCCGAGCAGGTCGGCATCACCTTCTGCTTCGCCGCGGCGTTCCACCCGGCCCTGCGCCACGCCGCGGTCGCGCGCGGCGAGCTCGGGGTCGCGACGACGTTCAACGTGCTGGGGCCGCTGGCCAACCCCGCCAAGCCGGCCGCGCAGGCGATCGGCT
>JBQCCW010000307.1:0-10951 GCA_051961835.1 Marmoricola sp. | reverse complement strand
ATCCGGAGGCGATTGCCCAGGTTGTCGCAGAGACGATGAGCATGAGGACGGCCATGATCAGGCCGTACGCCAGAAGGGCGCCGACGATCGCGCGGAGGTCCGCCGAGCCGCCCACGGCGCCGAAGTCAGGCCCCACCTGGGATGCAATCGATGTGTTCATGCACCTCAGGTACGCCACTGAGGGTGCGGTTGCGGACGCGCTGGCTGGGACGTGCCGGCAGGGTGTGCTGCGTGGCGTCCGGATTAGCTGAGGCGTCGTACCGTCACGATCTGACCCGAGAACTCGCCGACGGTCCCGTAGCGGACGTTCTCCCTGGTCCGTGGGGCTTGCAGGATCTTGTCGCCGCCGATGTAGATCGCGACATGGTGGGGGCCGCTGGCGCCGGGGTAGCTGAAGAAGATCAGGTCGCCGGGTTGCTTGTCGTCCCAGGAGACCGGTTGGCCGAGGCGGATCTGGTCGCCGGTGTAGTGGGGGAGGCGGATGCGGCCGCCTGAGGCAACGTATGCGGCGTAGAGGACGAGGCCGGAGCAGTCGAAGCCGCCGCCGGTAGGGCCGGTGAAGGAACCGCCGCCCCAGACGTAGGGTGTGCCGATCTGCTTCGCCGCTGCCGCGATCAGTGCTCCGGCGAAGCCTGGTGGCAGGTCCGCTGGAAGGCCGGTGGCTGGTTGTGCGCAGTCGGCGCCGCTGCCAAGGGGGATGCCGCCGAGGGTGGCCAGGACCTTCTCGGCGACGGGCTGGTTAATGGCGTACCGCTCGGGATAGGCCGAGCCCTGCACTGCTTGGGCGGCAGCGCCGGGATCCATCGTCTGCCAGCTGTCGACGTCGAGCAGCCCGCGAGGTGAGCCGTGGTTCGGGCCGCTCGGTCCGCCGTAGAAGGCGCGGGAGGACCAGACGGGATCCATGAGCTTCTCGACGCTGCCCCATCCGGCGGTCGGACGCTGTTGGAAGAGTCCGAGGGAGTCGTGGTCCCCGCCGTTGCCGTCGTTCGGGATCGAGCCAGATTCGGGATAGGCGCCGGTGTTGGCCAGGACTCGGAGTGACGACTCTGTCAGTGCGGCCATGACCGCGATCAGCTGGCCCCGCGCAGGGACCTGCTCGGTCTTGCCGACGGCGATGATGGCCGCGGCTCGACCGAGCTGCGTCTGGTTGAGGGTGACGGTCTCGCCGTTGGAGTTGACCGCACTCAGGCCCGCCGGGACCGGGCCGGAGACATCGACGCTGGCCGTGGACGCGTTGTCCCACATGCAGCTGCTCGAGCCTGCTGCGGCGGGGCTGAACAGTGTGGCGATCCCGATGACCGCTGCTCCCGGGACGAGGAGGATGGCTGCTGCTGCGCCGATGGCGAACGTCCGCATCCCCATCGCGACGTCACTGCAGCGGGTTGTCGAGCTGCGAGAGCCGGAGCACGTGGCAGCGGTCGAAGGCAGGTGGGCAGGCGACGAAGACGGTGAACGACACCGGGTACGACGACGCCGCCGGCTGGCCGTTCCAGACGCCGCTGCGGTGCCGGGTGCCGGTGATGGTCACCGCCGTCGTACCAGGACGCAACTGTCCGTGCGCCTGGCTGAGCGCCGCGGGCCACGAGCTCGGTACGGACGCGCTCGCGATGTCGATGCTCTGGACGACGTCCATCGCCCCGAGGTCGAGCCACTGGTCCGTCGTCGGCAAGTAGCTGGCGACGTCGTCGAGCAGGCCCGGGGTGTCCTCGCCGGACGGATCCGCATCCCCGAGGACGGCAGCGGTGTAGTCGGCCGGGAGGTAGCCCGCGGAGGTGTCCCAGTCGAACAGCGACCTGGCGACCGCTCGGGCGTAGGCGATCGGGTCGTTCGTGCGGGGGAGTGACCGGTCCCGGAGGTCGGTGACCGGCGCATCCGAATGCGCGGCTACCGCCGGTTCCTGCGACCCGCTCACGGGTGACGGCGACGTCTCGCCAGCCGGGCCGCGCACCAGCCCATAGACGCCGACCACCACCGTGGCGAACAGTGCAACGGCAGCGACCAGAAGCAGGACCTGTCGGCCGGTGAGACTACGCATCGGGCATATCCGGGGTCGTCTTCGCACTCCTTCGTGCGGCGGCGAGCTGGTCCCGGAACGCGATCGTGGCGGTCACGACTCTGTCGAACCGCCTCCAGTCGGGGTCGGACATCTCGACCGCGAGGACGTCGACGTCGTACATCTCACCGAGTCCGTCCAGCTCGCTCCAGATCAGGTTGAACGAGCGGGTGCTGCGGTAGTGCTTCGTTGGACCGTTGCTACGGGTGAGATGCTGGCCCGATCCCTTCTTGGCGGTCACCCGCTCCAGCGCCTCGCGCGCCATCCGGGCCAAGTCCGTCTCGACCTCCGGCTTCGGCATTTGCGTCTCGTCGTACGCCGCCTTGACCTCCAGATAGAGGGGCTTGACCGGTTCGCCGTTCTCGATCCGTCGGAGCGCGTCCGCCGCCATCGCCCGGACGCCGGGTGGGGTGGCCTTGCGGGACGCCCAATCCATGAGCGCGCAAACCCGTTCGTGCGTGCTGTACGACGCCTTGCCGGTGATCGCCATCGCCGCCTGCCGCCGCGCGGCTCCGGTCTCGCCCGGCTGTGCGCCGGGCGCATAGCCGGAGACTCCCGGATTCGCGCCGAACTGGGTCGCCTGCATCCGGGCCTCTGCCTCCTCGGCTCGGATCGCCTTGAGCTCGCGGTAAAGCGAGGCCTTCTCGAGCTCGTTGAGCGGCTTGTGCAGCTCGTTGTCGTCCTGCTGCGCCAGCAGCGCGTTGAGCTTGTCGGAGATGCCGGACCGCACCCAGACCTTCATCGACTTACATCCGAGGCGACGCACCGCCTCCAGTCGGCGCCAGCCGCACACCAGAACGCCGTCCGGGGTGATCGTGAGCGGCTGCAGCAGCCCCAAGCGGTCGATGGACTCGGCGAGCTTGGCGAGGTCGCCGGCGTCCTTGCGGTGCCGCGCGCCGACGATGATGGAGTCGATCGCCCGATCGAGCTCTATGTGGCCGCGCGTCTCAGACATTGGCCCGGCCCCGGACTCGCGGAGCGGTGTGGGCGATCTCCCAGAGCAGCAGGTCGTGCTCGAGGAGCTCGCTGATCGGATCGCCGATGAGGAGGCGAAGCAGCACGCCGCGCCCGTCGGAGGTGCAGAACTCATCCGGATTGGGATTGCCCAGGATGATCCGCAGCACGGTCGACCAGGCGTCTTGGTCGATGTCGAGCAGTGCTCGGGCGGACTCGTCGCGCCGTAGCGCGGCGTGGGCTCGTGGCCGTGACCCGCACTCGGACAGCCGGGAGGTGATGAAGTCGAGGGCGCAGGTGGCGGTGTCGCGCGGCCAGCCCAGGGCGGTGAACAGGTCGATCGTCGCGTCGACGGCCTCGTAAGCGCAGGTCGGTGCGTCGCAGACGCTCTGGAACGGGTCGACGGCGAGTGCGGGGTGGAAGTTCGCCACGTCGGCTTCGGTGTCGCAGAATCGGCGCACGTCGTGATGCTTGGAGACCTCGGGCCGCCGGGCCTTCTCGACGGAGCACAGCAGACCGTTGGCGCGTTCCTCGGCGATCAGGCTGACGTTGACCGCCATGGTCACCACGGCCCAGGGATCGTCGGCGGTGCGAACGGCGTAGGTGCGCATGGCCTCGAACGCCGCGGCCGCGCCGGCGCTCGGGTCGAGGTGGTGCTTGATCGCGAGTGCTTCGTACTTCTTGGCCGCGAACAGCATCAGTTCATGCGCTTCGGGGTCGTGCTGCCATGCGTGTACGCCGAAGACCCGCAGCCGGGTCAGGAGACGGCGCAGTCCCTGTGAGGTCTCGAACGAGTGAGTCACAGCTGTAGTCCTTCCGTACGGTCCGCGGTCCTGATTGGTGGCGGCGGGGGCGTCGGGGTCGGGTGTCGCATCGCTCTGCTGGCCGTGGTCGGTGCGCGTCGCGCCTGGCGGATGAGCTCGGCGTGAAGGTCGATTCCGCGGCCGACCAACGGCCCGGCATACGACGCCATCTCGGTCGGCCGGACCCAAGCAACGCGCTTCTGCGCAATGGACGGCGTGCTGGTTTCGGCGGCAAGTGACGGGTCGCGGTGACGGGCCAGTTCGCTCGCCTCCGCATCGGGTTGTGGGGCGGGAGGCTCGGGCGGCTGGTAGCCGTGGCGTCGGTACTCCGAGTGCGTGTTCACAGCTGGAGCCCTTCACTCGTCCGGGTAGGGCCCGGGCGGCTCCCGGGTCCGAGACGGGTGGCGTGATGGACCGCGGAGTTGATCGTGGTCTCGATCTCGCGGTCGCCGAGCCCGGCATGCTGCGCGGCCGGGGTGAGCCAGCTGGCGATGTCGGCCGGCGTGAAGTTGTTCTCGACCATCCGGCACGACGCCCAGAAGAGCGCCCGGTTGCGTCCGCCCTCAGGTGTCAGCGCCACAGTGCGGGCGAGCGCTGGTGGGTGACAGTGCGGCCCGGTGAGCTCGGCCGGTGGTCCGAGGTGACGAGTGGATCGGGGCGGTTCCAGGAACTGGCGCAGCTTGAGCGCGTCGACCGTCCTGGCCGGCTGGGTCGCGACCGCGATGACGTCGTACGCCTTCGCGACGCCGTCGACCTCGATCCGCGACGGGGGAGCGATCACGTATCCGCCGTCGCCGCGGAAGTCGATGTGCGCCGAGGGCACCTGCCAGCTGCGCTGCTCCTGCTGTCCGCTGGTGGGGTAGTAGGCGTGCAAGCCGCCGGTCGGGGTCCGCACCAGCCATCCCCAGCGATCGCCGAGCCCCTCGGAGCGGGCGCGCTCGAATGCCTCGAACCCGCTGCCGCCGGCGTGGATGTCGACGTCGACGACCAGTACGCCGGTGTGGGCGCCTGTCGGGAGGCCGATGTTCGCCTCCGGCGTGCGCTGCCACCAGGCATGGACGATCCGTGCCGACGAGGTGGCGTCGTGGAACCCGTTCGGGGTCAGCGGCTGCTTGCCGCCCGGAACGCAGGGGAAGACCGGGATGCCGAGGTTGGCGTAGCGGATCGCAGCCCCGGCCAAGGTCGGCTCGGTCGCGACGCGCCGCATCGTGGAGACGGTCCATCGGGGGACCGGGTTCTCAGGGTCGTACATGCCGACGACGGTGCGCCGACAGGTTTACGCCGATCAGGTTTACCCGACCGGTTAACCTGCCCGATTTCAGTGTTTCCGCAGGTCAACAGGTATCCCCAAGTGATGCCGATTCCCCTAGCCAGCGGACGCCGGGCGCTGTTCGTGGGAGAGACCGTTGGCGTCTTCGTAGTCCCAGAGGGCCCACTCGTAGCCGGCGACGTATGCGGTGTCGGCCTCGCTGTGCTGGCTCAACCACCGGCGACCGGCTTCGGTGGATCCGGTCCGAAGCGCGATCGTCCGCCCGGCGTTGTAGCCCGCCATGTACTGCTGCTCGCCGCTCGTTCCCACCTGACCAATTCGAACAGGTGTTCGTACGTGCGTCAAGATGGGATCCGTGGGCATGAACCCCTCGAAGCGCGACGCGTGGCCTCAACCGGCGCGCTGGAGTCATTGCTGGGTGCGCTTCACCCGCGCGCCACAGCCTCCACCAGCGCCAGGGCTGATCCTCGACTGGCGTCGCGACCGCCAACAGTGGCGCGCGTGGGTGGTGTGGATCGACGACACCGGCAGTGGCCAGACGGTGAAACAGGGTTGGCTTCCGCTCTCAGTTCTGCGCCCTGCGAAGAGCGACATCAACGTCTGGAACGACGGTCCGTGGCGGTAGTCGGACGAACTACTCCATGTTGACCACATAGGCGTCGTGATCCGAGAGCGCGATCCCCTCCATGATGGAACTGACGCGCTCCGCCGAGGTGACCGACCAGAACGAGGGGACGGCGACGTGGTCGATGCTCGTCGCTCCTGGCAGGCGGTGCGGTGCTCGTGCTGTCGCGACATCCAGCCCCAGGAGGTCCAGCGCGGCCAGGATGCGAGCTCGTCCGGCGACACTTCCGGCATAGATGCGGCCGGCGAGTTCGTGGTTCCAGTCGCCGCCCCAGATGACGGGGTTGGCGGCTTCGATGTCAGTAACCGCCGCTATCGTCCGCGAGCCCTGGTCTGGGCCGGTCCAAGGGAACGAGTTGCCACAGTTCCTCCAGGGAAGGACTGATGATGCGACGCGCAGTCCGTCCACATCGGCGAGTGCAGTCGCTCCGTGAGGATCGGGGAGCGGCGATATCGGGGTCCGCGCGGCCACTGCCGCCCATCGACGGCCTGGCTGCATCTCGCCCTGCGTGAGGTGGACGCGCATCCCGGCGATCGCCACACGATCCGGCACCTCGGTCAGAAGCAAGAGATCGGCGTCAAGGGATTCGGCGAGGTGGCGGTGGCGGAGCGTCCACTTGCCTTCCAGGTTCCACGTCGCAATCCGCACGCAGGAAGTGTGGCGCAGTCGGTGGCTGCTGATCGTCGTTCACCCGGTTCGGTGAGAGCGGGATCGCGGCGGTGCCCACTTCTTGCCCTCGACGATCTCGGTGGTGCGCTGAGGAACTTCGATGGGCGGTTGGTCGTCGTCCCGGCGGTTGAACACCCTGTCGACAAGGTGCTGCTTGGCTTGCTCGTCGTCGCCGCCGGCGGCGACGGCTTGGATCACGTCGAGTTGTGCGACCTCGTCGTACGGAGCCGCGGCGTACGCGCTTCTCGCGGCCCAGAGCGCCAGTGCGGTGTCGTCATTGGCGAGGGCGTGCGCGGAGACGATGTGGGCGACGTCGACGATCGCGCTGGTCATGATGTGGTCCCAGCGCTCGCCCTCGAAGAGCCAGGACCAGTCGCGGTCGTTCAGGCGGCTGAACGGCTCGCCGGTGACCAGGCGGAGGGCGCTGATGAGGTCGTCGATGCCGCCGGATCCCTTGCTCTGGGCGCGGGTGCGCAGGCGGCGGAAGAGGTCGAGGTCGCACAGCACGCCTTGGACCTTGTACGGCGCCAGCGCTCCGGAGGTGTGGGTCTGCTTCGCGTCGGGCAGGTAGGGCTTCTTGGTGTTCGGGTCCGTGCCGAGCCAGCGCCGCAGGTTGCTCATCGAGACCCGGGCGCGCTCCCTGGTGATGCCGAACGCCTCGGCCAGGTCGTCGGCGGTCGATCCTTGGGGGTGGAGGACGAGGTAGGCGAGGAGTTCGACGTAGTACGGGCGTCGGGCGGCAGTGGTCTTGGCGTCACCGGTGGTACGCGCACCGACCGGACCCAGCAGCGTTAGCTTGGTCGAGGTGAGTGTCGGCGACTCCCATCGCGCCAGGTCCTCGTCGAGTCCGGGGTCGGCGTCGGCGACGACTGCTTCGGCCTCGGGCGCGGCGAGGGGTGCGAGCGTCTCGATGTCCTCGACGGTGGCGGCCGCGGCGTCGGCGTACACGTGTGCGTCGAGTGGCAGGAGCGAGGCGTCCCCGGCAGGCCCTTCGTCGGGTCGTGATTCGGTCAGCTCGTCGACGAGGGCGCCGCCCTGGTCCGCCGTGGCGGTCGGGTCGGCCGCTCGGGGGACGGGCACATCCTGTGAGTCCAGGGTGAGGTCGAGAAGCAGCGCACAGGCGCGGGCCTCGTCCTCGCTGAGCCCGGCGGCGATGACATGGAGTTCGAGTCTCGAGCAGGTGAGCCGACCGTCTGGGGCCAGGTGCAGGCGTGTGCCCGTCTGGCGGGGTTCGCCGGCAAGGTCGATAACCGCGGCCGCCGTGCGACCGGTGAACCTTTCGAGTGCTTCGGCCAGTCCGTCGAGCTCGTCGTCGGGCCGGTCGGCGGTGGCGATGATGGCGGCGTAGAAGTCGTCCGGATCGCTGCCGGCGACGGACTCGTCGACATGTTGGGCGAGGGCGTTGATGAAGGCGGTGTCGCCGGGTGGGTGGGTGGTGACGCGGCCGAGATGGAACGAAGCGAGGTCCGACCCGATGCCGAGGACGTCGACGTGGTTCACGATCGACCAGGGGTTGACCGCCAACTCGGCCGCAAGGTGACGCGCGAACGCGGCCTTGCGGTCGGAGTCCCCGGTGACGCTGACGACGCGCAGCTCTTCGAGATTGACGAAGACGAACGCCCCGCCGTCGTCGTGGCCGACGCTCACGAGAAGCGGGTACGGCGGGAACGCCTCGCGCCCCTCGGGTACATCGGCGAGCGCCATCCACCACGCGGCGCCCGACCCTGTCCACGGGGCTGCCAGGTCGGCCGGCGCTGCGAGCGTGATGCTGATGTCGTCGCCGGTGAGGGTCGCGGTGAGGATCCGGACGTTCGTCGGGTCGAGCGACTTCAGCCCGGCGTCGAGCTCCTGAACGCGTGGCGCGACTGACGTAGCAGTGACCCGTGCGGTCTTCTCGGCCCGGACGACCTCGGGTGGCGGCGGTGGCATGATCCGGCCCGGTCGACGCCAGCGCAGCTGGGTTCGGCGCTGTGCCCGCAGGACGATCGAGAACGCGGCCCCGAAGACGGCACCCGTACCTGCCAGGCCCGGAAGGAGCCAGGCAGGCAGGTCCGAGTGGTCGGAATCCACATCCGCATCCCCTTGGGTCTGAGGCGCGCTGGTTGCGTCGGTCGTCGCCGGTGACGCTGAGGAATCGGTGGGCGGCGGAACCACCGGTCGCGGGTCGTGTGGCTGGTAGTCGTGGGACTGAGCGGAGTGCTTGGGCGGCGGAGTGACATGGTCGGCCGGTTCGGGGATGGTGAGTCTCCAGCCCGGCAGGATCAGGTCAGGGTCGGACAGGTGGGCACCGTCGGGCTGGGGAATGTCGCGGGAGGCTTCGAAGATCGCCGGGTATGCGTCGGCGTTGCCGAGCTCGTCCTGGGCGATCTCGGAGAGTGTGTCGCCGGGCTGGACGACGTACTCGGCGTCGGGAGCCGCCTGCGCGACGGGCACCTTCAGCACGGTGCCCGGCACGAGGAAGTCGGAGCGGCCGCCGAGGACCGGTTCGTTGAGGTCGACGATCTCGACGTACCTGCTGCCGTCGCCGAGACGTTGCTCGGCGATCTTCCAGAGGCTGTCGCCGCGCTTGACGGTGTAGCGCTCCGTGGCCGGTTCGTGCTTCGTCGGCGCAGCGGTGTGTGTGGCCGGCGCAGTCGGCGTGGGCGCGGCAGGTACTGGGTCGGCGGGCAGGGGAGTCGCGGTGACTGCGGCTTCTGCCTTCGGCTGGGGGAGGAGCGCGGTCGTCGTCGGGATGGCGACGAACAGCAGCGCGGCGGCCGCGACGAGTCGGTCGGCTGCGAGCTGGGGAACGGCGAGCCCCGGCACTCGTGGCGCACGCATGCCGCGGATCTCGGAGACGATTGAGGCGATCAGTTGGCAGGTGAAGATGGCCCAGGCGACCCAGCAGACGACTGCGATCACCTGCAGAACCAGGGTCCCGTCGTCCGGTGAGGTCAGCCGCGACCACGAGAACGCGCCGGGGTTCGGGGTGGCATTGATGGCGAGAAGCAGGGCGGGGACGCCGAGCATGAACGCGACCAGTGCGACGGTCGCGACCAACCCGCGGAGCCGGGTCGACAGCGCGCTGGGTGTGCTCATTGCTGGCTACCTCCGAGAGTGCGGATGAGGTGTGCGCTGGCGGTGCCGGTGACGTCGAGGCGGTGGATACCGATCAGGCCGAGGAACTGAGGGTCGTAGCTGTCGTGGACCGTCACAGTGATGGTGTCGCTGCTGGTGACCGTGACGGTGCCGTGAACTCCTGCCTCGTCGAGGTAGCGCTGCGCGGCTGCTCGTGCTGCGGCAGCGTTGACCGTGAGACCGGTGCCCTGGATCGCGGGGCCGCCGTTCACCTCTTCGCCGCCGGCACGGGCGGCTTGCGCGGCGAGGTCATGGGCACGTTCGTGGGCGTGCACCTGCCCGCCGAGGTCGACGGCCAGGCCGACGAGGAAGATCATCGCGAAGCTCGCTAACGCCAGCCAGACGGTGATGGATCCCCGCTCGTCGCGTGCGCGCGCTCCTGGCCGGTTCATCGTTCGCGCCAGGTGTCGATCGGGCTGGACATCGTGCTGCTGAACACCTTGGATCCGGGCACGCCCGGTATGGCGAGGTCGGAGAGGTTGAGGCGGCAGGTGACGGTGACCGCGATGGATCCGGGCACGCCGGGGGCCTTGTTGAAGTCGGAGGTGTCGACGGAGACGTCGACCTGCGTGCAGCGGATGTGCGGGTTGGTCACGCTCGCGGTCGCCGCGGCGCGGGCGTCCGTCCTGGCTGTCTGGGCGTCGCGCGCGATCGAGGCTGAGCGGGCGGCGTCTGCGGCTGCGGACTGGAGTGCTTCGTGGGCGTTCGCGCTACGCCCGCCGAAGATGATCAGGCCGACGAACAGGGCGAAGGCCGGTACGCCGATCGCCGCCTCGATCGCCGCCGATCCTCGCTCGTCCCGCCGGTTCTTCTGGGTCATGGCGCGCCTGCCGTGCCGCTTGCCGGGACGGGATCGGTGAGGCGTTCGACCGGCACGGTCGCGGTCTGGGTGATGCGGACGTGCCAGCCAGGGATGACGCTGAGGCTGAACCCGGTGACGGTGACGGTCGCGGTCGTGGCGGTGCGCGAGACCGTGGTCGAGGCGTTCTGCAGGACACCGTCGCCACCCGCCTCGTTGATGAAGGCGGCGGCTGCCGCGGTGCCGTCCGACGTGCGACCGTGCTCGGCCCCGGCGGCGCGGGCGCCTTCCTGCGCGGCCGCGATCGCCGTCGTGCGAGCGTGGTAGAACAACGCGGCCTGCATCCCCAGGAACATCAGCGCGAAGAGCGCGGGCAGCAGGATCACGAGCTCGATCGAGACCGAGCCCCGCTCCCCGCGACCGCTCCCTCGCGGGTGGCTACTTGAGGTTGCCGGACTGCTTCGTGACATAGCTGGTGATGGCTGCAACGACGATGCCGACGATCGCGATGACCGCGACGGCCCAGAGCACGTGTTCGGTGGTGACCGAGCCGCGTTCGCTGCGCCGTCTGTTGAGCGGGGCCCTTCTTGCGCGCTCGGCGAGGTGGAGTGCTGCGATCTGCAGCGTGACGAGGGCTTTCAACATCGGTTCCTCCTGGTGG
>JBQCCW010000306.1:0-8764 GCA_051961835.1 Marmoricola sp. | reverse complement strand
CTCGTCCAGGAGTCGTTGACGATGGCCGTGCCCGACGGGGTCGACCCCGACGTCGCCGCGCTGACCGAACCGCTCGCGGTCGCCTGGCACGCGGTCCGTCGTGGGGGCGCGGGTCGGCGTACGACGGCCGTGGTGATCGGCTGCGGTCCGATCGGTCTGGCGGTGATCCTCATGCTCAAGGCGCGCGGCGTACGGAAGGTGGTGGCGAGCGACTTCTCCCCCGCGCGGCGGGACCTGGCACGTCGCTGTGGCGCCGACGTGGTCGTCGATCCGGCGGACGAGTCGCCGTGGGCCGGCTTCGCGGGGTCGCGCCACGTGACCGACGCGCGCGCCCTGCTCGACTCGGCCTTCCGAGGCATGGCGGCGCTGCGCCGTGTCCCGGGACTTCCCTGGGCCCCGGTGCTCCGCGCGGCCGACGCGGTCGGGGCCGCCGTGCCCGCGGGGCCGGTGGTCTTCGAGTGCGTCGGCGTGCCGGGCGTCATCGGGCAGATCGTCGAGGAGGCGCCGCTGCGCAGTCGCGTCGTGGTCGTCGGCGTGTGCATGGAGCCCGACACCTTCCAGCCGGCGATGGCCATCAACAAGGAGATCGACCTTCGGTTCGTGTTCGCCTACGATCCGGCCGAGTTCCACGCCACCTTGCGGATGATCGGCGACGGTCGGGTGGATCCGACTCCGCTGCTCACCGGCACCGTCGGCCTCGACGGCGTCGCGGCGGCGTTCGACGCGCTCGCCGACCCCGAGCGGCACGCCAAGATCCTCATCGACCCGCGCAGCACCGTGGACCGCCCCTGAGCGGCCACGCATGAGGACTCGGTGGGCCACAACCCGCAACTCGGTGGGCCACGGGGCGCAACTCGCGGGGAGGGGGAGGCGTCAGCGGTTGCGGTGGAAGACCATCTCGAGGCCGAGGAGGGTGAGCCAGGGCTGGTGGTCGGTGAAGGAGCGGCACTCGTCGACGACCACGGGGGCGAGGCCGCCGGTGGCGACCACGTTGACCTCCTCGGTGTCCGCACCGAGCTCGGCGATCATCCGCGCGACGATGCCGTCGACCTGGCTGGCGAAGCCGAAGAGCATCCCCGACTGCAGCGCCTCGACGGTGTTCTTCGCGATCACCGACCGGGGTCGGAGCAGCTCGACCTTGCGAAGCTGCGCGCCCCGGCGGCCCAACGCCTCCAGGGAGATGTCGATGCCCGGCGCGATGGCGCCGCCGATGTACTGGCCCTGCGCGGACACGACGTCGAAGGTCGTCGCCGTGCCGAAGTCGACGACGACGACCGGACCCTCGGAGAGGGTGGCTGCGGCCAGGGCGTTGACGATCCGGTCGGCGCCCACCTCCCGGGGATTGTCCATCAGCACCGGGACCCCGGTGCGGATGCCCGGCTCCACGACGACGCTGGGCACGCCTGCACGGTGCCGGGCGAGCATGTCGCGCCACTCGTGCAGCACCGCCGGCACCGTGGCGCAGACCGCCACGCCGTCCACGCGGTCGGGCTCGCCCGCGTGACCCAGCAGCCCCGCGAGGAGCACGGCCCACTCGTCCGCGGTACGCCGCTCGTCGGTCGCCACCCGCCAGTGCTCGAGCACGAGGCCGTCCTCGAGCACCCCCAGCGTCGTGTGGGAGTTGCCGATGTCGGCGCACAGCAGCCGCATCAGCGACCGCCCCCAGGCACCACGGAGACCATGTCCAGGCCGAGGTCGAAGACCTGCACCGAGTGGGTCAGCGCCCCCACCGAGATGAAGTCGACGCCCGTCTCGGCGACCTCGCGGGCCCGCTCGAGGGTGAGTCCCCCGGAGGCCTCCAGCGTCGCCCGTCCCGCCGTACGCCGGACCGCCTCGGCCATCGTCGCCGGGTCCATGTTGTCGAGCAGAATGTGCTCGGCGCCGGCCTCAAGGAGCTCGTCGAGCTGCTCCAGGCGGTCGACTTCCACCTCGACGCCGATGTCGGGGAAGCGCTCGCGCACCGCCCGCCAGGCCGCGACGACCCCACCGGCCGCGGCGACGTGGTTGTCCTTGACCATCGCCATGTCGGTCAGGGAGAAGCGGTGGTTGACCCCGCCGCCGCAACGGACGGCGTACTTCTGGAGGGCGCGCCAGCCGGGGAGCGTCTTGCGGGTGTCGAGGACCCGGGCGCCGGTGCCCTCCAGGGCGGCGACCCAGCGCGCGGTCGCGGTCGCCACGCCGGAGAGGTGGCTGGCGAAGTTCAGAGCGGTGCGCTCGGCGGTGAGCAGGCCGCGGGTGGGTCCGGTGACGCGCAGCGCGACATCACCGGGACGGACCACCGTCCCGTCGGGCAGGCGCTCGGTGACCCTCACGGCGTCGCCCAGCACCGTGTGGAACACCAACACCGCGACGCCGAGGCCGGCGACCACGCCCTCCTGCCGGGCGCGTACCACTGCCTCGGCGCGGGCGCCGTCGGGGATCGTGGCCGCGCCGGTGACGTCGACTCCGTCACCGGGGAGGTCCTCCTCGAGGGCCGCCAGCACCGCCCGCTGCACCGCTCCCGGGTCGAGACCGGCCGCGGCCAGCTCGTCTCGGAGCGCAACGGGAAGGTCCTCCAGACGCGTGATCATGCCGGTACTCCATCGGTCGCGGGAGCGGGATCGAAGGAGAGGATGAGCTCCCCGTCGCGCAGGATCACGTCGACGTGGCCGGCGAAGTCGGCGTCGTCGCGCTCGGGAAAGTCCTCACGCCAGTGCGAGCCGCGGGTCTCCTCGCGTCGGAGAGCAGCGGCGGCGAGGGCGGTGCTCACCGTGACGAGATTGGTCGTCTCCCACCCGGGGGTGCCGTGCTCGCCCCGGGTCCGGCCGAGCCGGGCCAGCTCCTCGAGGGCGGCGTCGAGCCCGGCACCGGTCCGCAGCACGCCCACCCGGGCGGTCATCATCGCCTGGAGGGTGGGACGCGCCGACGCGTCGACCACCGCGCCCGCGCGATCGTCTGGCACCGGCTCGCTCCAGGGGCGCAGCTCGCGCGGCAGCACCTCGGCGATCCGGCGGGAGAACACCAGCCCCTCCAGCAGCGAGTTGGAGGCCAGCCGGTTCGCGCCGTGCACCCCCGAGCAGGCGACCTCGCCGGTGGCGTAGAGGCCCGCCACCGAGGTGCGGCCCCACAGGTCGGTGCGCACCCCTCCGCTCGCGTAGTGGCAGGCGGGCGCGACCGGGATGAGCTGGGTGAGGGGGTCGATGCCGTGCGCGCGACAGGAGGCGAGGATCGTCGGGAATCGCCGACGCCAGTACGCCTCGCGGTCCTCGGGGTCGCCGAGATGGCGGGCGTCGAGCCACATGTGGGGCCGGCCCGACTCCCGCATCCGCCGGGTGATCGCCTTGGCGACGACGTCCCGCGGCGCGAGGTCGGCCAGCTCGTGCACGCCCTGCATGAAGCGGTGTCCGCCCTCCTCGGGGAGTCCGTCGACGAGGACGGCGCCCTCGCCGCGCACCGCCTCGGAGATCAGCGGCTGCTTCCCGTGCGCGTCCGGGCCCAGCCACATCACCGTGGGGTGGAACTGCACGAACTCCACGTCGCGGAGGACCGCGCCGGCGCGCAGGGCCAGTGCCATCCCGTCGCCGGTGGACACCGAGGGTTTCGTGGTCTGGTCGAAGACCTGCCCGAGGCCGCCGGAGGCGAGGACGACCGCCCGGCAGCGTACGGCGCCGACACCGTCTCGCTGTCCCTCCCCCATCACGTGCAGGGTCAGCCCGGCGACGCCCCCGTCGGCGGCACGCAGCAGGTCGAGCGCGAGCGCGTGCTCGACCACCTCGATATCGGGGGCCGCCCGGACGGCCGCGACCAGCGCCCGTTGGATCTCCGCACCGGTCGCATCGCCGCCGGCGTGGGCGATCCGGTCCCGGTGGTGACCGCCCTCCCGGGTCAGCGACAGGGCCCCGTCGGCCGCGTGGTCGAAGACCGCCCCGAGCGCGATCAGCTCGTGCACCGCCGGCGGACCCTCGGTCACCAGCACCTCGACCGCGGCCCGGTCGCACGCCCCCGCCCCGGCGACCAGGGTGTCCTGCTCGTGCTCGGCCGGGCTGTCCCCGGGCCCGAGGGCGGCCGCGATGCCGCCCTGCGCCCACTGCGTGGAGCCGGCCGAGAGCACGTCCTTGGTGACGAGCAGGACGCGGTCCACGCTCTCCCGCAGCCGGAGGGCCGCGGTCAGACCGGCCACTCCGGAGCCGACGACGACCACGTCGGCATTGGTGGTCCAGCCGGGGTCGGCGGCGGCGAGCCGTGGGGGAACGCGCATCGGGTCCGCGGCTCAGCGGGGGGCGACGAGGTCGCTGGGAGCGAAGGAGTGGAGGTCGCCGCGGACGAGGTCCGACCCGGGAAGCGCCGCGGCCGGATCGGCCCCGGTGGCGAGGATCCGGTTGTCGGCGTCGACGAAGACCACGTGGGGCGCGAAGGTGCGGGCCTCCGCGGTCTCCATCTGGCCGTAGGCGATGAGGATCACCACGTCGCCGGGGTGCACCAGGTGGGCCGCGGCACCGTTGATGCCGAGCACCCCCGAGCCCCGGCGACCGGCGATCGTGTAGGTCTCCAGGCGGGCGCCGTTGGTGACGTCCACGATGTGCACCAGCTCTCCGGGCAGGATGTCCGCCGCCTCGAGCAGGTCCTCGTCGACCGTCACCGAGCCGACGTAGTGCAGGTCCGCCTGCGTCACCGTCGCGCGGTGGATCTTGCCGGTCATCATCGTGCGCAACATCAGCGCTTCCCTTCGTGGTGAGGCGGTGCCGCCGGCACCGTCGCCGGTGACGGGTGCGGATCCGCTGCGGGACCCACGTGGAGCGGCATGTTGTCGATCAGGCGCGTGGTTCCCACCCGGGCGGCCACGAGGATGCGCGCCTCCAGCGACTCCGGGTAGTCGTCGTCGATCTCGGCGAGGTCGGGCGTGCGGAGCGCGAGGTAGTCCAGCTCCAGGCGGGGCTCGGCCTTGAGCTCGCGCATCGCGGCCCAGCGCGCGGCCGGTACGCCGTACTCCGCCCGCTGCTGTGCCGCCCGCAGCCCCCGGGACAGCGCGAGCGCGGCCTCGCGCTCACCGGAGTCCAGGTAGCGGTTTCGGCTCGACAGCGCGAGTCCGTCCGGATCGCGCACGGTCGGCGCACCGACGATCTCGATGCCCATGCAGAGGTCGGCGGCCATCCGGCGGATCAGCGAGAGCTGCTGGTAGTCCTTCTCGCCGAAGACCGCGACGTCGGGGCGGACCAGCCCGAACAGCTTGGCCACGACGGTCAGCACGCCACGGAAGTGCGTGGGCCGGGCCTCGCCCTCGAGGATCGAGGCGAGCGGACCGGGATCGACCGTCACGCCCGGTGCGTCGGCGCCCCGCGGGTAGACCTCTCCCACCGCGGGGGCGAACACGATGTCGGCGCCCGCTTCGGCGCACACCTCGACGTCGGTCGGGAGCGTGCGCGGGTAGCGGTCGAGGTCCTCGCCGGGGGCGAACTGCATGGGGTTGACGCAGACGGACACGACCACCGGGCCGTCCACGAGCGCGCGCGCCCGGCGCACGAGGGACGCGTGCCCTTCGTGCAGCGCGCCCATGGTCGGGACGAGCGCGACGCGCCCCGGGCGCGCGGACCGCACGGCTCGCCGCAGCTCCTCGCGCGTCGACGCGAGCACAGGGGCGGCGCTCACGCGGGGTGCACCTCGTGGGCCGCATCGAGCAGCCGGAGCAGGGCCGCGGCGCGGATCGGCAGCAGCCGGCCGTCCACGACGGCACGGTCGGCGGTGGCGCGCGCCATGGCGACGTAGGAGGCCAGCGTGTCGGGGTCGTTGCGGCGCAGCTCGGCGAGGTGCGCCCGCACGGTGTTGACGTCGCCTCGGACGATGGGGCCGGTCAGCGCGGCATCGCCGGCGTCCAGGGCGTTGTCCAGCGCGGCGCCCAGGAGTGGACGCAGCACGGCCGAGGGATCCTCCGCCCCCGCGGCCGCCAGCAGGTCGCGCGCCTGGGCGACCAGGGTGACCAGGTGGTTGGCGCCGTGAGCGAGGCCCGCGTGGTAGAGCGAGCGGCGCTCCTCGGGGACCCACATCGCCGTGGCGCCGAGGTCGGCGACCAGCTCGGTGGCGAGCGTCCTGGTCGCCGCGGTGGCGGTCACCCCGACCACGCAGCCGGCCAACCGCTCGAGGTCCACGCTGGTCCCGGTGAACGTCATGGCCGGGTGCACGGCCAGCACGTCGGCCCCGGCGGCGGCGGCCGGCTCGAGCACGGCCAGGCCGTGGCGACCGCTGGTATGGGCGACCTGCTGCCCCGCCCGGATGGCTCCGGCGCCGACGAGCGAGCCCACGACGTTGGCCAGCATGTCGTCGGGGACCGTGAGCAGCAGCAGGTCGCAGGCACGGGCCACGTCGGTCGGTTTGCACAGCGGTACGCCGGGCAGCAGCGCCGCCGCGCGGTCTCGGGACGCCGAGGACTCCCCGGCCGCGGCGACCACCTCGTGGCCGGCTGCACGCAGGGCAGCGGCCAGGACGGCGCCCACACGGCCGGCGCCGACAACCCCCACACGGGTCATCTGCTCATCGCCTTTCGTTCCAGTCCCCTGTGGGGGTACCGGACTACTCGTTGGATGCTGCGCGACGAGCGTACGCCGGTGCCGCACGCCGGGGAACGGCCCGTCGGGTGGCAGCGGTCACACCCGGGGCGGCGCGTCTCCGCGGGGCACGAACACCGCGTCGACGAGCCGGGCGCCGGCGTACCCGTCCTCGAGGTCGACGTAGGTCTCCCGGAAGCGCGCCCGTGCGTCGGCGTAGTCGTCGGTGAGCGCCTGCAGGTCCTGCAGGCACGCGGCCACCTCGGCAGTCGTGCGCACGTGCGGGCCCGGAGCGGTCGGGGCGAAGGGGATGACCCCGCCTCGGAACCGGTCGTACTGCTCGAGGTCCGGCACCAAGAAGACCATGGGCCTGCCGACCAGGACGTAGTCGAAGCGCAGCGAGGAGTAGTCGAGGACCGCGACGTCGGAGGCCAGGATCAGGTCGTTGACGTCGGGGTGGTCGGTCACGTCGACGACGCGGTCACGGCTCGGCTCGCGCTCGGAGGCCACCCGGGCGTTGAACGCGTGCCCTCGGACGAGCAGCACATGGTTTTCAGGAAGCAGCCGAAGCGCCTCCTCGGTGTCGAAGAACCGCACCCGGGACGCCGTCATGTCGTCCGCGGAGAGGTAGTCGCGGAACGTCGGGGCGTAGAGCACCGCGATCTGGCCGTCCTCGATGCCCAGCAGCCTCCGGGTGCGGGCGCGGACGTCCCCGGCCTCGGGTCGCAGCAGCACGTCGTTGCGGGGATAGCCGATCTCGAGGATATCCGGCGTGGCACCGGCCGGCTCGAGGAAGGCCGCCCGGAGCAGGGGGGTGGCGTAGCTGGCCGGCGACACGAAGTGGGTCCACTCCCGCGCGCGCCGGTCGAAGTTGGCGACCTGCCGCACCGGGAAGCCGCCCTTGGCCCACCACGCGTGGCCCATCACCTTGTAGGGATAGCCGTGCATGGTCTCCACGAGGGCCTGCCCGTCCGGCCGCTCGAACCAGTCGAGCTGGTGGACGTCGACCAGGTGGTAGCGCGACTGCTGGATCGCGGCGTACCAGGCCCGCGTGCCCTCGACGACCGGGGTGCCTCCCTCCGGAACGGCGACCGAGTGGTCCTGCACCGACCACAGCAGCTCCACCGGCGCGTCGCGCCGCCGCAGCTCCTCGTGCACGCCGAGCCCGTTGCCGTGGGCCGCCTCGCCGTAGAGCGTCCGGAAGAACGCGCTACGCCGCTCGGCGCGGTCGGGCAGCGTCTCCTCGCGGATCGCACGGCGGCCGCGCTCGGAGAGCTCGTCGCCCCGCAGGGGCGGCAGCACCTCGAGCCGCACGCCCGGCGAGCGGGGCTCGAACACCTCGACCCGCACGTTCATCCGGGGCAGCTCCGCCCAGGCGGGCAGCTCGGCGAGGAGCGCGCGCGCCGGGGTGGCGAGGAGGCGGCGGCCGTCGGGCAGGCGGACCGCCACGCGGTACTGGCCCTGGGGGACGGTGAGACCGTCGCGTCCCCAGACGCTGCGCGTCAGCGGGAACCGAGCGACGAGGCGACCGTCCTCCGTCGCCGCCTCGCCAGGGAGGTCCTGGCCTCCCGGAGTGATGAGGACCGGAGTGATGAGGACCGGATCGACGGGGCCGCCCGTGGTGGCGCCGTCACCGGCGACCGTCAGGGTGAGGGTGGCCGTCTCGTCGGCGAGGCTCACCGCCACGACCTGCGCCTCGGCGTCCGTGCACAACGCGAGCCCGCCCGTGGAGGACCGGACGAAGCGCACGGGCTCGGAGGCACGGCAGCCCGGCTCCAGCCCGTCCTCGGCGTCCAGGACCGGGTGGACCGCCCCGTCCGCGGTGCGCACGCGCACGTCGTACGTCGTGTTGGCGGCGAGCGCCGCTGTGCCGATGCCGAGGATCCACCCGTCGCCTTGCGCACGCCCGAGCTCGGCCGCCACCGGGGCGCCTCCGGCCCTCGGCACGAGCTGGGCCCGCGTGGGGCGGGGGCCCCGCACCTGGAGACGGACCTCGGCACGCCCGCCCTCGACCCGCCGGCTCCGCGCGAGCACCGCTGTGTGCTGGTGGTAGTGGTTGAGGAGTCCGGCCCGTTTGGACGTGAGCCGCACTACCGGGCGGGGCGGGTCGACGGTGGGTGTGGTCATGGAGGCCTCCACCCACGGCCAGACGAGCAGCGGCGCCGTGTCGCGCAGTCCGCAGGCCGCGACCGTCGCCTCCAGTCGCCACGGTCCGCCGCCGTCGGGGAGCCGTGCGGTGTCGAGCT
>JBQCCW010000305.1:0-40487 GCA_051961835.1 Marmoricola sp. | reverse complement strand
GCGCAAGGCCGCCGAGGCCGTGTCGTACGTCGGCGCCGGCACGGTGGAGTTCCTCTACGACCCGGAGGCCGAGCGGTTCTTCTTCCTGGAGATGAACACCCGGCTGCAGGTCGAGCACCCGGTCACCGAGGAGGTCTACGGGGTCGACCTGGTGGAGCTGCAGCTGGCGGTCGCCGAAGGTCGAGTGCTGGAGTCCGTGGCGAATGCAGCCACCTCCGCACTCAACCCGAAGGGCCACGCCATCGAGGTACGGCTCTACGCCGAGGACCCGGCAGCCGACTATCAGCCGCAGAGCGGTCGGCTGGCTACCTTCGAGGTGCCGGACGTCGACGCGGCGTTCGGGCAACTCGACCGTCCCGGCATTCGGCTCGACGCCGGGTTCACGAGCGGCAATGAGGTCGGAACGCACTACGACGCGATGCTCGCCAAGGTGGTGTGCTGGGCGCCGACCCGGGATCAGGCGGCGCGCCGGCTGGCTGGCGCCCTGCGGCGCGCGCGGATCCATGGGCTGGTGACGAACCGCGACCAGCTCGTCCGCCTGCTCGGCGACGAGGAGTTCCTGAGCGGCGAGATGAGCACGGCCACCCTCGGTGAGCGCGACTGGAGCAGCGCCGGGACCGACCCGCACGCCGCCGTGGCAGCGGCGCTCGCCTTGGTGGCCTACGACCGCGCTCGAGCGGTCGTACAGCGCGGCATCCCCGCCGGCTGGCGCAACGTCGTCAGCCAGCAGCAGGTCAACCGGTTCAGCGGACCGGACGGCGAACTCGAGGTGCACTGGACGGGCACCCGGGACGGGTTCGTGGTCGACGGCGCCGCGGTACTCGAGGCGTCCGATCACCGGGTGGTCCTGACCGTCGACGGCGTCGCGTCGTCGTACGACGTCGTGGTGGAGGACCGCGACGGTGCCTCCCCTCGGACCGTGCACGTCGACGGGCCGGGCGGCTCGGTGAGCCTCGTCGAGGTGCCTCGCTTCGGCGACCCCGCCGACCAGGTGGACGAGGGATCCCTGCTGGCGCCGATGCCCGGCACCGTGGTCGCCGTACCGGTCGAGGACGGATCCGCCGTGACGGCGGGCGACACGCTGCTGGTCCTCGAGGCGATGAAGATGCAGCACGCGATCAAGGCGCCCACCGACGGTGTGGTGTCGCTCGACGTGACGGTCGGGCAGCAGGTCTCGGCGGGCGACGTGCTCGCCCGGGTGACTCAGGAGGAGCAGAGATGACGAACTTCACCGAGCCCGAGGAGCGGCGCGCGCTGCGCGAGGCGGTGCACAAGCTGGCCTCGGGCTACGGCCGCGCGTACGTCGAGGAGCAGGCGCGCACCGGCGGCAAGACCACCGAGCTGTGGGCCGACATGGGCAAGCGCGGGTTCCTCGGCGTCACCATCGCCGAGGAGTACGGCGGGGGCGGCGGTGGAATCGGCGACCTGGCGGCCGTGCTGGAGGAGGCCGCCCGGGCGGGCGCGCCGCTGCTGATGATGGTGGTGTCCCCGGCGATCTGCGGCTCGATCATCGGTCGCTTCGGCACAGCCGAGCAGAAGCAGCGCTGGCTCCCGGGCATCGCGGACGGATCGTTCACGATGGCCTTCGGGATCACCGAATCCGACGCCGGTTCGAACTCCCACCGGATCACCACCACCGCCACCCGGGATGCCAACGGCGGCTGGGTGCTCAGCGGCCAGAAGACCTACATCTCCGGCGTCGACGAGGCCGACGCCGTGCTGATCGTGGCCCGCGCCGCCGACGCGAGGACGGGCAAGCTCAAGCCGTGCCTGTTCGTGGTGCCGACCGATGCCGACGGCTTCACCAAGCAGCCGATCCCGATGTCGTTCATGGCTCCGGAGACGCAGTGGACGCTGTTCCTCGACGAGGTGCACCTGCCTGCGGACTCGCTCGTCGGCGATGAGGACGCCGGCCTCCTGCAGCTCTTCGCCGGGCTGAACCCCGAGCGGATCATGGGCGCGGCGTTCTCCAACGGGATGGCGACGTACGCCTTGGAGCGGGCCGTCGAGTACGCCGGCGTGCGCAACGTCTGGGGCCAGCCGATCGGCGCGCACCAGGGCATCGCGCACCCGCTGGCGAAGATCAAGATCGAGCTGGAGCAGTCGCGGCTGCTGCAGCAGAAGGCGGCTGCGCTCTACGACGCCGGCGACGACATGGGCGCGGGGGAGTACGCCAACATGGCGAAATACGCCGCCGGTGAGATCGCCTGCAACGCCACCGACGTAGCGGTCCACACCCACGGCGGCGCCGGCATGACCCAGGAGTACGGCCTGGGCAACATGCTCCTCGCCGCCCGCCTCGGCCGCATCGCCCCGGTGTCGCGCGAGATGATCCTCAACTTCGTCGCGATGCACTCCCTCGGCCTCCCGAAGAGCTACTGACCCTGCCGAGTTGCGCCCCGTGGCCCCGCGAGTTGCGCCCCGGGGCCCCGTGAGTTGCGGGTTACGGACGTGCGAAACGGCGGCGTGGCCGTGGCCGGTGGAGCGAGACCTCGACAGGCCACAATCGACATCTGGACGGGCCGGGACTGGCAACTCGGCCGGCCCGGCCTCACAACTCGGCGGGCCACAACCCGCAACTCGGCGGAAGAGGGAGACCACATGAGCGGGCTGGTGCACTACGCGGTGAGCGACGGGGTCGGGACGGTGACGCTCGACTCGCCACACAACCGCAACGCGCTGTCGAGGCAGTTGGTGAGCGAGCTCTTCGCGGCGCTCGGCATGGCGCGTGACGACGACAGCCGTGTGGTGGTGATCCGCAGCGCCGACCGGGTGTTCTGCTCCGGAGCCGACCTGTCCGAGGCGTCCGACGGCGGGATGGAGGAGGGTGCGCGGGCCCTCGTGGAGATGCAGCGTCAGATCGTCGCCCATCCCAAGCCCGTCGTGGTCCGCCTCGTCGGTCCGGTGCGCGCCGGCGGGCTGGGCATCGTCGCGGCAGCCGATGTCGCGATCTGCCAGGACGACGTGACGTTCGCGTTCACCGAGTCCCGACTGGGCCTCGCACCGGCCGTCATCAGCCTCACCGTCCTGCCCCGCCTCACCAGCCGCGCCGCCGCCGACACCTTCCTCACCGGCCGCACCTTCGACGCCGCAGAGGCGGCCGCGATGGGACTGGTCACCCGGGCGGTGCCCGCTGCCGCGCTCGACGCCGCGATCCAGGCGACGGTCGGCGAGCTGCTGCAGGCCCATCCGCAGGGTCTCGCGGAGACCAAGGCGCTGCTGGCCCGCGACCTCCTCGCCCGCATCGACGCCCAGGCCGACGACATGGCGACGCTGAGCGCCCGGCTGTTCGGCTCCGAGGGCGCCCGGGAGGCGATGCAGGCGTTCCTCACACGGAAGAAGTAGCGGACAGCCCGTACGCCGGAAGGCTCTCCCAGCCGCGCACGAACGCCGAGCGGTGCCGCACACCCGCTGCGGGGTCCACCTCGATGTGGGGGTGTGCGGCAAGCAGCTCCTCGAGGGCGATCCGTGCCTGCAGCCGGGCCAAGTGGTTGCCGATGCAGAAGTGCGGTCCGCTGCCGAACCCGAGGTGTCGCGCGATCGTCCGGCGCACGTCGAGCTCCTCGGCATCGTCCCCGAACTCTCGGGGGTCCCGGTTCGCCGCGCCGTACAGCATCAGCACCTTCTCTCCGGCCGGGATCGTCGTGCCCTGCACGGTGACGTCCCGCGTGGTCGTGCGGCACAGGCCCTGGACGGATGACTCGAGCCGCAGGAACTCCACCAACCCGTTCGCGATCAGCGCCGGGTCGCCGAGCAGCAGGGACCGTTGGTCGGGATGCCGGGTCAGCAGCTCGACGCCGTGGGAGATCAGCGCCGCCGTGGTGTCGCTGCCGCCGGCCACCACGACGAAGCAGAACCCGAGGATGTCCCAGTCCGACAGGCGTGCGCGGCCTAGTTCCGCCGCGACCAACGCGCCGATCAGGTCCTCGGCCGGTTGCGCGCGGCGCGCGGTGATGACGTCGGTGAAGTAGCCCAGTATCTCGAGCACCGCCTGGTTGCCGTCCAGGCCGTCGAGCCCGAAGCCCTCGCTCTGGATCGCGGTCAGCGCGCGCACCCAGGGGGTGAAGCGCGCGCGATCGGCCTCGGGGACACCGAACAGCTCGGCGAGGACGTACGCCGGCACCGTGGTGGAGAAGTCACGGTGCAGGTCGACCGGCTCGCCCGCCGCGGCTCGTGCGCCGAGCAAGGCGAGCCGCCGTCGGACGAACTCGCGGATCGTGCCCTCCAGCTGCAGGACGCGTCGCGGGGTGAATCCCCGTCCGATGAGCGCACGCAACCGGGTCTGGGTGGGCGGATCGAGCATGACGAGGTTCGGGGGCAGGCCGAGCCGCCCGATCTCGTCGGGGAAGTAGGTGAGCCCACTGGCGGAGGAGAAGTCCTCGGGCCGGCGTACCGCGTCCCAGACGTCCTCGAAGCGGGAGAGCACCCAATGGGCCGGCACGTCGGCGGTGCCGGCGTGGTGGTGGACCGGGGCCTCGTCACGCAGAGCGGTGTACGTCGGGTAGGGGTCGTCGAGGAAGGACGCAGCGAGGGGGTCGTAGCGAACCGGCATCGGCGCCTCCTTTTCTAACAAGAGTTGTTAGTATCCGTGCCGATGCCACGTGACGCAACGGCGACCCGGGAACGCCTCCTTCGCGCCGCCGAGCGGCGGTTCGCCGTCGACGGCGTCGCCGGCGCGCGGATGAGCGACGTGGTGCGCGATGCGGGGCAGGCCAACGACGCTGCGGTGAGCTACCACTTCGGGTCGCGTGACGGACTGCTGCGCGAGGTGGTCGACCGGCACGTCTCAGCGATGGAGGCCGTCCGGGCGCGCCAGGCCACCGCGGGGGAGACGGCCGGCCTGCACGACCTGATCCGCGCGATCGTGGTGCCGACCGCGGCGCTGCTGGGGACGGCAGAGGGCCGCGACTTCCTCCGCATCGTCGAGCAGCTCGCCGGCTTCTCGGGGGTGCGACGGGGGCGGATCGCCGCGCCGATCGAAGGGTCGGTGCTCGCGACGCAGCTCGCGCGGCTGGAGGAGCTGGTCGCCGCCACGCACGGTCGCCCGATCGCGCGGGAGCGGGTGGGAGCGCTGGTGACGTTCCTCAGCGCCGGACTGGCCGAGCGCGCCCGCTTTCTCGAGACCGGCCGGCGGCCCGCCCTCGGCCACGCCCGCTACGTCGAGCAGCTGGTCGCGATGCTCGCCGGCGCCATGGAGGGATGACGGGCTCAGAAGACGACGGACACCGCGAGCAGGCCCTCGCCGGGCGCTCGTCCCGAGAGGATCCGGCAGAAGTCGACCGCGTCGAGCTCCAGCCGGGCGCCGGGTCCCGGGCTGGTGAACCGGCCTCCGGCCGGCCCGGTGAGCACGAGCTCGACAGGTACGCCGTGTGCCGCGGCCCAGTCGCGGACGACGTCGGCGACGACGCGCGCGTTGACGGGCGCGGCGAGGTCGATCTCCCGGTCCGTCGCGCGGGCGATGTCGATGGTGTGCAGCCAGGCGTCGCGCGTGTAGACGACGTCCATCGCCACCCCGAGGTTGAGCCGCGCCGGCAGCCCCTGGGTGGAGCCCGTCTGCGCGATCGGCACGCTCATCCGGCGGACGGGCGCGGGCAGGCGCATCCGGCCCGCCACCGCGGCGGGTGCCAGCCTGTGCACCTCTGCGACCCGCTCCGCCGGCGTGAGCGCGCGATGGTCGGCGACCTGCAGGGCGTTCAGCGCATCCAACGGGTTGCCCTCGTGCTGGCGGGCGTGGCGCACGCCGTACACCTGCTGGCGAGCTGCCTCCCGGACCTTGGCGCACGCCTTCATGGCACCGATGAGGTGGCCGGCGACGTCGGCGACCGGCCATCCCGCGCACTCTGTGGGCCGGTCCCAGTCGGCGGGATCGAGGCGCTCGAGCAGATCTGCCACCTGCGCGTACGCCGCCGCCGCGACCCGAGCCGCGTCGGTGCTGCGCGCGATCGGAGGGATCGTCCTGGGGTCCACCGCGGTTGTCGTCATCGGACACCATCTCCTAACATCGTTAGGTGATGTTGCTCCCGCCGCTCCGTCCCTGTCCACGACTCCGAAGCAGGAGCTGAGAGATGGCGGTGCGCGACGGCGAGCGGCGCGCGGCGACGCGCCGCCGCATCCTCGACAGCGCCTGGCAGCTGAGCCGTGAGCGCGGCCTGACCGGCTGGAGCCTCCGCGACCTCGGCTCCCTCGTCGGGATGCGGGCGCCCTCGCTGTACGGGCACTTCGCGGGCAAGCACGAGATCTACGACGCGCTGTTCGCCGAGGGGTACGACGCCTTCCTCGCGGCCCTCGCCGACATCCGGGCCGGCGAGGAGCCGGCGACGACCAAGGTGGCGCGGGGCGCACGCCGGTTCGTGGAGCTCGCGGTCGCCGACCCTGCGCGGATGCAGTTGCTGTTCCTGCGGGTGATCCCCGGTTTCGAGCCGTCGGGGAGCTCCTATGCGCGCGCGACGAGGCTTCTCGAGGAGATGAGCGACGTGCTCGCCGAGGTGGGCGTGACGGACCCGGCAGGACTCGACCTGTGGACCGCGACGTTGACGGGTCTGGCCACCCAGCAGGCGAGCAACGACCCCGGCGGGACGCGGTGGCTGCTGCTCGTGGACCGCGCCGTCGCGATGCTGCTGGCGGCGACCGCGCCGCCTGCCGCCTGAGCGCTACAGCCAGGAGCCGAGCCGCTCCAATGCCGTCACGATCTGCGCCTCCGCGCCCGCGAACGACATCCGCACGAACTGGTGGCCGCGCACGGTGTCGAAGTCGATGCCCGGCGCCATCGCGACGCCGGTCTCGCCGAGCAGTCGGCGGCACCAGCCGTAGGAGTCGTCGGTGAGGTGGGCGATGTCGGCGTAGACGTAGAACGCCCCGTCGGCCGGCGCGAGCCTGTCGATGCCCAGCCGGGGCAGCGCGTCGAGCAGCAGGGCCCGGTTGCCGGCGTAGCGGGCGACGTGGCCGTCGAGCTCGGCGTAGGACTCGGGGGTGAACGCCGCCAGCGCGGCGTACTGGCCCAGCGACGGCGGGCAGATGGTGAAGTTGCCGGTCAGCACGTCGACCGGACGCCGCAGCTCCTCGGGCACGAGCATCCAGCCCATCCGCCAGCCGGTCATCGAGAAGTACTTCGAGAACGAGCCGAACACGATCGCGCTGCGCGAGGTCTGCCGGGCCGAGGCGGTCGGCTCGGCGCCGTAGGTGATGCCGTGGTAGATCTCGTCGCTGACCAGGCGTACGCCGCGCTCCTCGCACCACCGCGCGATCGCGGCGAGCTCCGCCGGGTCGATCATCGTGCCGGTCGGGTTGGCGGGCGAGGCGATCAGCAGGCCGGCGATCGGGCCCTCGAGCGCCTCCAGCTGCGCGAGCGTCGGCTGGAAGCGCGTCTCGGCTCCACATTCGATCTCGACGACCTCGCAGCCCAGCGCGCGGAGCACGTTGCGGTAGCAGGGGTAGCCGGGGTTCGCCATCACCACCCGGTCACCGACCTCGAACGCCGCCAGGAACGCCAGCAGGAACCCGCCCGAGGACCCGGTGGTGATCACCACGTCGTCGGCGCCGACCTCGATGCCGCTCCGCCGCGCGTGGTGGTCGGCGATCGCCTGTCGCAGCTCGGGGATGCCGGTGGCGACGGTGTAGCCGAGGTTCGCGGTGTCCAGCAGTCGCTTGGCCTCCTCGCGTACGGCGAGCGGCGCCCCGGTCGACGGCTGCCCGGCGACCAGGTCGCACAGGTCGCCGTGCGTCCGCTGCCGCTGCTTCGCCGCCGCCAGCAGGTCCATCACGTGGAAGGGCGGGACGTTCGCGCGCTGGGCGACCTGGAGCCGGTTCACGATCGCACCCTCGCACAGGGCGGCCGCAGCCATGTAACGCGGTGTTCGGCTCGCGACACGCCGACAACAGCCGGTGTTCGCAAGCACTAACCCCGCGTTACATGGCGGATGCGGCGGCGTGGCGCCCCGCGCGCCTGCCGAAGTACGAGCCCTCGGCGAGCTGCGTCCCGGAGGCGTAGCCCTTGCCGTCCTGGGCGATGTTCACCGCGCAGGCGCCGGCCGCGAACAGCCCGTCGATCACCGACAGATCTGAGCGCTGCACGCGGCCGTCCACATCCACGCGCATGCCGCCCATCGTGAAGCCGGCGTAGAGCGCCTTGCCGAGAGTGAGGTCGAAGGCGCCCCACGGTCCCTGGTCCTGGGGCTCCAGCCACTCCGGCTGCTTGTGGAGCTCCGGGTCCTGCCCGTCGGCGGCGTACTTGTTGTACGACGCCAGCGTCTCGGCGAGGTTGCCCGCCGGGATGCGCAGCGCGGCCTCCATCTCCTCGATCGTCTCCCAGCCGTCGACGAACGGGCACAGCGGGAAGTCGGGGTGCTCGATGTGCGTGGAGTCGACGATCAGGTAGGCGGCCTGGCCCGGCTGGTCCATCACGAACCCCGACGTCCGGGAGTGGTAGCTGTCCTCGGCGACGAAGCGCTTCCCGTCCCGGTTCACCACGATCCCGGTGACCAGCTTCGACGGCGGGTAGAACGGCGCGGTGATGAACGCCTGATCCATCATCCGCAGCTCCGCGCCGACACTGGCGCCGAGCCGGATGCCCAGCCCGTCGTCGTACGTCGAGGCGAGCGGCATCAGCTTCGAGCCGAGCTGCGGCGTGTAGGCGTGCACCATCTCCTCGTTGCCCACGTAGCCACCGGCGGCGATGACCACCGACCGCGCCCCGATGACCCCACGCTCCTCGAAGTGCCGCCACGCGACGCCGACGACGCGGTCGCCGTCCAGGACCAGGCTCGTCGCGCCGGTCTCGAACCGCACGTCGACCGAGGTCTCGGCGATCCGGTCGGCGAGGGCGTCCAGCACCAGCTTGGCCCCGCCGGTGTCACCCGGCTTCGGCACCTTGTGACCCCGGGGAGCCGGCCGCGCCTGCTCGAGAAAGGGCCACACCTTCTCGTTGCCGGTGAACATCAACCCCTGCGTCCCGGGCTGGATCACCGCCTTCTCGGGATAGAACGACCGCTCGAAGGTGATGCCCAGCGCCTCGATCCAGTCGAAGTGGGCGACGCTGTCCTCGGCGAAGGCGCGGATCTTGGACGCGGTCTCGGGCTCGGGATCGCAGGAGACGGCGAGAAGGTACTTCGCCATCTCCTCCGCTGAGTCCTCGACGCCGACCGCCCGCTGCACCGCGGTACCGCCGCCGAGGTAGAAGTGGCCGCCGGCCATCGCGCTGGTGCCGCCGTGCTCCGCGGCGCGCTCCAGCAGGATCACCCGGGCTCCGGCACGAGCCGCCTCGAGCGCCGCGCAGCCGCCGGCGATGCCGAATCCGATCACCACGAGGTCGACCTCGTCGGACCAGTCGGTCACCTCCGGGGCCTGCAGTACGTCGGGCAGCGCGAGCGTCATGCGCGGATCTTACGCCGCGCACTAGAACACGTTCTAGTCACGCCCGGGCGTTAGGATCAGTCCCCGACCCCGATCACCGAGGCCGCCATGACGTTCGACGTGCACACGCTCGACCAGGCGCTGCTCGCCGGGTCCGGAGTGCTGCTGCTCGCGATCCTCGCCGTGCGTGTCTCGGTCGGCACCGGCTTCCCCACGCTGCTCGTCTACCTCCTGATCGGGCTCGTGCTCGGCAACGGCGGCATCGGCATCGGGTTCTCCGACGCCGAGCTGGCCCATTCGCTCGGCTTCGCCGCGCTCGTGCTCATCCTCGCCGAGGGCGGACTCACCACCTCCTGGGCGGAGATGCGCCCGGTCATGCGCACCGGGCTCGCGCTCGCCACGATCGGCGTCCTGGTCAGCGTCGGCGTGGTGGCGGTGGGCACGCACTACCTGCTCGGGCTGGACTGGCGCCTGGCCGTCGTGCTCGGCGCCGTCACGTCGCCCACCGACGCGGCCGCGGTGTTCTCGATGCTGCGCCGCGTCCCCCTGCCCCGCCGGATCACCGCCACCCTCGAGGCCGAGTCCGGGCTGAACGACGCCCCGACGGTCGTGCTCGTCACGCTGGTCAGCGCCGGTGGGCACGGCGCGGGAGCGTTGCTGGGCCAGGTCGTCTGGGAACTGGTCCTCGGTGTCGTCGGCGGCCTCGTGATCGGCCTCGCCGGTGCGTGGCTGATGCGGCGCATCGCGCTCCCGTCCTCGGGCCTCTACCCGTTGTCGGTCCTCGCCATCGCCGTCCTCGCCTACGCCAGCACCGCCTCCCTGCACGGGTCCGGCTTCGCGGCGGTCTACCTGGCCGCGCTCGTCCTCGGCAACGCCGAGCTCCCGCACCGCGCTGCCACCCGCTCGTTCTCCGAAGGCGTCGCGTGGCTGGCGCAGATCGGGCTGTTCATCATGTTGGGCCTGCTCGCCACGCCGGGCCGCTTCACCCTGAGCGTCGTGTGGGAGGCGATCGTCGCCGGCCTCGTGCTCACCTTCGTGGCCCGGCCCCTGTCGGTGTTCCTGTGCGCGGTGGTGCCCCGGATGCCGTGGCGAGAGGCGACCTTCGTCAGCTGGGCGGGCCTGCGGGGCGCCGTGCCGATCGTGCTCGCCACCATCCCGCTCGCCGAGCGCGTCCCGGGAGCGGCGAAGCTCTTCGACATCGTCTTCGTGATGGTGGTGATCTACACGCTGCTGTCGGGCCCCACGCTGCCGCTGGTGGCCCGCGTGCTGCGGGTCGCTCGACGCTCAGAGCCCCGAGAGCTGGAGGTGGAGGCCGCCCCCTTGGAGCGGGTCGGCGCCGACCTCCTCCAGGTGCGGATCTCTCCGCGCTCCCGCATGCTCGGCGTCGAGGTCGGCGAGCTCCGGCTGCCCCCGGGCGCGTCGGTGGCGCTCGTCGTGCGCGAGGGTCAGGCCCGGGTCCCCGAGCCCCGCACGACGCTGCGACGCGGTGACGACCTCGTCGTGGTGACCCCCCACCGGCACCGGGAGCGGACCGAGGCCCGGCTCCGCGAGGTGTCCCTGGGCGGACGCCTCGCGCACTGGCACGAGGCCGGCAAGGAGCCGGGAGAGACCCACCGGCGGATCCGGCGGCGGGTGCCCGGAGGGGTCACTCGACCGGCACGCAACTGACGATCGGCTTGTCGAGCTTCAGCTTCTGGGGAGCGTGAGCGGCCAGGTGCCGGAACCGCGGACCGACGTACACGTCGATTCCGGGTCCTGCCTGCTTCGCCGACACCACGACCTTCGTGCCCTTGCCGAGCGTGCGGGCCACGAGCTGCGCGCTGGTGCGGTGTCCCTTCGTGGTGTGCACCTCGGCGCGACGGACGTGCACGCCGCTGGGAGCGTTCCCGACGTCGCCGGGCTGGAACCCCCGATCCGCCAAGGACTGCATCAGCCGGCCGGCGGCTCCCGAGCTCGCCCCGGCGTTGTAGACGCTCACCGTGACGTCGCCGGGGCGCACGTAGAACTGCTTGGAGATCTCGTCCTTGCTGCACTGGGTGGTGCTCGATGTGTCGGAGCCGGGGAGCGGCTGGGTCGCCGCCCGATAGCCGAACACCGCCATCAGGCCCAGCACGACGACCAGCCCCGTCATCGTCACCGCGGTGGTGATGTGCCGCCCGGAGAGCGCCGGCATCAGGGCCCGCCGTCGACCACGTGCACGCGCGCATGGACGACGTGCCGTTGCTGCAGCGCCGCCCGCAGTGCCCGGTGCAGCCCGTCCTCGAGGTAGAGCTCGTCGCGCCACTGCACCACGTGGGCGAACAGGTCCCCGAAGAACGTCGAGTCCTCGTCGAGGAGCGCCGCCAGCTGCAAGGTGTCCTTGGTGGTCACCAGCTCGTCGAGGCGTACCGGCCGCGGGGGCAGCGCCGCCCACGAGCGCGCGTCGAGGTGGTGGTCGGGATAGGGCCGCCCGTCACCCACGCGCTTGAAGATCACCCGGCCCATCATAGGGAGCGGCGTGTCTACGCTGCGGACATGACCGATGCACCGGCGCCCGATCCCAGCGGCGACCCGATCGTCCAAGCCGTCGCCCCCGGCTACGCCTTCGAGGGTCCCGTCCTCGAACTGGGGGCGCTGCTCACCGACGCCTCCCACCTCACCTCGACACCCATCCGGGTGCCGCTCGCGATGCTGAACCGGCACGGCCTGGTCGCCGGTGCCACCGGCACCGGGAAGACCAAGACGCTGCAGCTGCTCGCCGAGCAGCTCTCCGATGCCGGGGTCCCGGTCTTCGCCGCCGACATCAAGGGCGACCTCTCCGGGCTGGGCGCGCCCGGTCAGGCCGGCGACAAGCTGACCGAGCGCGCGGCGTCGGTCGGCCAGACCTGGCAGGCGCAGGGCTTCCCCGTCGAGTACGTCGCCCTCGGCGGTCAGGGCACCGGCGTCCCGGTGCGGGTGACGATGACCGCCTTCGGGCCGACCCTGCTCAGCAAGGTCCTCGGGCTCAACGACACCCAGGAGTCCTCCCTCGGACTGGTCTTCCACTACGCCGACCAGGCGGGGCTGCCGCTGCTCGACCTCGCCGACCTGCGCGCGGTGGTGGGCTTCCTGGTCTCCGACGAGGGCAAGGCGCAGCGGGAGGGCCTGGGCGGGCTCTCCAAGGCGACGGCCGGGGTGATCCTGCGCGAGCTCGTGGCGTTCGCCGACCAGGGCGCCGATGCCTTCTTCGGCGAGCCCGAGTTCGACACCGCGGACCTGCTGCGGACCACGCCGGACGGCAAGGGCGTGATCACCCTCGTCGAGCTGCCGAACCTGCAGGACCGGCCGGCGCTGTTCTCGACGTTCCTGATGTGGCTGCTCGCCGACCTCTTCCACGATCTCCCCGAGGTGGGCGACGCCGACAAGCCGAAGCTGGTGTTCTTCTTCGACGAGGCGCACCTGCTCTTCCGCGACGCCTCGCCGGCGTTCCTGGACCAGATCGCCCAGACGGTCCGACTGATCCGGTCCAAGGGCGTCGGGGTCTTCTTCGTGACCCAGTCGCCGACCGACGTCCCCGACGAGGTGCTGGCCCAGCTCGGGTCGCGCGTCCAGCACGCGCTGCGCGCCGCGACGCCCAACGACGCCAAGGCGCTCAAGCAGACCGTGGCGACGTACCCGTTCTCCGCCTATCCCGACCTCGCGGAGGTGCTGCTCACGCTCGGCATCGGCGAGGCCGTCGTCACCGTGATGAGCGAGCGGGGCTCCCCGACGCCGGTGGCGTGGACCCGGCTCCGGGCGCCGCGCTCGCTGATGGGGCCGGCCGACGCCGCGACGGTCGAGCGGATCGTCACGTCCTCCCCGCTGCAGGCGAAGTACGCCACCGTGGTCGACCGCGACTCCGCCCGGGAGATGCTGGCCAAGCGCCTCGAAGCCGGCGCCGCGAAGGCTCCCCAGGAGGCGCCGGCCGACCAGCACGTGCCGGCCCCCGAGCGCACCACGACTCGCACGCGTCAGGAGAAGACGGTCTTCGAGCAGGTGGTGACCTCCCCCGAGTTCAAGCAGGTGGCCCGCAGCGCGGCGCGCGAGATCGTCCGGGGTCTGTTCCGGACCGCCCGCCGCTGAGCGAGCACGCCGCCTCGACGGAAAGTGGAACGCGTTCTACTCTCGGCGCCATCCGTATGCAACTCCGACCGGACGGCGGTGGCCCGTGACCAGCAGCGCGAGCAGCGAGCACGACCTGCACGACATCCAGCAGCTGAAGTACCGCTACTTCCGCAACCTCGACCTCAAGCGCTGGGACGACTTCGCCACCTGCCTGCTCCCCGACATCACCGCGGACTACGCGGGGCTCGTGTTCGACAACCGCGACGCGCTGGTGACGTTCATGCGCGACCACATGGGGCCGGGCCTGATCTCCCTGCACCAGGCGCACCACCCCGAGATCGTCGTCGACGGCGACGAGGCGACCGGGACCTGGTACCTCGAGGACAAGGTCATCGTCCCGGACGCCCAGTTCGTGCTCGAGGGGGCGGCGTTCTACTCCGACCGTTACCGGCGCACCCCGGATGGGTGGCGCATCGCGCACACCGGCTACCGGCGTACCTATGAGATGAGCTGGAGCAGCGCCGACGTCCCGAGCCTGCAGATCAAGCGCGGTACGGCGTACGACGCCTGAGGCTGTGAGCGGGCCATTCGGCACGGTACGCAGCCCTGGTGGCCCTCGGAGCATGCGTGCCGTGCCGGATGGCACCGGTTTCCTCTCGTAGCCTGTGAAAACGGCCGCGGGAACCGGAGGCCGCGCCGGGCGGGCGTCCTTGGCGCGGTCGGGGACCATGGCGGCATGGGACCCGAGCTCCTGACCGGTGTCGGCGGGGTGGTGCAGCGCCGGCTGGGCGAGGCGCTGCGCTCGCGGGTGGCGGGTGAGGACGCGGCCGAGCGCGCCGAGGGCATCTGGGGCAAGGCGGGTGAGCGCTGGTTCGGGCCCGAGGACCCGATCTGGCGGGTGCACGAGGACGCGGCGATGTTCCCCGGCGGCGTGGCCGCGCTGCTGTTGCAGTCGCTGCACCCCCTCGCCATGGCGGGAGTGGCCGACCACAGCGGCTTCCGAGGCGACCCGTGGGGCCGGCTGCAGCGCACCAGCCACTACCTGGCGATCACCACCTACGGCACCGCGGCGGACGCCGAGCGCGCCATCGCGGCGGTCCGGCGCGTCCACCGCCGGGTGACCGGCGAGCGCGACGGCGTGCCGTACGCCGCGTCCGATCCCGAGCTGCTCCGCTGGGTGCACGTGGCCCAGGTCTGGTCGTTCCTCCACGCCTACGGGGCCTACGGCCGTTTCCCGCTCAGCCCGGAGGAGGCCGACCGGTACGTCGAGCAGGCCGGCCGCTCCGCGCTGCTGCTCGGCGCCGACCGCGTCCCGGCCACCGTGGCCGAGCTCGAGGCCGAGCTGGAGGCGTTCCGGCCGGTGCTCCGCGGGACGGCCGAGGCCCGCGACGTCGCCCGCTTCCTGCTCCTCGACCCGCCGCTGCCGTTGGTCGTCCGGCCCGGCTACGGCCTCATCGCCGCCGGAGGGGTCGCCCTGCTTCCCGGCTGGGCGCGCCGGTCCCTGCTGCTGCCGCTGATGGGTCCCGCCGTGCCGGTGGCGCGCCTCTCGGGCTCGGTGGCGGCGTCGCTGGTCAGATGGGGGATGGCGGGGCTGGCGCGTCAGCCCTGAGACGCACGTCGCCTCGACAACGCCGCGCCCATGTTTCACGCTGGCGTCAGGTGTCTCGGACATGGTGGGCTACGACGCGGACACGAGGGGGAGGGATGCGGACCACCCGGCGGATCAGCGCAGCGACGCGAAGATGTCGTCCTGCAGCGGCTGGTCACGCGTGCACGCAGGCCGACCTCGCTCCCGGAACCACTCACGGCCGAGCACCGGAGCCAGCAGCGGCCGGGGAAGCGCCAGCAGCAACGCCACGGTGCGCACGGACCGCCCGCCGGAGGTCTGCGAGTGGTGTGCGGCCAGCGCCGCCGTCTTCGCGCCCAGGTGACGTCGCACGTCGACCTGGTGCGTCAGGTCCGCTCGCGGCAGGTACGCGCCGGCGAAGCCGTCCCCCGGCAACAGCGCTCGCGCCCCGGGCACCCAGCGCAGCCACCGCGCGACGCGGCGCAGCGACTCCCGCCGCACCGTCGCCTCGAGCACGACGGGCGTGCCGGCCAGCGCAGCGGCGCGCACACCGACCTGGTGCACCTGCACATGATCACGGTGCCCGTAACCGCCCTGTGGGTCATAGATCGTCAGCACCTGGGCGGACTCCTCGCCCAGCAGCGCGGCCAGGCGCTGCGCCGGCTCCTCGGGGTCGAGCGTCGCGAACGAGCCGTCCGGGGCCCGACCCGACGAACCGGAGTCGGCGTATCCGAGCACCTCGACGCGCGCACACCCCAGCGCCGCGGCCGCCCGCCGCAACTCGGCGACCCGCCGCGTGCCCAGGCCGCTCGAGGAGCCGCCGGTCAACCCCGCGGCTCCGTCCGTGGCCGTCACCAGCACGACCCGGTGGCCCTCGGCGGCTGCGCGTGCCAGCGTCCCTCCGGTCAGCAACGCCTCGTCGTCGGGGTGTGCGTGGAAGGAGACGAGCGTGAACGACACGCCCGCAGTCTCGCAGCCCGCCGCGCAGGTCGAGGGGGAGCTGGTCGAGCGGGCCGAAGCCGGCCCGTCGCGGGCCCACATCGTCCGCGCGCTGCTCGGCACCGGCCTCGCGGTGGCCCTGCTCGTCGTCGTGGTGCCGCGACTCCTCGGCACCACCGTCCACGACGTCGTCGGCGCCATCCGCGGCGTGACCGTCCACGAGCTGCTGCTGCTCACCGGGCTGTGGGCGGCCGGACTCTTCGTCCACTCCTTCGTGCTCACCGGAGCGCTGCCCGGGCTGAGCCGCCGCCGGGCGCTCACGCTCAACCTCACCGGCAGCGCGGTGTCCAACCTGGTGCCCTTCGGCGGCGCGCTGGGGATGACGCTCAACTTCCACATGCTCCGCACCTGGCGGGTCACCGCGCGCGAGTTCGCCTCGTTCACCCTCGTCACGAACATCTGGGACGTGCTGATGAAGCTGGCGATGCCGGCGGTCGCGTTCGGGGCGACCCTCGCCGTCGGGCTCTCGGTCGGCCACGTGCTCGCGTTGGCGGCGCTGATCGGTGTCGCCGCCCTGCTCGTCGTGCTGGTGACGGTCGTGGCGGCGCTGAGCAGCGCGCGGGTCGCCGCGGGAGTGGCGCAGGGGCTCGCCGCCGTCGTCGCCTCGGTGGGCCGGGCGCTGCACCGCGAGGTCGATCGTGACGCCTTCGCCCGCCACGTCGTCGGCACCCGCGACGAGGCGGTCGCCGTCGTACGACGCAGCTGGACCGGGATGAGCCTCGCGATGCTCGGGTACGGCGTGCTGCAGGCGGGCCTGCTCTATGCCTGCCTGTACGTGCTCGGCGTGCGGCTGCCGCTCGCCGCGGTCCTCGCCGCCTACGCGGTCGAGCGGCTGCTCACGGTCGTCTGCGTGACCCCCGGCGCCATCGGCGTCAGCGAGGCCGGCGCCGCCGGCCTCCTGGTCGCCTTCGGTGGCGACCCGACGACCGTGGCGGCCGGCGTGCTGCTCTACCGCGGCTTCGTCACGGCGCTGGAGGTGCCCGTCGGAGGGATGTGGCTGGTCGGGTGGTTCGTGACGCGACGCCTGGCCGCCCGTACCCTGGCCGCCTGATGCGCATCCTCCACGTCAGCGACGTCTACCGCCCCAGCCTGGGCGGCATCGAGCTGTTCGTCGAAGAGCTCGCCGAGCGTCAGCGCGAGCAGGGCCACGACGTCGCGGTGCTCACCCGGACGCCGGAGGCGGACCGGTGGGGAGGCGAGGTCGCCGTGCACCGCGCTCCCGCCACGGGTGTGCTCGGCGAGATCGACCTCACCGCCTACGACGCCGTCCACGCGCACCTCTCGGTGTGGTCGCCGACGACCTGCCGCGCGATCGGAGCCGCCGGTCGCCGCGGTGTCCCGGTGGTCGCCACCGTGCACTCGATGTGGGACGGGTGGAAGCCCGCGGTCCGGTTGCTGATGCCGCTGGTCGGTCGCAGCCCGCTGGTGTGGACGGCGGTGTCGCACGCCGCCGCCGCGGACATGGTCGCGGTCCTGCGCGACACGCCGGTGCACGTCGTGCCCAACGCCGTCGACGTCGCCTGGTGGGCCGCCGCAGAGCGTCGCCGCCGCGACGACGTGCTCACGCTGGTGAGCGTGATGCGCCTGGCCAGCCGCAAGCGCCCGATGCAGCTCCTCGAGCTGTTCGCCGACCTGGTCGCCGCGGTCCCCGAGGTGCGGTCGCGCCTGGTCGTCGCGGGCGACGGACCTTTCGCCGGCCCGATGCAGGACTGGGTCGAGGCGCGCGGACTCCAGGGCCGGGTCCTGCTCACCGGCCCGCTGCCCCGTGCCGCCATCCGCGACCTGCACGGCGCGGCCGACCTGTTCGTCGGTCCGGCGCACCAGGAGTCCTTCGGCATCGCCGCGCTCGAGGCCCGTGCGGCCGGCGTCCCGGTGGTGGCGATGGCCAGCGGCGGGTCGGGTGAGTTCCTGCGCAGCGATCTCGACGGCCGGCTCTGTGCCGACGACGACGCCATGCTGGCCGAGCTCGTGCGCCTCGCCCGCGACCGAGCCGGCCTGGCGGCGATGCAGGAGCACTGTGCCGCCGTACCGCCGGCTCACGACTGGTCGCACGCGCTCGCCGGCTTCGCGGCCTGCTACCGGCGCGCCGCCGCGACGGCGCGCGGGACGCGCTCGGGACGCACGGTCAGCCCGGCCGGCCGCCGCTGAGCCGGTCCGCGAGCATCCGGCACCCACGCGCGCCGCCGGCTCGGTAGCGTGCGCCGTACCACCTCCTCGTCCCCGGGGTCCGCGGCCCCGCGTCCGCCTACGGAGCGCCATGTCCGTCCCCGACCAGCACGCCGCCCACCGCACCGCGCTCGTCACGGGCGCCTCCTCGGGCATCGGCCGCGCCGTGGCGTCGGTCCTGCTCGACCGGGGCTACGAGGTGCTCGGCACGAGCCGTCGCCCCGACGCCGTCGCGGATCCCCTGCGCGGCGTGACCTGGCTGCCCCTGGACCTCACCGACGAGGCCTCGATCCGCAACTGCGCTCGTGCGGCCGGCGACGTCGAGGTGCTGGTCAACAACGCCGGGGAGAGCCAGAGCGGCCCCTTCGAGGAGCTGCCCCGGGAGGCGCTGGACCGGCTGTTCGCGCTGAACGTCCTCGGCCAGGTGCAGCTCACCCAGCTGCTGCTGCCCGGCATGCGGCAGCGCGGCCGGGGGCGGGTGATCATGGTGAGCTCGATGCTGGCCAGCTTCCCCCTGGCCTTCCGGTCCTCCTACGTCGCCACCAAGGCCGCCCTGGAGGGGTTCGCGTTCTCCCTGCGGGGCGAGGTCGAGCCGTTCGGCATCGGGGTCAGCGTCGTGGAGCCCGGGTCCATCGCCACCGGCATCCCCGCGCGCCGCACCGAGTACGTCGGCGCCGACTCGCCGTACCGAGCGTCCTACGACACGATGCTCGGCCACCTCAATGCCAACGAAGCGGCCGGGATCCCGCCCGATCAGGTGGCACGCACCGTGCTCGCCGCGATCGAGAGCGCCGCGCCCAAGCCGCTGTACGCGGTGGGCAGCAACGCTCCGGTGGTCTTCCCGCTGCGCCGGCTGCTGCCGCTCCACCGGACGCTGCGGATGGTGGCGCGGCGGCACGGGCTGTGAGTCGGGTTCCTGGGCCGGTGACCACCTCGAGTGCGGCCGCGGTGCCGCTGGGCCGCGCGGCATCACTCGGCAGGGTGACCCTGGCCTACGTCGTGGCCCTCGCCGTCGCAGGCGCCTGGCTCGCCCTCGGACCCTCGAGCGACCGCCCCTGGCTCGACGCCCTGGTCGCCGACGTGCTGGCGACGCTGGTGGTCTTCTGCTTCAGCCGGACCCACCGCAACTCCAGCTTCTACGACGCCTACTGGAGCGCGGCGCCGCCGCTGCTGCTGGTGTTCTGGTGGGCGACGGGCTCCGCCGGCACCGGCTCGGCGCGCTGCTGGCTCCTCGCGGTCGTCGTGGCGTGGTGGGCGGTCCGGCTCACCGCCCACTGGGTCTCCACCTTCCCCGGCCTCCACCACGAGGACTGGCGCTACCCGCTGCTCCGCCAGCGTGCCGGTCGCGCCGAGCTGCTGGCCGACCTGGGAGCGATCCACCTCGTGCCCACGCTGCAGGTGTTCCTCGCGATGGTGCCGGCCTACCTGGCGGTCAGCCGCCCGGGCCGACCGGTGGGCTCGCTGGACGCCGTCGCGTTCGTCCTCGGTCTCGGAGCAGTCGCCCTCGAGCTGGTCGCGGACCGCCAGCTGCACGCCTTCACCCGGTCCTGCCGTCCGGGGGAGGCGATGGACCGCGGCCTGTGGTCGTGGTCGCGGCATCCGAACTACGTCGGGGAGCTCTGCTTCTGGGTGGCGGTGGCGCTGTTCGGCCTCGCGGCCGTGCCCGCCCAGGCGATCTGGGTGGTGATCGGGCCGGCCGCGATGCTCGGCATGTTCTGGAGCGCCAGCATCCCGATGATGGAGGAGCGCAGTCTGGCGCGCCGGCCGGCGTACGCCGAGGTGCAGCGCCGGGTCTCGCGATTCGTCCCCCGACCGCCACGGCGGCCATGAGCCGAGCCCGTGTGCTGGTCGTGGGCCTCGGCGACACCGGGGTGCTCACCGCGATCCACCTCGCGGGTCGCGTCGACGTGGTCGGGGTGGCCACCAAGCCGGGCCTGCTCAGCGGCCAGGAGCTCGGCCTGCGGCTGGCCTGGCCCGAGCGCTGGCAGCGCGACTACCGGATCTCGTTCCGGCGGTTCCGCCGGCTCGACGGCGTACGGGTCGTGCACGGGGAGGCGGTCGGCGTGGACCTCGAGGCACGCCGCGTCGACGTCCGCGCCGCCGACGGGGCGGTGCGCGAGGAGCGGTACGACGTGCTCGTGATCGCGACCGGCGTCTCCAACGGCTTCTGGCGGACACCGGCCGTCGAGGCCGACACCGACGTGGAGGCGCGGCTCCAACACGCCCATCGGCGCCTCGACGCCGCCGGCAGCATCGCCGTGCTCGGGGGTGGACCGGCAGCAGTGAGCAGCGCCGCCCAGCTGGCCGGCCGGTGGCCGGCCACACGGGTCGACCTGTACTTCCCGGGCGACCGTGCCCTGCCGGCCCACCACGCCGGGACCTGGGAGCGCGTCGAGCATCGGCTCCGACGTCTGGGCGTCGGACTGCACCCGCGACACCGGGCCGTCGTCCCGGACGACTTCGCCTGCGACCGGATCACCGCGGCGCCCGTGCACTGGAGCACCGGTCAGGAGCCGGTGGTGGCCGACGCGGTGCTGTGGACGATCGGCCGGGTGCGGCCGCACACCGGATGGCTGCCCGACTCCGTCCTCGACGAGGACGGGTTCGTGCGCGTCGACGCCGCGCTGCGCGTGGTCGGTGCGCCGGGCGTCTTCGCCATCGGCGACGTCGCCGCGACCGACCCGTTGCGCAGCTCGGCCCGCAACCGGGCGGACCGGCTGCTGGCCCGCAACGTGCTGGCGCACCTGACCGGCCGCCCGCCGCGGGCCTACCGTCCGCCGACCCGGCGGTGGGGCTCGGTGCTCGGGCCGCAGGCCGACGGGCTCCAGGTGTTCACCCCCCGCGGCCGTGCCTTCCGCTTCCCGGGGTGGAGTCTCGACACGGTGCTGCAGCCGCTGATCGTCCGCTGGGGCATCTACGGCGGCGTGCGCCGCCGCTGACGACAGCGCGGCGGCCCGCTGTCACGGGAGGACAGCGCGCCGCCGCGATGGGGTCGAACCGGCGGAGGATGGTATGCGCCTACGCGTGCAGGACGTGCTCGAGCTGCTCGCTTCCGGCATGACCTAAGGCGATCCTCGCCGACTACGACGAGCTCGAGGGCGATGACATCCTCGCGGTGCTCGAGTTCGCCGCGCTGGACTCCTCGGCATGACTGCAGCGCATCGGGGCGTGACCTCATTCCTCGTCGACCAGCAGCTTCCCAAGGCGCTGGCCACGTTCTTGGCCGACCGTGGTCACGACGCGCGTCACATCAAGGACTACGCAGGCGGCACCACGATGCTCGATCCAGACATCGCGCGCTTGGCTGATCCCGAGGCTCGGTTCGTCGTGACCAAGGACGACGACTTCCGCATCTCTCACCTGCTCGGCAAGCCGCCCGCGCGACTCCTCCACGTCGCCGGCGGCAACATCACGACCCGCGACCTCCTCGCCCTCTTCGACGAGCACTGGTCGGCGCTCAACGCCGGGCTCGCGACCTATCGTCACCTGGAGCTCACCCGCGCGGTGTGTTCGTCCGCGGCCCCCGAGATCGCGCCGTTGTTCGTCGGCGTGCGCAAGGCGTAGAGGAGCCGATGGAGCGCCTCTGACCTGGGCACGAACGCACAGGTCAGAGGCGGTCTATCGCCGGCGGAGGATAGGGGATTCGAACCCCTGAGGGCGTTAACCCAACCCGCTTTCCAAGCGAGCGCCATAGGCCACTAGGCGAATCCTCCGCGGGTGAGGCTACCCGGCCCGATTCGCGTCCGTGAAATCGCACCCCTAGACTCAAGGCAACCCCTCGTGCGGCGGTATCCCACTGAACTCCCCCAGGGCCGGAAGGCAGCAAGGGCAGGTGGGCTCTTCCGGGTGCGCGAGGGGCCTTCTCGTCCCCGGACGACGTACGCCGGGGGTCGGTGCTTGTCGGCCCTTGTCGGCGCCGCTGGTTAGGGTCTGCGTGTGGAACACCTCGCCCTCTACCGCCGCTACCGGCCGGAGACCTTCGCCGAGGTGATCGGGCAGGACCACGTCACCGGCCCGCTCCGGCAGGCCCTGGCGCACAACCGGGTCAACCACGCCTACCTGTTCTCCGGGCCGCGCGGGTGCGGCAAGACCACCAGCGCGCGGATCCTGGCCCGCGCGCTGAACTGCGAGAAGGCCCCGATCGCCGACCCGTGCGGGGAGTGCCGGTCCTGTCGCGACCTCGCCCGCGGCGGCCCCGGCTCGATCGACGTCATCGAGATCGACGCCGCGAGCCACGGTGGTGTCGACGACGCGCGAGACCTGCGCGAGCGCGCGTTCTTCGCGCCGGTGCACAGCCGCTTCAAGGTCTACATCATCGACGAGGCGCACATGGTCAGCTCGCAGGGCTTCAACGCCCTGCTCAAGCTGGTCGAGGAGCCGCCGGAGCACCTCAAGTTCATCTTCGCGACCACCGAGCCGGAGAAGGTCATCCCGACGATCCGGTCGCGCACGCACCACTACCCCTTCCGGCTGATCCCGCCGAAGGCGCTCTCGGACTACCTCGCCGAGCTGTGCGCGAAGGAGGGCGTCTCGATCGACCCCGCCGCCCTGCCGCTCGTGGTGCGCGCCGGTGCCGGGTCGGCGCGCGACTCGCTCTCGGTGCTCGACCAGCTGCTCGGCGGCGCGGGGGAGGACGGCGTCACCTACGAGGTGGCCACGCAACTCCTCGGCTACACGCCGGACAACCTGCTCGACGAGGTGGTCGACGGCTTCGCGGCCGGCGACGGAGCAGCGGTCTTCGGTGTGGTGGACAAGGTGATCGAGACCGGTCAGGACCCGCGCCGGTTCACCGAGGACCTCCTTCGCCGGTTGCGCGACCTGGTCGTGGTCGCCGCCGTGCCCGACGCTCCGAGCACCGGCCTCATCGACGTCCCCGAGGACCAGGGCGAGCGCCTGGTGGCGCAGGCCGCCCGGTTCGGCAGCGCCGAGCTGGTCCGGGCCGCCGAGACGGTGGCCGCCGGCCTCACCGAGATGCGTGGCGCCACCACGCCGCGCCTCCTGCTCGAGCTGCTGTGCGCGCGGGTGCTGCTGCCCGCGGTCGACGACGGCGTCGACGGACTCGCCGCCCGCCTCGACCGGGTCGAGCGCCGCCTGGAGGTGGCGGGGTCCGCAACGCCGGTCCCTGCCCCGACTCCTGCCCCGACTCCAGCGCCGACTCCTGCGCCCGCACCCCGGGCGGTCCGTGCCCAGCCCGCCGCCCCGTCCGCCGCACCCCCCGATGTGGCCCGAGCCGAGGCAGCGGTGGCGGCCGATTCGGCATCCGCAGCGGCCCCGGAGGGTCCCGTGGCACCGGAGCGGGCGCCGGCCGCCACAGCGCCTGACGCGCCGGGCGTGCTCTCGCTGGCCGATGTTCGCCGGATGTGGCCCGACGTGCTCGAGCGGGTCAAGCAGCGCCGGCGTTTCACGTGGATCCTGCTGAGTCAGAACGCTCAGGTGATCGGCTTCGACGGGAGCGTGCTCACCGTCGGTCTGAAGAACGCCGGCGCCCGGGAGTCGTTCGTCGGCGGGGGGAGCGACGAGGTGCTGCGCGAGGCGGTCCGCGCACGGATCGGTGTCGACTGGCGGGTCGAGGCGGTCGTCGACCCCTCCGCCGACCCCGACGCCGGAGCGCCCCGCGTGGTGCGCCCCGCGGTCCCCGGTCCCGACCCGTCGCCCGCCGACGCCGCCGGGGAGGGGCCCGCCGACTCCCGCCTCGTGGCGACGCCGGCTGCCACGTCCAGGCCCGCAGCCGCCGACGACCCGAGCGACGGTGCCCCGGACTGGGCGGCGCCCCGTGCCGCCGCGCGTCCGGAGTCGCTGGCCCAGGCACGCAGCAACATCGCCCCGACCCGCCAGGGCGACGCCCCCTCGCAGCCCACGGTCGACCTCGACGCCGGCGTGGACCGCGACGACCCCGACGTCGACGACACCGGGCTCGACGGCAAGGCGCTGCTCGAGCGGGAGCTCGGAGCGGTCGTCATCGAGGAGTTCCACGCCGAGTAGTTCCCCCGGTCCGTCCCGCACCACCGCCCGACCCGTCCCCCCACAGCGCAGGAGAACCCCATGACGCAGAACCCCTTCGAGAGCGCCTTCGGCGGCGCGGCCGGTGCCGGCGGCGGCTTCGACCTCGGTGCGATGCTCGAGCAGGCCCAGCAGATGCAGGCGCAGCTGCTGGCGGCCCAAGAGGAGCTGGCTGCCGCCACGGTGCAGGGCTCCGCCGGCGGCGTGACGGTGACGGTCAACGGCACCGGCGAGGTCGTGAAGGTCGCCTTCGCCTCGGGCACCGAGGCGGGCGACGACGACGCGCTCGCCGACCTGGCGGACCTCGTCGTGGCGGCCTACCGCGACGCCAAGGTGCGGTCAGACGCGCTGGCGCAGGAGAAGATCGGGCCGCTCACCGGCGGCATCGGCGGACTGCCCGGGGGTGCCGGTGTATGAGGGCGTTCTCCAGGACCTGATCGACGAGCTCGGTCGGCTCCCCGGTGTCGGCCCGAAGGGCGCGCAGCGGATCGCCTTCCACCTGCTCGCCGCAGACCCCGCGGACGTACGCCGCCTCGCCACGGTGATGGTCGAGGTCAAGGACAAGGCCCGGTTCTGCGCGATCTGCGGCAACGTGGCCGAGGAGGAGCAGTGCCGGATCTGTCGCGACCCGCGGCGCGACGGCAGCCAGGTCTGTGTGGTGGAGGAGTCCAAGGACGTCCAGGCCATCGAGCGCACCAAGGAGTTCCGGGGCCGCTATCACGTGCTCGGCGGCGCGATCTCGCCGCTGGAGGGCATCGGCCCTGAGCAGCTGCGCATCCGGGAGCTGCTCGCCCGGCTCGAGGACGGCACGGTGCAGGAGATCATCCTGGCGATGGACCCGAACATCGAGGGCGATGCCACCGCCGCGTACCTCACCCGGATGTTGCGGCCGATGGGCTTGCGCGTGACCCGTCTGGCGAGTGGACTGCCGGTGGGAGGCGACCTGGAGTACGCCGACGAGGTGACGCTGGGCCGCGCGTTCGCGGGGAGGAGGAGCGCCGGTGAGTGAGCCGATGGCGGGCGGTGAGCTGGAGGACTTCGCCCAGCAGATCGCCGACGCGGTCGAGGCGTTCCTCGTCGCGCTGCAGGCGATCGCGCGCGAGGAGGAGGGCGGCGCCGCCGTACCGCTGCTGCTGCTCGAGGTCAGCCAGGTGCTGCTCGCCGGCGCCCGTCTCGGCGCCCAGGCCGACTTCCTCCCCGAGCAGGAGTACGAGCCCGACGCCGGTCCCGACCCGGATCTGGACGCGATGCGACTGCGCCTCGCGGCGATCCTCGACGACCTCGACACCTACAGTCACAACTTCGAGCCCTACGACGCCGAGACCTTCCCCTCGCAGCTCTCCGACGACCTGGCGGGCATCGCCAGCGACCTGGCGCACGGCCTGCGCCACTTCCGCGGGGGCCGTCCCCGCGAGGCGCTGTGGTGGTGGCAGTACTCCTACCTGGCGTCGTGGGGCGGCAGTGCCTGCGGCGTGCTCAGCGCGCTGCACTCGATCGTCGCGCACTCCCGGCTGGACTCCGAGGTGAGCGGCGAGGCCGAGCAGATCGCCGTGGCCGACGGCTTCGGGCAGGGCGAGGGCCGCCGGTAAGACGCGGCCGGTCCGCGACGCGTGCGCCAGTAGAATCGGGGCCGTTCGTTCGTCTCGAGCTCTCCTGAGGTGTCGCCGTGGGCATTGTCGTGCAGAAGTACGGCGGCTCCTCCCTGTCCGACGCCACCGCGGTCAAGCGGGTGGCCCGCCGCATCGTCGAGGCCAAGCGCGCCGGCAACGACGTCGTCGTGGCCGTGTCGGCGATGGGTGACAGCACCGACGAGCTCCTCGACCTCGCCGCCGAGGTCAGCCCGCTGCCGCCTGCCCGCGAGCTCGACATGCTGCTCACCGCCGGGGAGCGCATCTCGATGGCGCTGGTCGCGATGGCGATCTCCGACCTGGGGTTCACCGCCCGCTCGTTCACCGGCTCGCAGGCGGGCGTCATCACCGACTCCGTGCACGGCAAGGCGAAGATCATCGACGTCACGCCGGGCCGGATCCAGGACGCGATCGCGCAGGGCCACATCGTCATCGTGGCCGGGTTCCAGGGCGTCAGCCAGGACACCAAGGAGATCACCACCCTGGGCCGTGGCGGCACGGACACCACCGCGGTGGCGCTCGCGGCGGCGCTCGATGCCGACGTGTGCGAGATCTACACCGACGTCGACGGCGTCTTCACCGCCGATCCTCGGATCGTGCCCGCAGCGCGCAAGCTCGAGCGTGTGACGTACGAGGAGATGCTCGAGCTCGCCGCGTCGGGGGCGAAGATCCTCCACCTGCGCTGTGTCGAGTACGCCCGCAACTACGACATCCCGATCCACGTCCGGTCCTCGTTCAGCCAGCTCGAGGGCACGGTGGTGACCGGCAGCATCAATGACGAGTCCCGCCAGGCCGAGGAGGCAGGTATGGAAGCAGCGATCATCGCCGGCGTCGCGCACGACCGCAGCGAGGCCAAGGTGACGGTGGTGGGCGTCCCGGACAAGGTCGGCGAGGCCGCGCGCATCTTCGACGCGCTCGCACGGGCGCAGATCAACCTCGACATGATCGTGCAGAACGTCTCCGCCGCCTCGACGAACCGCACCGACATCTCCTTCACGCTCCCCGCCGCCGACGGCCAGACCGCGATGCAGGCCCTCGCCGAGCTGCAGGCCGAGGTCGGATTCGAGTCGCTGCTCTACGACGACCGGATCGGCAAGGTGTCCCTCATCGGCGCCGGGATGCGGTCCCACCCAGGCGTCACTGCGAAGTTCTTCAACTGCCTGGCCGAGGCGGGCGTCAACATCGGGATGATCTCGACCTCGGAGATCCGGATCTCCGTGGTCGTCGACGAGTCGCAGGTCGACCAGGCGGTCGCCGCGACCCACTCCGCGTTCGACCTGGACGCCGACGAGGTCGAGGCCGTCGTGTACGGGGGGAGTGGTCGCTGATGGTGAACATCGGTGTCGTCGGCGCCACCGGACAGCACACCCCACGACGTTCTTCGCTCCTCCGCTTCGCTCCTCCGCGAAAAACGCCGCGGGGCCCCCGTGCCTGGGAGGCAATGTCATGGTGAACATCGGTGTCGTCGGCGCCACCGGGCAGGTGGGCGTCGCGATGCGGCAGATCCTGCTCGAGCGGGCGTTTCCGGCCGACGAGGTCAGGTTCTTCGCCTCCGCGCGCTCCGCCGGCACGGTGCTGCCCTTCGGCGACCGCGAGGTCACCGTGGAAGATGCCGCCACGGCGGATCCGAGCGGTCTCGACATCGCGCTGTTCTCCGCCGGTGCGACGACGTCGCGGGCGCAGGCGCCGCGCTTCGCCGCAGCCGGGGTCACCGTCGTCGACAACTCCTCGGCGTTCCGGATGGACCCCGAGGTGCCCCTCGTCGTCAGCGAGGTGAACCCCGGCGACATCGACCTGGCCCTGCGGCAGGGCGGCCGGCGGATCATCGCGAACCCGAACTGCACCACGATGGCGGCGATGCCGGTGCTCAAGCCGCTGCACGAGGAGGCCGGCCTCGTGCGGCTGATCGCCTCGACCTACCAGGCGGTCTCCGGCTCGGGCGTCGCCGGCGTCGACGAGCTGGCCTCGCAGGTCGCCGCCGCCGGCGACAAGGCGCGCGAGCTCGCCTACGACGGCGCGGCGATCGCGTTCCCCGACCCGGTGAAGTACGAGCGCACGATCGCCTACGACGTGGTGCCGCTGGCTGGATCGATCGTCGACGACGGCTTGAACGAGACCGACGAGGAGAAGAAGCTCCGCAACGAGTCGCGGAAGATCCTGGGCCTGCCCGACCTGCTCGTCTCGGGCATCTGCGTGCGCGTGCCGGTCTTCACCGGACACTCGCTGGCGATCAACGCCGAGTTCGAGCGGGCGCTGACGCCCGAGCGGGCCCGGGAGATCCTCGCCGGCGCCCCCGGTGTGGAGCTCTCCGAGATCCCGACGCCGCTGCAGGCCGCGGGCCGGGACCCGTCGTACGTCGGTCGGATCCGGCCGGACGCCGGCGGGCCCGGCGACCGCGGTCTGGCGCTGTTCGTGAGCAACGACACCCTGCGCACGGGCGCGGCGCTCAACACCGTGCAGATCGCCGAGCTCCTCGCCGCCCGCTGAGCGACCGGAGCCCCTCGCTCAGTCGACGGCCTCGTCGACGAAGTGGGCGGTCACCCACCACGAGAGCCAGAACGCCGCGGCGCTGAGCACCGGGATGACGAGCAGCATCCAGGGCGAGTCGATCTCGTCGAGGAAGAACAGCATCGCCAGCACGGCCACCAGGCCGACGGCGAGGAAGCTCGTGCTGGTGGTGTCGCCCAGGCCGGCCAGGCGCAGCAGGCCCGCGCCGAGCAGCACCTCGATCGCGAGGATCGCCACCAGTGCCACCAGGCCGAACGAGCCGCAGCCCCCGACGCCGCGCACGACGCTGCACCCCTGCGAGGCGAGCGCGGCGAGCCCGACCGCGGCGAGCCCGCACACCACTCCCGTGAGCGTCGCGGCGACGCCGGCGGGCACGCGCGGCAGGCGCACCGGACGCCGGGTCCGCCGCGGCGCCTCCGGGGCCACGGGGCCCACAGAGGCCGCGGAGGCGGCCGGCTCCGCCTCGTCGGCGGCAAGCGGCTCGGGCTCGGGCTCGCCCTCACGCTCGGGCTGCGCCACCGGCGTCGTCGGTGCTTGCTCGAGGACGGGCGGCGGCGGGATCCGCTGCTCGGCCACCGGCGCGGGGACCTCCTCGACCGCGGTCTCCGGAGCGGGTGCGGACGCGACCGGCGCAGCGACGGGCTCGGCGACGGGCTCGGCGACGCGTTCTGGCCGAGCTTCCGGGACGGGCTCGTGCGTGGCCTCGGGGGCGTCAGCGGCCCCGAGGTCCTCGGAGTCCTCCGCGGCCGGGGGCACCTCCACGGGCTCGGGGGCGGCCTTCTTCCGGCGCCGGCGCCCCAGGCGCAGGCTCGGCAGCTCGAGGTTCGGCTCGCGCTCGGGCGGGCCGGATTCGCGCGGGGCATCAGCCATGGCCGAAGTCTGTCACGGGCGGGGGCCGGCCGAACGCTCCGCAGCGACGTCAGGAACGACCCTCCTGAAAGACACAGGGGCCGGGACCCCAGGGGGTCCCGGCCACTGTCGATGTCAGCAGACATCACCCGGTCGGGCTGACAGGATTTGAACCTGCGGCCTCGTCGTCCCGAACGACGCGCGCTACCAAACTGCGCCACAGCCCGAAGGCGTCTGAAGCCTACCGGAGAGCAGCGGGGCCGCCGAAATCGGGCCCGCCGCCGGGCGTCCGCGGCTACGGGTCAGGGGGCCACCAGGGTCAGCAGCGTCGCCTCGGGCCGGCAGGCGATCCGCACCGGCGCGTACGGCGACGTGCCGGCGCCGGCCGACACGTAGAGCCATGCTGAGCCGGGGCGTCCCGGCGGCGACCCGGCGGGGTGCCGGTGCAGGCCCCGTGCCCGAGCCGGCTCCAGGTCGCAGTTGGTGACCAGCGCTCGGCCCCCGGGCAGGCAGAGCTGGCCGCCGTGGGTGTGCCCGGCCAACACGAGGTCGTAGCCGTCGGCGGCGAACCGGTCCAGCACGCGCAGGTAGGGCGCATGCGTCACGCCGATCCTCAGGTCGGCGTCGCACGGCGCCGGCCCGGCCACCGCGTCGAGGTCGTCGTAGCGCAGGTGGGGGTCGTCGACGCCGGCGAACGCCAACTCCACACCGGCCACGGACAGCCGACCCCGGGTGTTGGTGAGGTCCAGCCAGCCGGCGCCGGCGAGCGCGGCACGGAGCTCGCCGTACGGGAGACGGGGGGTGTGGGTGTTGCGCCGTCCGTCGTCGGGCAGGAGGTAGCGGACCGGGTTGCGGAAGGTCGGGGCGAAGTAGTCGTTGGACCCGAGGACGAACGCTCCGGGCCGCCCGAGGAGCGGCCCGAGGCTGTCGAGCAGCACCGGCACGGACTCGTGGTGCGCGAGATTGTCCCCGGTGTCGACGACGAGGTCGGGCTCGAGCCGGGCCAGCGAGCGGATCCACTCCGCCTTGGCTTGCTGGGCGGGGGTGAGGTGCAGGTCGCTGAGGTGGAGGACGCGCAGCGGCGCCGACCCTGCCGGCAGCACCGGCACCTCCACATGGCGCACCGTGAACGCTCGGACCTCGTACCCGGCGCCGTAGGCGGCGGCCCCAGCGCCGGCGGCCAGAGCGGCGAGCGTCACCCGGCGGGCAGCGGTCGTCCAGGGGCGGGGAGGCATACCGCCAGCCTGACACAATGGCGGTCGTGAGCACCCTCAAGGACCGGCTGCGCAGTGACCTGACCACCGCCATGAAGAGCCGTGACGCGCTGCGTTCCTCGACCCTGCGCATGGTCCTCACCGCCGTCACCAACGCCGAGGTCGCCGGCAAGCAGGCGGTCGACCTGACCGACGAGCAGGTGCTGGCCGTGCTCACGAGCGAGGCGAAGAAGCGTCGCGAGGCCGCGACGGCGTTCGAGGAGGCGGGGCGTGTGGAGCAGGCCGCTCAGGAGCGGTCGGAGCTCGACGTTCTCGCCGCCTACCTTCCCGAGCAGCTCGACGACGATCAGGTCGCGACGCTGGTCACCGAGACGATCGCGGCGCTCGGAGTGGGCGGTGACGGCATGAAGGCGATGGGCCGCGTGATGGGCGCCCTGCAGCCGAAGACCGCGGGCCGCGCGGACGGAGCCGTGGTCGCGGCCGAGGTGCGCCGGCAGCTCGGCTGAGTCGGTCGGCCGGGGCCTCAGTGGTGCCCGTGGCCGTGGCCGTGACCGTGGCCCGGGCGTGAGGGCTGCGGCTTTGGCTGCGGCCGGCTCTGGTGCCGCGGCGGCGGCGTCGAGGACGTGCCGCGACTGGACGGGTACGTCGGCGCTGGCGGCTGGACGCCGTTGTCGCCGGTCGAGGTGTAGAGGTAGACGGTCTGACCGTCGGCGCCGATGCTTCCCATCGCGACCGTGCCCAGCCCGTACGACGAGGGGACCTCGCCGGCCACCGCGGGCGTGAAGCCCGCGGACTTCACCATCGCGCTGGCCTCGTCGAGCGACATGCCCGTCACCGTCGGCACCGCGGACTGGTCCGGCGGGGGAGCCGGTGCGTGGAACGCTGCCGCGGGGAGCAGGTCCTGGATACCCCGCATCGCCTCGGCCCACATCGGCCCGGCGACGGTCGAGCCGTGGGCGGTGCCGTGGTAGACCCCGGCGAGCGGGATGTCGTTGAGCGTGCGGGGATGTCCCTGCCGGTTGACGCCGGCGACCACCGTGGAGGTGCTCAGCTGCGGGGTATACCCGTTGAACCACACGGCCTTGTTGTTCTCCGAGGTGCCGGTCTTGCCGGCCGACGGCTTGTTCAGCGCCAGGCCGGCACCGAATCCGCCGGGCAGCATGACGCCCTTGAGGATGTCGTTGACCCGGTCGGCGACCCCCTCGGGCACGACCCGGTGGCAGTCCTTGGGGTACTTCTTGAACACCTGGCCGTCGCTGTTGCGGATGAGCGTCACGGGCCGGGGAGCGCAGAACACGCCGCGGGCCGGCATCGTCGCGTACGCCGCGGCCATCGTCAGTGGGCTCTCGTCGGCGACGCCCAGGGTGAACGAGGGCACCTCCTGGTGCGCCGGGTCCTTGAGGTGGGCGCCCATGGCGTTGGCCAGCTGGTAGGGCTCGCAGATGCCGGTGGTGCGCTCGAGCTGGGCGAAGTAGGTGTTCACCGACTGCTGCATGGCGACGTACATGTCCATCGTCTGGTTGCTCAGCGTGGAGTTGTGCGGCTCCCAGGGAGCGGTGTTCGGGTAGGGCCCGTCGCAGGTGCGGAACTGCGACTGGGGGATGTGGACCTGGTCCGGGGCGTAGTAGCTCGTCGAGGGCGGGAGGCCCTGGTCCAGCGCGGCCGAGAGCACGAACAGCTTGAACGTCGATCCGGGCTGGAACCCGGCGGCGTCGCCGTACTGCGTCGGGACCGTGTAGTTGAGGAACGTCTGTCCCTTCTCCCGGTTGCGCCCCATCGGCCTGGACTGCGCGAGCGCACGGACGTTGCCGGTGCCCGGCTCGACCATCGCGGTCGCCCCGATCGCGAGATCCGTGGGACGCACGGCGTGCGCGACCGCGGCGTCCGCGGCGCGCTGGAAGCGGAGGTCGGCGGTGGTGCGGATGGTCAGGCCGCCGGCGTTGAGCAGCTGCGTGCGGTCCTGGACGGTCTTGCCGAGGGCCGGGTCGGCGAGCAGGTAGCGGCGGACGTAGTCGCAGAAGAACGGCGCCTTGGAGGAGACGCAGCCGTTGGACATCGAGTGCACGTGCAGGCCCAGGCCGGTGGCCTCGACCTTGTCGGCGCGGGCCCGGGAAATCACGTGCAGCTGGGCCATCCGGTCCAGGACGACCTTGCGCCGCGCCTTGGCGCGGGCCGGGAACCGGGTGGGCTCGTATCCCGCCGGGTTCTGGACGAGGCCGGCCAGGAGCGACGCCTGCTGGAGGGTGAGGTCCTTGGCATCGACGCCGAAGTAGTGGTGGGCCGCCGACTGGATGCCGTACGCGCCGTCCCCGAAGTAGGCGATGTTGAGATAGCGGTCGAGGATCCAGTCCTTGGAGTGGTTCTGCTCGAACGCGATCGCGTGGCGCAGCTCGGAGATCTTGCGCTGGTAGGTGTCCGCCGTGGCCGCCTTGCGCTGCGCCGGCGTCTGGGCCTGGTCGACCGCGGTCATCTTGGCCATCTGCTGGGTGATCGAGGACCCGCCCTGGACGCTCGAGCTCGTCTGGTTGGTGAGGAACGCGCGCAGGGTGCCCTTGAGGTCGAGGGCGCCGTGCTCGTAGAACCGGTAGTCCTCGATGGCGACGATGGCGCGGCGCATGATCGGCGCCACCTCGTCGAGCGGGACGTTGACCCGGTTCTGGTCGTAGAAGGTGGCGATCAGCTTGCCGCGCCGGTCGAGCACCCGGGTGCGCTGCGCGAGCGGCTCGGTCTGCAGGGCCTGGGGGAGAGCGTGCAGCGAGTCGTCGAGGGCGTGCGCACCGAGGCCGAGCGCCGAGACGACCGGGACCGCCAGACCGGCCATCAGGACGCCGATGACCGCCGACAGCGCGACCAGCACGCCGAGGTGCGAGGCCACGGTGCCGAACGTCAGGCCGGTACGACGGGGCGCCATGCCGGTCAGTCTAGGAGGGCGCCTGGGGGCCGCGTCCGTCCGCGACGCCGCCCCGGTCACCCCCGTTACGGGGTAAACGGCCCAATTCGGACATGTCCCGGTAGTCCGAAAGGGCTATTCGAGATCCACCCTGCCGTGTCTGTTTCGAGTCTCAGATTCTCCTTAGATTTCTCCGTGGGTTGGTAAGGGAGGGGCCGCGTGGGGCGGCTCTGTGTCACTGGGGGGACGTGGAGGTCCGTCATGACGTGGAACGACGACTGGGCGAATGCGGCACTGTGCCGGCAGGCGGCTCCGGACGAGCTGTTCGTCCGTGGTGCCGAGCAGCACAAGGCCAAGCAGGTCTGCGCGGCCTGCCCGGTGCGCACCGAGTGCCTCGCGGAGGCGCTGGACAACAACATCGAGTGGGGCGTCTGGGGTGGCCTCACCGAGCGTGAGCGCCGCGCGGTGCTGCGCAAGCGCCCTCAGGTGACGTCCTGGGCGGCGCTGTTGCGCACCGCCAAGGAGGAGCACGAGCAGGCAGCCGTGGGCGAGGTGGCCCGCAGCACGGTCAGCGCCTGACGCTCTCGGCGAGGAGCGCGCCGACCCGGCGCAGTCCCTCGAGGTCGTGCACGTCGGTGGGAAGCGCCGGGACCACCCCGGTCGGCACGTCGGGGTGCGCCGCGGCGAACCGGTCGCGCAGCCGCGTCTCGCGGTCGCCGACGACCAGCCGGTCGGCGTGCAGGCTGAGGAGCCCCGCGGCCAGCCGTTCGTCGTCGTCGCCGTTCCGCAGGCGCTCGGCCGCGGCGCGCGCCGCCGCTTCGCTGAGTGAGCGCCCGGGGTCGGTGCTCGTCCGGTTGAGCACGAGGCCGGCCAGTGGCATGTCCTCGGCGCGCAGCCGCTCGACGAAGTACGCCGCCTCGCGCAGGGCGTCCGGCTCCGGCGCGGCGACCACGAGGAAGGCGGTGCCGTCGGCCTGGAGCAGCTCGTAGGTGCGCTGTGCGCGCTGGCGGAATCCGCCGAACAGCGTGTCGAAGGCGGCCACGAACGCCTGCATGTCGCCGAGCACCTGAGCCCCGATGATCGTGGTGATCGCGCGGGTCACCAGCCCGAAGCCGGCGGTCATCAGCTTCGCGGGACCGCGGGCGGGGGCCAGCAGCAGCCGCATGAACCTCCCGTCCAGGAAGCTGGAGAGCCGCTCGGGGGCGTCGAGGAAGTCCAGCGCGTTCCGTGACGGCGGGGTGTCGACGACGATGAGGTCCCACCGGCCGGTACGTCGGGCGTCGGCGTCGAGCTGCCCGAGCTTCTCCATCGCCATGTACTCCTGGGTCCCCGCGAACGAGCTCGAGACGGCGACGTAGAAGGGGTTCTCGAGGATCTGGCGCGCCTTCTCCGGACTGGCCTGGCTGAGCACGACCTCGTCGAAGGTGCGCTTCATGTCGAGCATCATCGCGTCGAGGGATCCGCCCGCGGCCTCGTCCACGTCCGGGACCGGGCGGGGCGTGTTGTCGAGCTGGGCGATGCCCATCGACTGGGCCAGCCTCCGGGCCGGGTCGATGGTGAGGACGACGACCTTGCGTCCCTGCTCGGCGGCACGTAGCGCGATCGCCGCCGCGGTCGTGGTCTTGCCGACGCCGCCCGCACCGCAGCAGAGGATGATCCGACGGGATCGGTCCCCGAGCAGGGCGTCCAGGTCGAGCGCGGCGGCGCGCTCCTGCGTGGCGGCCATCGGGCCCACGCGGTGACCGGTGGCGCGGGCGCTCACGCGGTGGGGCGAGTTCATGCCAGGCCCTGCTCGCGGAGCGCCGCGGCGAGGTCGTAGAGCCCGGCGAGGTCCGTGCCGCCCGGCAGCCGAGGGAGCTCGACGACCGGGACACCGATCTCGCAGACGATCCGGCGCTGGCTGTCCTCGAGCCGGCGGCGTTCGGCGTGGTCGCGGCCCTCCGCCAGGAGGGTGGCCACCAGGGAGTCGTCGGCGGCGACGCCGGCCTCCGCGAGGTCGCCGCGCAGCGCGGCGGGGTCCACCGTGCCGGCGATCAGCTCGGCCCGGGCGTCCGCCCCCAGCTCCTGGGGACGGACGAGGTTGACCACCACCGCGCCCACCGGAAGGTCGTGAGCGCGCAGCTCGGCGATGCCGTCGACGGTCTCCTGCACGGGCATCTCCTCCAGCAGCGTCACGAGGTGCACGGCGGTACGGGGCGAGCGGAGCAGGGTCGTCACGGTGTCGGCCTGCGCCTTGATCGGGCCGACCTTGGCGAGGCCCGCCAGCTCGTTGTTCACGTTGAGGAACTGCGCGATCCGGCCGGTGGGCGGAGCGTCCAGCACGATCGCGTCGTACCGGCGCGCGCCCTTGTTGCGGGAGTTGCGGTGCGCGGCCTCGTAGACCTTCCCGGTGAGCAGCACGTCGCGGACGCCGGGGGCGATCGTGGTGGCGAACTCGATCACGCCGAACCGGTCGAGCGCCTTGCCGGCGCGCCCCAGCCGGTAGTACATCGCCAGGTACTCCAGCAGCGCGGACTCCGGGTCGATCGCGAGGGCGTAGACGTCGCCGTGGCCGCGTTCGCTGCCGCGGACCACCAGTCGCTCCTCGTACGGCAACGGAGGGACGTCGAGGAGCTGCGCGATGCCCGGGCGTCCCTCGACCTCGCAGAGCAGCACGGTCTTGCCGTGCGAGGCGAGCGCCAGGGCGAGGCTGGTCGCGACGGTGGTCTTGCCGGTGCCGCCCTTGCCGCTGACGACGTGCAGGGTCAGGTCCGCGAAGGCGCCCGGTCCGCTGGCGCGTGTCGGCCCGGTCGTCGGCCCGGTCGTCGGCATGCGTCGAAGACTAGCGACGCCGTCCTCACCGTGCGCGGGTCCGCGCCCTTGCCAGCTCCTCGAAGGCGACGAGACCCTCCGGGGCGGTCAGGGCGCCACGGGAGACGGCCCGGTCGGTGGGCACGCCCTGGAGGATCTTCTTGACCGGCACCTCGATGCGCTTCCCGGAGAGGGTGTGCGGGATCACCGGGACGGCGTGCAGCTCGTCGGGGACGTGCCGCGGGGAGAGGCTGGTCCGCAGCGCGGTGGCGATCCGGCCGCGGAGGGCGTCGTCGAGCTCGGCCCCGTCGACGAGCTGGACGAAGAGGATGAGCGTGCCGGCGCCGGTGGAGGCCGACGCGTCGGCGTCCTCCAGGTGTACGACGAGGCTGTCGACGACCTCCTCGAGGGCCTCGACGACGCTGTAGAACTCCGCGGTGCCGAGCCGGACGCCGCCGCGGTTGAGGGTCGCGTCGCTGCGCCCGGTGATCGTGCAGGTGCCGCGCTCGGTGATCGTGATCCAGTCGCCGTGGCGCCACACGCCGGGGATGTCCTCGAAGTACGCCGCGCGATAGCGCGCTCCGTCCTCGTCGCCCCACAGGCCCACAGGCATCGACGGCATCGGTCGCTCGATCACCAGCTCGCCCAGCTCCCCGGTGACGGGGTGCCCGGTCGCGTCGTAGGCAGCCACCGCCGCGCCGAGGCAGCGGCCCGCGATCTCGCCCGAGGTGACCGGCAGCGTCGGGGCTGATCCGACGAAGCCCGAGCACACGTCGGTGCCCCCCGACAGCGAGCCGAGCTGCGCGGCGTCGCTCACCGCCTCGTAGACCCAGCGGAACCCCTCGGCGGGCAGCGGCGCGCCCGTCGACCCGATGCCGCGCAGCCGGGACAGGTCGGCGATCTCGCGCGGCACCAGCCCCTCCTTGCGGCACTGCAGCAGGAACGGCGCGCTCGTCCCGAAGTAGGTCACGCCGGTCTCGGCCGCCATCCGCCACAGCATCCCGGTGTCGGGCCATCCGGGGTTGCCGTCGAACATCACGATCGTCGCGCCCACCGAGGGCCCGGAGACCAGGTAGTTCCACATCATCCAGCCGGTCGTGGAGAACCAGAAGAACGTGTCGTCGGGGCCCAGGTCGGTCTGCAGGGCCAGCGCCTTGAGGTGCTCGACGGTGATCCCGCCGTGCCCGTGGACGATCGGCTTGGGCAGCCCCGTGGTACCGGAGGAGAAGAGCACGTACAGCGGGTGGTCGAACGGCACCCGGTCGAACGCCAGCTCACCCTCCTCCGCGACTAGCTCCTCCCACCCCACCCGCCGAGTTGCGGGTTGTGGCCCGCCGAGTTGCGTGTCCTGGCCCGCCGAGTCGTCAGGTGTGGCCGCGACGGAGCCACCGAGGTAGGGGAGCTCGACGACCGTGGTGAGGCTCGGCAGGGCGGCGACGATCTCCGCCACCTCGGTACGCCGGTCGACGGCCTTGGTGCCGTACCGGTAGCCGTCGACCACGAGGAGCAGCGTCGGCGCGACCTGGGTGAGCCGGTCCACGACGCTCTTGGTGCCGAACTCCGGCGCACACGAGCTGAACGTCGCGCCGAGGCTGGCGGCAGCGAGCAGCAGCGCGAAGGTCTCCGGGATGTTGGGTGCGTACGCCGCCACGCGGTCACCCGAGCCCACCCCGTACCGGACCATCCCGGCCCGCACCCGCGCCACCAGGTCGCGCAGCTCGGCCGCGGTCAGCCGCACCTCGTCGCGCGTCTGGGAGCGTGCGATCACCACGGTGTCGTCGTCGCTGCGACCGGGCATCCGGAGCACGACCTCGGCCCAGTTCAGCCGTACGTCGGGGAACCAGACGGCGCCGGGCATCGCCTCGCGGGCGAGCGCTGGCCGGGGGCTGCCGTCGCAGGGGATCGCGAAGTACTCCCAGACCGCGCCCCAGAACGCGTCGAGGTCCGTGACCGACCAGCGCCACAGCTCGTCGTACGACGTGGTGGTCGGGCCGCCGTGCGCGGCCACCCAGCGCTGGAAGTCCGCTACACGCGACTGCTGATCTGCCGGGGGCGTCCACAGGATCTCGCTCATCGCCGTCAGTCTGCCAGCGCTCTTAGGACGGTGCTCCACTGCGCGGAGGCCGGGTCGATCAGCTCGAAGTGGCCGCCGGGCACCTCGGTCAGCGTCACGCTGGGGTGTCGCGCCACGAAGCCGCGAGAGAGCTCGACCGGCACCGGCTCGTCGTGGACACCGTGAACGATGCGCACGTCGGTTGTGACCCCGTCGGCGAAGAGTCGCATCGGGTCGGCGGGCTGCGGCTCGCTGCCGCCGAGGAACGCCCGGGCCGCGTCGCTGCCCAGGCGTCGATCCAGAGCGGCGGCCAGGTCGCACACCGGCGCCAGCGCGACGACCCGCTGGAGGGGGAGCTCGGTGGTGGCCAGCCAGAGCACGAGGTGGCCACCGGCCGAGTGCCCGACCGCCCGGACCGGACCGAAGCCGAGGCCCCGGGATCCGAGGAGCTCGGGCAGACGCTGCGCTGCCCCGCGCACGTCCTCGGCCGTCGTGGGCCAGCCGCCGGTGGCGCCCGGCCCCACGCGGCGGTACTCCGGGGTCGCGACCGTGAAGCCGGCGTCGGACAGCGCGCGGGCCATCGGCCGCGTGTGCGTCCGGTCGTACGCCGTGCGCCAGAAGCCGCCGTGCACCAGCAGCACGGTGACGCCGTTCGGCTCGGCCGGAAGATGCAGGTCGAGGATCCCGTCGTCGTGCTCGGCGTACCGCAGGACGGCGTCGGGCGCCTCGGCTGGAGTCACGCCGGCCAGCCTGCTCTACAGTCGCGTGCATGACCAAGTGGGAGTACATGACGGCACCCGTCCTGGTGCACAGCACCAAGGCGATCCTCGACAACTTCGGCGCCGACGGGTGGGAGCTCGTGCAGGTCGTGCCGGGGATGAACCCCGAGAACCTGGTCGCCTACTTCAAGCGGCCGGTCGCCTGATGGCCACCCCGGAGGAGCGGCTCGCCGAGCTGGGACTCGCGGTGCCGGCGGTGGCCGCGCCCGTGGCGGCGTACGTGCCGGCCGTGCGCAGCGGTGGCCAGGTCTTCACCTCGGGGCAGCTGCCGATGCGCGACGGCGCCCTGCTGCAGACCGGCAAGGTCGGCGGCGAGGTCACCGTCGAGGAGGCCGTCGAGTGCGCGCGCCAGTGCGGGCTCAACGCGCTCGCCGCCATCCGCGCGGAGGTCGGTGAGCTGTCCGCCGTGAAGCGGGTCGTCAAGGTCGTCGCGTTCGTCGCCTCGACGCCGGACTTCACCGGCCAGCCGCAGGTCGCCAACGGTGTCTCCGAGCTCCTCGGCGAGGTGTTCGGCGACGCCGGCAAGCATGCGCGTTCTGCCGTCGGCGTCCCCGTCCTCCCCCTCGACGCGCCGGTCGAGGTCGAGCTGCTCGTCGAGGTCTGATGCGTCTCCCCCTGCCGGCGGCCCTGGTCGAGCAGGCCCGCGCGTACGCCTCGGGCGCCGACAGCCCGGCCGAGCCGCGCAACGCGGCGACGGTGGTGCTCCTGCGCGCCGGCTCGGCGGGCCCGGAGGTGTACCTGCTGCGGCGGCAGACCTCGATGGCGTTCGCGGCCGGGATGTGCGTCTTCCCCGGAGGCGGCGTCGACGAGCGGGACTTCGACCACCGGGTCGCGTGGGCCGGCCCGCAGGCGGCGGACTGGGCCGCCAAGCTCGGGGTCGACGAGCATCTCGCCCGCGCCCTCGTGTGCGCCGCCGTCCGGGAGACCTTCGAGGAGTCCGGCGTGCTGCTCGCGGGCGAGTCGGCGGAGGCGGTGGTCGCCGACACCACGGGCGAGGACTGGGAGGCCGACCGGCTGGCCCTGGAGGGCAAGCAGCTCGCGTTCACCGAGTTTCTCGACCGTCGAGGGCTGGTGCTGCGCACCGACCTGCTCGGCGCCTGGTCCGGATGGCTCACGCCCGTCTTCGAGCCGCGTCGTTACCGCACGTGGTTCTTCGTGGCGGTCCTCCCCGAGGGCCAGCTGACTCGCGACGTGTCGACGGAGTCCTCGGCGGTCACCTGGCTTCCGGCGGTCGAGGCGCTCGCCCAGGTCGAGGCGGGGACGATGATGATGCTGCCGCCGACGTACCTCACCTGCCTGGAGGTCGCCCAACACGCCGACCCCGCCGCGGTGCTCGGGGACGCCCGCTCGCACGTCGTGGAGATGTTCATGCCGGAGGTGGTGGCTGCCGGCGAGGAGTTCGTGCTCTCCCAGCCCGAGCGGGTCCGACCGTTGCTCGAGGCTCGCGGCGCGTGAGCTGGACCGGCGGGGCGTTCGGCGAGCGCGGGCACTGCGTGCTCGCCCCGAACGCCTCGCCGATGACGCTGGACGGCACCAACACCTGGGTGCTGCGGGAGCCGGGATCGTCGCGGTCGCTCGTCATCGACCCGGGCCCCGAGCACGAGGAACACCTGCGGCGCGTCGCCTCCGCCGCC
>JBQCCW010000304.1:0-3166 GCA_051961835.1 Marmoricola sp. | reverse complement strand
GAGGGGTCCGCCGACGACCAGGAGACGCGCCTTCCCGACGTCTCCCAGGGCGACACCGTGAGCGCCGCCCGGCTGGAGGCGAGCGGTCACGAGACCAAGCCGCCCGCGCGCTACACCGAGGCCACGCTGATCAAGGAGCTCGAAGAGCGCGAGATCGGTCGTCCCTCGACGTATGCCTCGATCATCGGCACGATCCTCAACCGCGGCTACGTCTACAAGAAGGGCACGGCGCTGGTGCCGGCCTGGCTGGCGTTCTCGGTGATCCGCCTGCTGGAGGAGCACTTCTCCCGGTTGGTGTCGTATGAGTTCACCGCCGGCCTCGAGGACGTCCTCGACGAGATCGCCGCCGGTCGCAAGGACCGCAACTCCGAGCTCGCGGCCTTCTACTTCGGCGACGGTGACGTCGAGGGCCTCAAGAAGCTGGTCACCGATCTCGGGGAGATCGACGCCCGGGAGCTCGCGACGTTCCCGGTGCGCACGCCCGAGGGCGAGCCGAGCGGCATCGACCTGCGCGTCGGGCGCTACGGGCCCTACATCGAGGGCCCGGCCGAGGGCGGCGACGCCGACGGAGCGCGCCCGCGGGCCAACGTCCCCGACGACCTGCCGCCCGACGAGCTGACCCTCGAGGTCGCGCGGGAGCTGCTCGCGAACCCGGCCGGCGCGGAGACCGAGCTCGGCACCGACCCCGACTCCGGTCACCGGATCGTGGCCAAGAACGGCCGCTACGGGCCCTACGTCACCGAGGTGCTTCCCGAGGACGCACCCAAGAAGGCCAAGCCCCGCACCGGGTCGCTGTTCAAGTCGATGACGCTCGACACGGTGACGCTGGAGCAGGCTCTGCGGTTGAGGTCCCTGCCGCGGGTGGTCGGCGCCGACCCCGAGAGCGGCGAGGAGATCACCGCGCAGAACGGTCGCTACGGCCCCTACCTGAAGAAGGGCACCGACTCCCGGTCGCTGGAGACCGAGGAGCAGATCTTCGACATCACCCTCGACCAGGCGCTGGCCGTCTACGCCCAGCCCAAGGCCCGCGGTCGTGCCGCGGCGACGGCCCCGCTCAAGGAGCTCGGCGACGACCCGGTGTCCGGCAAGCCGGTGGTGGTCAAGGCGGGGCGCTTCGGCGAGTACGTCACCGACGGCGAGTACAACGCCACCTTGCGTAAGGACGACACGGTGGAGGGCATCACGCTCACCCGCGCCGCCGAGCTCCTCGCCGAGCGGCGGGCCAAGGGCCCGGCGAAGGGCGCCAAGAAGGGCGCCGCCAAGAAGGCCCCGGCCAAGGGGGCAGCCAAGAAGACGGCCAGGAAGACCACGAAGAAGGCGGCTGCGAAGAAGGGCTGAGCCACCGGGCCGCCACCGGGCCGCCACCGGGCCGCCACCGGGCCGCCGCCGGCGGCCGCGTCGGTGCCCTCGCCTAGGCTGGCGGCCGTGACCAGCTGGCCGGGCGTGTACGCCGAGCGCGGGCTCTTCGTGTGCTTCGAGGGCGGCGAGGGGGCCGGGAAGTCGACGCAGGCACGCCTGCTCGAGCACCGGCTCACCGCAGCGGGCCGCGAGGTGGTCCTCACCCACGAGCCGGGCGACACCCGTGTCGGGACGGACCTGCGCCGGATCCTGCTCGACCCGGCGACCGGCGACCTGGCGCCGCGCGCGGAGGCGCTGCTCTACGCCGCGGACAAGGCCGAGCACCTGCACGAGGTGGTGTGGCCGGCGCTGCGCCGGGACGCCGTCGTGGTGACCGACCGCTACGTCGACTCCACCCTGGCCTACCAGGGCTCGGGCCGCGACCTGGCGCTGGAGGACCTCGAGCCGGTCGTGCGCTGGGCCACCGGTGACCTGCGCCCGCACCTGACGGTGCTGCTGGACCTGGAGCCGGAGGCGGGGCTGGGGCGCTTCGCGGGCCGGGACCGCATCGAGGGCGAGCCGCTGGACTTCCACCGTCGGGTGCGCCAGGGCTTCCTCGAGCTCGCTGGCCGGGACCCCGAGCACTACCTGGTCCTCGACGCCCGGGCGCCGCGCGAGCAGGTCGCCGACGCCGTGCGGCAGCGCCTCGAGGAAATGGGCCGATGAGCGGGCCGGTGAGGAGGCCGGTGAGTGACGCGGTGAGTGGCCCGGACGACTCGGTCTGGGAGCGGCTGGTCGGCCAGCGCGACGTCGTGGGCCGGCTCCAGCGGGCGGCGTCGGGCCGGGCCGATGCCGGGATGACGCACGCGTGGCTGTTCACCGGGCCGCCGGGCAGCGGCCGGTCCAACGCCGCGCTCGCGTTCGCCGCGGCGCTGCAGTGTGCCGGCGGCGGCTGCGGACGCTGCGCGTCGTGCCACCAGGTCGACATCGGCGCGCACCCCGACGTCTCGGTGACGCGCACCGAGAAGCTCTCGATCGGCGTCGACGAGGTGCGGGAGCTGGTGCGTCGCTCCGCGCTGGCCCCGGTGGGCCGGGGCTGGCAGATCCTCGTCGTCGAGGACGCCGACCGGCTGACCGAGCAGGCGGCCAACGCGCTGCTCAAGGCGATCGAGGAGCCCACCCCGCGCACCGTGTGGCTGCTGTGCGCCCCGACGGTCGAGGACGTGCTGCCCACGATCCGCTCGCGCACCCGGCTGGTCGTGCTCGCCACGCCCGCGACCGACGACGTCGCCGCGTTCCTGCGCCGCACCGACGGCGTCAGCGCGGAGGTCGCGACGTACGCCGCGCGCGCCAGCCAGGGCCACATCGGCCGGGCTCGCGCGCTGGCCCGCGACGACGCGACCCGGTCCCGCCGCACCGAGGTCGTGGGCATCCCCGCCCGTCTCACCGGGATCGGCGAGGCGATGCGGGCTGCGGCCCGGTTGCACGAGCTGGCCACCGAGGAGGCCTCGGCGCTCACCACGGTCGCCGACGAGCGCGAGCGCACCGATCTGGACCGCGCCTACGGCGTCGTGGAGCGGGGACGTCGGCCCCGGGAGTACGCCCCCGCCCTGCGCGACCTCGAGAAGGGGCAGAGGACCAGGGCCAAGCGGCGCGTGCTCGACGTCGTCGACCGCAGCCTGATGGAGCTGGTGTCGGTCTACCGCGACGTGCTGACGCTGCAGCTGGGCGGGCGCGCCGAGCTCGTCAACGCCGACCGTCACGACGACCTGCGTGCCCTGGCAGAGGGGGCTCCGCCGGAGGCGCAGCTGCGGCGCATCGACGCGGT
>JBQCCW010000303.1:0-3867 GCA_051961835.1 Marmoricola sp. | reverse complement strand
AGGCGGAGAGTTGTCGGCTCTGGTCAGAGCTCTGGCCGAGGCACGCCGCATCCGGACGGAGGTCGACCCCGGCCATGGCACCGCGGGCCGGCGCGCCGGGGTCGCCGTCCTGGTCACGGGCGTGGACCGCCCCGTGGGGGCGGCCCTGGCGAGGGAGCTGGCGCGTCGCGGCCTCGCGGTCCACGCCACCGCACGTGCCGTGACGGCCGCCGCGGCCGAGTTCAGCGGATCCTGGCACCTCGCCCCGGCCCCGGACGATCCTTCGTACCTGCCGGTGCTGCGCCGCATCGTCCGGCACCACCGGCCCGACATCGTCGTCCCGACGCTCGACGAGGAGCTGCCCCTGTGGGCCGGGCTGCGGCACTGGCCCGACGCCGAGGTCGTCGTCGCCGGCGCCGGCGCGGTCAGCCTTGCGCGAGACAAGCTGCTCACGTGCTGGCAGCTGACGAGCCACCAGGTCCCGACGCCACCGTGCCGGTCCCCGAGCGACTGCGCCGACACCGCCGAGGCGTTGCGCGCGCTCGGGGGCAGCCTGGTGCTCCGTGCGCGCCGGCCCGAGCACAGGTCGGGAGGAGCGCGTGTGGTCCGTGCCGCCGACGAGCTGGACTGGGAGCGGCTCGATGACGACTTCGTCGTGCAGCCCGTCGCCCGCGGACGGGAGTACCTCTGCGTGCTCTACCGACCCGAGGGCCCGGCCCGGCGGGGCAGTGTGGTCTACGCCGTCGCGCACCCGTCGATACGCCATGGCGCTCTGATGGCCCTGGGGCCGGGTGAGGCCGAGGGGGTCGAGCGGGTCGCCTGGGCGGCCGCGCGTTCGGTGGGCGTCATCGGTCCCGCCGAGGTCGTGGTGCGATGCGAGGAGGCGGGAGGCGTCTCCGTGATCTCGCTGCACCCCCGCTTCGGTGAGCACTGCGGGGAGCTGCTGGACCAGTTGTCGTCCCCAGAGCCGGTCGTGCCGCGCCTGCGCACCCCGGCGCACCACGAGCCAGCGCGCCGACCCGGGCGACCGTGACTCGGCGTGCGGCGCCGGTCGGCCTCATGTGGCGGGCTGCCCGCTGCCTCTGGGCGGCCCACCCCGCGGGCGCGGGCCGAGAGGGGTACGTTGAAGGGACTGCACCATCCGTAAGGCCCATTCGGGACCCAGGCGCGAGCACCGTTTGTCTTCTGAGTGCCTATGCCGCGTCTGGAGTTTCGCGATGGTTCCCCTCTCAGCTGATCTCGCCGCTTCCCAGCCTTCGGGCTCAGCCGCGCAGCGCATCACGACACGACACCTGTTGATCGACCGGTTCACCGAAGCAGACGGCGAGTTGTTCGCAGTCACCGGGGAACTCGACCTCGCGTCGGGGCCCGAGATGCGCAAGGCGGTCATGCAAGCGAACACGGCCGTCGGGCGCAACGTCGGCCTTGATCTCTCCGGCCTGAGCTTCATGGATGCCAGCGGCTTGCGAGCACTCCTCGAGCTCCGAAGTGATCTCGCGCGCTCGGGCGGCAGGCTTGTGCTCAGAGCCGCTCCCCGGAGGGTGCGCCGTGTACTGGACCTCACCGACCTGGGCCCCCTGCTGCTCGAGAGTCCCTGATCCGCGCGGTGCGAGCGGCCCCGGTCCGCATCACCCTCACGGCCGTCGCGCACGCCGGACATGCGAACGGCCCCCGATTCTGCTCCGTCGCAGGTCAGGGGCCGGTTCTACTGGTGGGCGATACTGGGTTTGAACCAGTGACCTCTTCCGTGTCAAGGAAGCGCGCTACCGCTGCGCCAATCGCCCGGGTCTGGAGTTGTGGTCCTGCTGTGTCGAGGTGGGTACGGGATTTGAACCCGTGTACACGGATTTGCAGTCCGTTGCCTCGCCTCTCGGCCAACCCACCGTGGAGGCCAGGCACAGGCGACGACCTCGCTGCGCCTCACTCGAGCGGACGACGAGGCTCGAACTCGCGACCTCAACCTTGGCAAGGTTGCGCTCTACCAACTGAGCTACGTCCGCTTGCGGCTCCCGGGTCTCCCCGGCAACGCGTGATGAACCATAGCGGACGGTCTCCGGGCTGCACAAAACGGGGGTTCGGCATGTCGCGGCCGCGCCGCGTCCGCGCGGGATCCCTAGACTCGCAACGCATGCGGGCATGGGTGAACGGCCGGATTCTCGACGACATCGCGTCGGCGGCGCTGCGGGTGGACGACCACGGATTCACCGTCGGCGACGGCGTGTTCGAGACGATGAAGGTGGTCGAGGGCCGCGCCTTCGCCGTACGCCGTCACCTCGATCGGCTGGAGCGCTCCGCGGCCGGTCTCGGCCTCGCGGTGCCGGAGCGCAGCCGTGTCGAGGAGGGCATCAGGGCGGCGCTGGAGGGCCAGCACCAGCCGCTCGGGCGGATCCGGATCACGGTGTCCGGCGGGCCGGCGCCGCTCGGATCCGGACGCGGCGAGGGTCCGCAGAGCCTGGTCGTCATCGCCGGGCCGGCCGAGCCGTGGGAGGCGACGACCGCGGTCGCGACGGTGCCGTGGCCGCGCAACGAGCGCAGTGCAGTGGCCGGCCTGAAGACCACGTCGTACGCGGAGAACGTGGTCGCGCTCGCGGCGGCTCACGGAGCGGGCGCCACCGAGGCCGTGCTCGCCAACACCGTCGGTCATCTGTGCGAGGGGACCGGCAGCAACGTCTTCTACGTCGTCGACGGCGAGTTGCGCACGCCCGCGCTATCGACCGGCTGCCTGGCCGGCGTGACGCGTGCGCTCGTCCTGGAGTGGTGCGGCGGCGTCGAGTGCGAGGAGCCGGTCGACGTGCTGACTCGTGCGGAGGAGGTCTTCTTGACCTCGAGCACCCGCGACGTCCACCCGGTCCGGCGGGTCGACGAGCGCGAGATCGACGCCCCGGGGCCGGTCACGCGGGCGGTGATGGCGACCTGGCAGGAGCGCTCGGCCGCCGACATCGACCCCTGATCAGCAGCGAGCCCGGGCGGGTCTCAGCCGATCAGGCGCGCCAGAGCGGCGTCCACGTCGACGTAGGCCGACTCGCCGCCCTGCGGCACCGTCCGCAGCGAGCGCCGGATGAACGAGGCGACCGCCTTGCGCGGCGCGAGGATCGTCACGTCTCCGGTGGGAGCCTTGAGCGCGATCGCGACCACGGGGCGACCGGCGCGGTCGATCGTCGGCCACACGTGGACGTCGCCGAGGCCCGCCGGCTCGTGCAGCCCGTGCGCCAGGAGGTCGCGCCCGAAGGTCCACGTCACCGTGCCGCGCGACGAGCGGAAGTCGATGGCGACGGCGTACGGGTCGCTGCTCCGGTAGCGCAGGTCGCCGACCAGCCGGTGCGTGCCCTCGTCGGGGCCGGCGCCCAGGACGCCGAGACGCGTCGACTCCGAGACGTCGGCGGGGGTGTCCCGGGTGGAGGACAGGGGGTCCTGCACGGGAGCCTCCTCGTGGTCGAAGGGGTGGGGACGTGCACGGGAAGCATGCGCGGCACGGTGGCGTGAGGGCCGCATTCACGACGAATGGCGCGAGATAAAGGCCCAGTGGGCGCTACTGGTCTACTTGCTTCGGACACTGGTCTAGCAACCGGTCCACCGAGCGGCGCCGCGGAGGGGATGTGAAGCGCACCCCGATCGTGCGCTAACGTGTGCGACGCACTCGGGCGATTGGCGCAGTGGTAGCGCGCTTCGTTCACACCGAAGAGGTCACTGGTTCGAACCCAGTATCGCCCACCGAGACGTGCCGGCCCGCGGCGTCAGCCCTGATGAGGCTTCGCCGGCAGATGGCTCCGCTGGGTGGTCGGGTAGCGGCTGTCGTGGAACAGCTTCGCCGTCAGCGTGTGGCGTTCACGCATCCCGTAGGTGAACACGAACGCCGCCAGCAGCGCGCCGACGGGTGGGCCGACGAAG
>JBQCCW010000302.1:0-11395 GCA_051961835.1 Marmoricola sp. | reverse complement strand
GGCGTCGTTCTGGAAGATCGCGACCTCGTTGCGGTGGCGATCGATCGCCTGGAAGGACGCGCGCACCACCTGCTCGAGCTTCTCCAGCGGCGTGCCGTCGCCGGCGACGATCCCGTCGTAGGTCTCGAAGAGCCCCCGCTGGAAGCCGTCGAGCAGCTCGTGGGCGATCGTCTCCTTGGAGTCGAAGTGGTGGTAGAGGCTCCCGGAGAGGATGCCGGCCGCGTCGGCGATGTCGCGGACGGTGGTGTTGCCGAACCCGCGCTCGGCGAAGAGCCGGCCCGCGATCCCGAGGAGCTCCTCACGCCGGCTCCGCGCCTCGGGCCCCGAGCGCGCCGCGGGCTCAGGCATGCTGGCTGCTGACACTGATGACCTCCCCCGTCAGGTACGACGAGTAGTCGCTGGCGAGGAACACCATCACGTTCGCGACCTCCCACGGCTCGGCGGCGCGCCCGAACGCCTCGCGCTGCTTGAGCTCGGCGAGCAGCTCGTCGCTGGTCACCTTGGCGAGAAAGGGATGCATGGCCAGCGACGGCGACACCGCGTTCACGCGGATGCCGTGGGGCGCCACGTCCAGCGCCGCACACCGGGTCAGCGCCATCACGCCGGCCTTCGCCGCCGCGTAGTGGGCCTGTCCCTCCTGTGCTCGCCAGCCGATCACGGAGGCGTTGTTGACGATCACACCGCGCCGGCCGCGGTCGACCATCCTGCGCGACGCGGCCCGGATGCAGCGGAACGTGCCGGTGAGGGTGATGTCGAGGACCTTCGACCACTGCTCGTCGGTCATCTCCAGCACGCTCGTGGTGCCGCCGAGCCCGGCGTTGTTGATCATCACGTCGAGCCCACCGAAGGCGTCCGCGGCGTCGACCAGCCCTTGAACGTCGGACTCGACGGTGACGTCGCAGACCAGCGACCGCACCCGCTCGGTGCCGAACTCCGCTCCCAGCGACTCCTGGGCCTCCGCGAGCCGGCGCTCGTGGGTGTCCCCGATCACCACCGCACGCGCGCCCTCCTCCAGGACACGGCGTACGACAGCAGCGCCGATGCCCGCCCCCGCGGCCGCCGTGACCACGACGACCTTGTCGGCGAGCAGGCCGTGCGGCGGCACGTAGTCGGGAGTGGGCTGCTCGGGGCGGGGAGCGGTCATGTCAGGCACCCTTCGGTTCGCGGGGAAGGCCGAGCACCCGCTCGGCCAGGATGTTGCGCTGGACCTCGTCCGAGCCGCCGTAGATGGTGTCGGCCCGACTGAAGAGGAACAGCCGCTGCCAGGCGTCGAAGCCGCCGTCGTCGGCGGGCCCGGTGGCGAAGAGGCCGGCCGGCCCGCGCACCTGCATCGCCAGCTCGCCCAGGGTGCGGTGCCAATGGGCCCAGAGCAGCTTGGCGATGCTCTGCGAGCCGGCCGCCGCCTGGGCCTGCTCGTCGAGGGCGAGGGTGCGGAGCGCGTTGAGCCGGATCACCTCCAAGTCGGCGGCCGCCTTGGCGAGCCGGTCCCGGATCACCGGGTCGTCCCAGCTGCCGTTGCTGCGTGCCTCGGCGATCACGCCGGCGAGCTCGCGACGGAACATGGTCTGCTGGCCGATCGTCGAGACGCCACGCTCGAACCCCAGCGTGCCCATCGCCACCGCCCATCCCTGGCCCGGCTCCCCCACGACGAGGTCCGCCTCGGTCTCGGCGCCGGTGAAGTAGACCTCGTTGAACTCCGAGGTGCCGGTGAGCTGAACGATCGGACGCACCTCGACGCCGTCCTGGTGCATCGGCACCAGCAGGTAGGACAACCCCCGGTGGCGCCGCGATCCGGGCTCGGTGCGGGCCACGACGAAGCACCAGTCCGCCTGGTGGGCCAGCGAGGTCCAGACCTTCTGGCCGTCGATGATCCACCGGTCCCCCTCCCGGCGCGCTCGGGTCTGCACGTTCGCGAGGTCGGACCCCGCGTTCGGCTCGGAGTAGCCCTGGCACCACAGCTCCTCCACCGCGACGATGGGCGGCAGGAAGCGGCGCTGCTGCTCGGGCGTGCCGAACGCGATGAGCGTCGGCCCGAGCAGCTCCTCGCCGAGGTGATTGACCCGGGCCGGGGCATCGGCGCGGGCATACTCCTCGTGGAAGATCACCTGCCGGGCCAGCGACAGCCCCCGGCCACCGTGCTCCACCGGCCAACCCAGGCAGGTCCAACCGTGGGCCGCCAGGTGCCGATCCCAGGCCAGCCGGCCGTCGTACGCCTCGTGCTCGCGGCCCGGCCCGCCCTTGCCGCGCAGCGCACCGAACTCCCCGGCGAGATTCTCCTCGAGCCAGGTGCGGACCTCGGCACGGAAACGTGCGTCGTCGGAGGATTCGGTGAAGGTCACGGGTGCTACCCTACCAAGCACTTGCTTGGTTGAGGAGGCAGTGTGCGCGACACCATCCCCGCGGTGCTGCGGATCGCCGCGGCGGCCCACGGCGACCGTCCCGCGTTCGTCGAGGGCGACCGGGCGCTCAGCTTCGGTGCGTTGCTCGACGCGGTGCGCGACGTCGCCGCCGGGTACGTCGCGCGCGGCGTCCTGGTCGGCGACCGCGTCGTGGTCTGGGCGCCCAACAGCATCGACTGGGTGATCGCCGCCCTCGCCACCTCCTACGCCGGCGGCGTCCTGGTCCCCGCCAACAGCCGCTATACCGGTCACGAGGTCGCCGACCTCGTCCACCGCACCGACGCGCGGCTGGTCGTCCTCGCCGACGGCTTCCTCGGACGCACGCAGGCCGCCGACCTGATCGCGGCCGGGGTGGCCGAGTCCCGGATCGTCGACATCGACGCGCTCGCGGAGCTGGCGCGGGAAGGCGCGGACATCGACCCCCCCGAGGTCGAGGCCCGGGCCGAGGGCGTCACCCCCGACGACACCGCGGACATCCTCTTCACCTCCGGCACCACCGGGGTGCCGAAGGGCGCGATGAGCGCCCAGCGGCAGTCCGTGGGCGCCGCGCGCGCCTGGGGCGAGCTCGGCGGGGTGACGGCCGAGGACCGCTACCTCGTGGTGAACCCGTTCTTCCACTCCTTCGGCTACAAGGTCGGCATCGTCACCGGGCTGCTCACCGGCGCGACGCTCTACCCGATGGCCACCTTCGACCTCGACGCCACGATGGCCACGATCCAGGACGCCCGCATCACGGTGCTGCCCGGCGCGCCGACGATCTACCAGTCGCTGTTGGCCGCGCCGAACCGGCCGGCCTACGACCTCTCCTCCCTGCGGCTTGCCGTCACCGGCGCGGCCGTCGTGCCGGTGGTGCTCATCGAGCGGATGCGGGCCCCCGAACCCGATGGCCTGGCCATCGACCAGGTGGTGACGGCGTTCGGCATGACCGAAGCAGTCGTCGTCACCATGTGTCGGGAGGACGACACCGCGGCGACCGTCGCCGCCACCTGCGGCCGGGCGATCCCCGGCATGGAGATCCGCTCCGGCGACCAGGGCGAGCTGCTGGTCCGAGGCGAGTACGTCATGCAGGGCTACCTCGACGATCCCGAGGCGACGGCGGTGGCGATCGACGCCGACGGCTGGCTGCACACCGGCGACGTCTGCACGATCGACGACGCCGGCAACCTGACCATCACCGACCGGCTCAAGGACATGTACATCTCCGGGGGCTTCAACGTCTATCCCGCGGAGGTCGAGCAGGCCCTGTTGCGGATGGACGGCATCGCCGACGTGGCGGTCGTGGGCGTCCCGGACGAGCGGATGGGCGAGGTCGGCAGGGCGTACGTCGTGGTCTCGGCTCCGCCCGATCACGCCATCACGGACGAGCACGTGATCGCCTTCGCACGCGAGCGGCTGGCGAACTTCAAAGTGCCGCGCGAGATCGCCTTCGTCGACGCCCTCCCCCGCAACCTGTCCGGCAAGGTCGTGAAGACGGCCCTCCGAGAAGCGCAAGGACCCCGATCGTGAACCTCGACCTGACCCCCGACGAGATCGCCTTCCGGGACGAGGCGCGCGCCTGGCTCCGCGCGCACGTGCCCGGCGACCCGCTGCCCTCGATGGACACCGCCGACGGCTTCCGGGCGCACCAGGAGTGGGAGCACCAGCTCGCCGACGCCCGGTGGTCGGTGGTGAGCTGGCCCGAGGAGTACCACGGCCGCAATGCCTCGCTCGTCGAGTGGGTGCTCTTCGAGGAGGAGTACTACCGCGCCGGCGCCCCCGGCCGCGTCTCCCAGAACGGCATCTTCCTGCTCTCGCCGACGATCTTCGAGAACGGGACCCAAGAGCAGCAGGACCGCTGGTTGCCGACGATGGCGACCGGCGAGGTCATCTGGGCGCAAGCCTGGTCCGAGCCCGAAGCCGGGTCCGACCTCGCCGCGCTGCGCTCGAGCGCACGACGGGTCTCGACGAGCTCGACCACCGGAGGCGGCGGCTGGGTGCTCAACGGGCAGAAGATCTGGTCCTCGCGGGCGGCGTACGCCCACATGGGCTTCGGCCTGTTCCGCAGTGACCCGGACTCGCAGCGCCACCACGGCCTCACCTACCTCGTCTTCCCCCTGGACGCTCCGGGGGTGACCGTCCGGCCGATCCCCCAGCTGGACGGCGAGCCGGGCTTCGCCGAGATCTTCTTCGACGACGTCTTCGTCCCCGACCACGACGTCCTCGGGGAGCCGGGCCAGGGCTGGGCCGTCGCCATGAGTACGGCGGGCAACGAGCGGGGCCTGTCGCTGCGCTCCCCCGGCCGGTTCTGCGCGACCGCGGACCGCCTCGTGGACCTGTGGCGTGACCGCGGCGCGCCGGCCGAGCAGCGCGACGCCGTCGTGGCGGCCTGGGTGGGCGCCGAGGCGTACCGGCTCTACACGTGGGGCACGGTGAGCAACCTCGCCGCCGGCGGCCAGATCGGCTACGCGGGCTCGGTGAACAAGGTGTTCTGGTCCGAGCTCGACGTGGCGATGCACGAGACCGCACTGGACCTGCTCGGCCCCGAGAGCGAGCTGCGCGACGGCCCGACCGGGCGCTGGGCCGACGGCTACCTGTTCTCGCTCTCCGGTCCCATCTACGCCGGCACCAACGAGGTGCAGCGCAACGTCGTGGCCGAGCGCATCCTCGGCCTGCCCAGAGAAGCACGCAGAGAAGCACCCAGAGAAGCACGCAGAGAGGCACGCAGCTGATGGACTTCCGCCCCACGCCGGAGCAGGCCGGCTTCGCCGCCTCGCTGACCGACCTGATGCGGAGCGCCGACACGGTGCAGGTCGCCCGCGCCTGGGCCGCCGGGGACACCGCTCCCGGCATCGCGCTGTGGCGGCGGCTCGCCGGGCAGGGCGTGACCGCGCTGGTGCTCTCCGAGGAGGAGGGCGGCCTCGGCGGGACGGCCGCCGACCTGTGCGTCGCCTTCGAGGTCCTCGGCCGCGAGCTGGCCGTCGGCCCCTGGATCGAGTCCGCGGCGCTGGCCCCGCAGGCCGAGGGGGCCATGGTGACCGCCGCCGTCCCTCCGGTCACTCCGTTCGCTCTCGACGCCGACGTGGCGCGGCTGCTGCACGGGCAGGCCGGGAGGTCGCACGCCTCCGTCGACACGACCCGCCGCCTGTTCGAGGTGGCCGCGGTCGACGCAGGGGCCTTCGACCCGGCCGCCGTCGACCGCGCCGCCCTGGCCTGCGCCGCCGAGCTCCTCGGCTGCGGTGAGCGGCTCCTGGCCGACACCGTCTCCTACGTCGGACAGCGCTCCCAGTACGGCCGCACGATCGGGTCGTATCAGGCGGTCAAGCACCAGCTCGCCGACGTCCGGATCGGGCTCGACTTCGCGCGCCCCCTGGTGCAGGGTGCGGCGCTGGGTGCCACGCCGGTCTCGGCGGCCAAGCTCGCGGCCGGCGAGGCGGCGTACCGTGCGTCCCGCACGGCGCTGCAGCTCCACGGCGCGATCGGCTACACCGCGGAGTTCGACCTGGGTCTGTGGATCAACCGGGTGCGGGCGCTCCTCGGCGCCTGGGGGACCCCGTCCTACCACCGCGAGCGGCTCGCCGCCTCGCTGCAGGAGGCGTGATGTCGGCGACCCGCAGCGAGGAACAGGACGAGCTGGCACGCACCGTGCGGTCCCTGCTCACCAAGCGGGCCAGCAGCGCGGCCGTGCGCGCCGCGATGGCCGCCGAGCGGGGCTACGACGCCGCGCTGTGGCAGGCGCTCGTCGAACAGGTCGGTGTCGCGGCACTGGCCGTGCCGGAGGAGTACGACGGGTTCGGTGCCTCGCTCGTCGAGACCGGCATCGTCTTGGAGGAGCTTGGAGCAGCCCTCGCCCCCACCCCCCTGCTCGCCTCCTCGTTGGCCGTCGCCAGGCTGCTGCTCGAGGGCGACGACGACGAGCGCCACGCCCAGCTGCCGGCCCTCGCCGCCGGGGCGGTCGTGCCGGTGGACCTCGGCACCGTGGTGCTCGAGCCGGCAGAGCCGGTGCCCGCCATGGACCCCACCCTGCGCATCGCGCCGGGCTCGGGCACCGCCCTGTCGCCTGCGCTCCTCGCCGTGGCCGAGGCGTTGGTGAGCGCGCTCCAGGTCGGCGGCATGCAGCGGGCGCTCGACATGACGGTGACCTACAGCACGCAGCGCGAGCAGTTCGGGCGCCCGATCGGATCCTTCCAGGCGCTCAAGCACCGCATGGCCGACATGCTCGTGCTGCTCGAGGCGGGCCGCTCGGCCAGCCGCGCGGCCATCACCGAGGCGGCTGCCTATGTCGCGGCTCCTGAGGACGCGTCCCTGGAGGACCTGGTCCGCGTCGCGGCGGCTGCGCGGTCCTGGTGCACCGATGCCTTCGCGCACCTGGCGTCGGAGACGATCCAGCTCCACGGCGGCATCGCCATCACCTGGGAGCACGACGCACACCTGATCCTCAAGCGAGCGCACGCTCTGGCCGCGCTGTTGCGTCCGGCGCACCGGGCGAGAGAGGCCGTGCTCATCGACTCCTGAGCCGGGCCTCAGCACACTCTCACGTCGGCGTCACGCCGCCGACAGGAGGCGGTGCCACCGTCGGGAAGGTGAGCGCGAGGACCGTCGGAGGATCCTGGACCGACGCCGTCGGCGTCGGGCTCGTCTCCGCCGCGGTGTACGCACTCCACGGGTTCCAAGGGCCCCTGGACCGCGATCTCGGCGTCTTCGTCTACGGCGGCGAGCGGGTGGCGCACGGCACGCCGCCGTACGTCGCCAACTTCAACACGGTGGGTCCGCTGGCCGACGTGGTCCCGGGCATCGCCACCGCGATCGGCCGGCTGGTCGGACTCGGGCCGGTGCTGGCTCCGCGCCTTCTCGACTGGTTGATCTCGGCGGCCTGCTGCGCGCTCCTCTCCGTCCTGGGTCGCCAGCTGACCGGCTCCCGGGCCGGAGGAGTCCTCGCGGCGGCGCTGTTCCTGCCGTTCGGCTCGTTCCTCAACCTCGCCACCGACGGGCCGCGGGAGAAGACCGCGATGGTGCTGTTCCTGATCGCGGCATTCATCGCCCTCGGCCGGCGGCGGTTCGTCGCGGCCGGCGTGCTCACGGCACTGGCCACGCTCACCTGGCAGCCGGCGCTGCTCCCCCTCATCGCAGCCGCCGTCGCCGCCGCGGTCCTCGGCTCCCGGCGGCTGGGCGACCTCGCGCGCTTCGTCGGCGCAGGCGCGGTGACCGCCGCAGTCGCCGCGGCGGCGTTCGCGGTCGCCGGCGCGCTTCCCCGGGCTGTCGATGCCTTCCTCCTCGCGAACGTGCTGTGGGTCCATCAGCCCTCCGCCTTCAGCCGACCGGGGCCGACCTGGCACCTGCTCTGGCACGGGTACGGTCCGACGCTGGCCCTCGTCGTCGTCGGGCCGCTGGTCCTGCTCGCGCTCGCGCTGTGGCGCCGCACCGGGCCCGTCGTGCCGCTGGCCGTGGGAGGCGTCGTCGCCGCCGGGTGGACCGCCGCCGTCGTGAACGGCGCCCCCGACCTCTTCGTCGTGCTCCCGTTCGGCGCCCTCGGCACCGCCGTCCTGATCGAGGCAGTGGCACGCGGACTCGCCGGCCGCTCCCGGGTGGTCGCTGCCGTCCTCGTCACCGCGGTCGCCGCGGTGGCGGTGGGCGGGGCCGCCGCGGAGGCCGTCCACACCCGCAAGCACCGCTTGGTGACCGAGGCGCGCGACGTTCGGGCGGTCCTCGCGAGCGCCCCCGCGGGTGCGGCGCTCGCCGCCATCGACGCCCCCCAACCGCTCGCGCTGTCGGGTCGGGTGAACCCCACTCCGTTCCTCATCCTCGACTCCGGCGAGGTCGGCTACCTCGACCACCGCTCGCCCGGCGGGCTCGGGGGGTACCTCGAGCGACTCGTGCACCGGGACACGCCCCTGCTCGCCGTCGGCCGCGGTCCGGACCGGGCCCTGATCACCCGACTCGTCGCCCAGGACTACCGCCTCGCCGGCGTGGGGCCCGGCTGGCACTGGTACGTCGCTCGCTCGCTCGGAGCGGCGGCGGCCCGGCGCGTGCGAGCGGCCAACGTGAGCGTCCTCGGTCCGGCAGGGACGGCCCACCTCACCACCCCATCCTCCAGGAGGCGGCATGACACTCACCGGTGAGGCGATCCTCATCGCCTCCGTCGTCGCGGCTCTCGTCACGCTGGCGGTCCTCGTCGTGGTCGGAGGACTCCTGCCACGTCCGGCTCGGCGGGGGCTGCTGGTGGCCCGCGCCGCGGGCGTGCTGGTCCTCGCACTGCTGGCTCAGGGCTTCGCCGTGTTCGCCGCGGGTCTCGTCATCAACGACCAGTACGACTTCTATGCCAGCTGGAGCGACCTCGCCGGCCAGGGCTCGACGCAGGAGGCGGTCATCCACGTCGGCGGCCTCACCACCCACGGCGAGGGCCACATCGTGCTGCGGACCATCCATCGCGAGCGGGTGGGACGCGACGACCGGGCGTTGATCTGGCTGCCTCCGCAGTACGACACGCCGGCGTACCGCCCCCACCGGTTCCCGGTCGTGATGTTCCTGCCCGGGCAGCCGAGCAGCCCCCAGGTCGTCTTCCACCAGTTCGACTTCGCCCACGTCGCCACCCGGGCCATCGCCGCCGGGGTGCCGCCCTTCGTCGCGGTGTTCCCCACGCTCATGGTCGACCCTCCGCACGACACCGAGTGCACGAACCTGCCGCACCTGCCCACGGAGAGCTGGCTGACCCGCTCGGTGCCCGACTACGTCACCTCGCACTTCCGAGTCCAGCCGACCGGCCGCTCCTGGTCGGTCATGGGGTGGAGCACCGGCGGGTTCTGCGCCGCCAAGGTGATGCTCGGCCACCAGAGCGAGTTCGGCTCAGCGGTCAGCTTCGGCGGCTACTACCAGCCGCTCGAGGACCACACCACCGGCAACCTGTTCCAGGGCAGCCTGGTGCGCCGGGATGCCAACTCGCCCACCTACCTGTACCGCAGCCACCGGCTGCTCCAGGACCGGCTGCTCGTGATCGCCAGCAAGCAGGACCGTCAGTCCTGGCCGGCGACCCGGGTGTTCTTGAAGAAGACCTCGACCGATCCCCACGTGGCGTACCTCGCGCCCGGGAGGGGCGGCCACAACTACCGCGTCTACCGGAACCTCCTCCCGACCGCTCTCCGCTGGAGCGCAGCCCGCTGGCCGGCGACCGGCGTGCGCCCGTCCCAGCGGACGCTGCGGGCGGGCTAGCATCCGGTCGTGCCTGCTCCTCGGTCGTCGGTACGGCGCCGCCTCCTCCTCGTCCCTTTTCCGATCCTTCTCGTCGGCCTGCTCCTCCTCGCCGGCTGTGGGAACGCCGGGACCTCCTCCGCAGACGTCGGCGGGTCCCGGGCCGCCACCACCGCGCCGGCCGTCTCGGTGGTGGGCCTCGGCGACTCGGTGATGTCGGGCACGAACTGCTCCTGCTCGGGGATCCCGACGTACTACGCCGACGCGCTCGGACATCGCCTGGGGCGTCCGGTCACCAGCCTGAATCTGGGCCGCGGCGGGCTCACCACGTCGGGCCTGCTCCACGAGCTGCAAGCCGACACCAAGACGCGCCAGGCGGTCCGCGCCGCGTCGGTGGTGTTGGTGATCATCGGCGCGAACGACCTGCTCCCGCAGCTGCGGCAGTGGACGAGCGCCACCTGCGGCCCGTCCTGCTTCCGGGGCCCGACCGAGGACATGGGCGACCGGGTGCGGCGGGTCCTCGCCGCGGTGGACGAGCTGCGTCCACACTCGCCTCGTGCGACGGTTCTCGTGGGGAACTACTGGAACGTCTTCACCGACGGCGACGTGGCACGGCGCCAGGGCGGCCAGATGCAGCTGGACTGGAGCACGGTGGTGACCGCGACGGCGAACGGCGCCATCTGTCGCGCTGCGGAGGCTCAAGAGGCGCGCTGTGTCGACCTGGTCGCCCCGTTCAAGGGCGACGGGGGCGACGATCCCACCTGGCTGCTGGCCGCCGACGGCGACCACCCGAACGCGGCCGGTGCGCGGCGGATCTCGGCGGCACTGCTGGCGCGGACGCCGGTCGCGGCCCTGCGCAGATGAGCCGGAGCCGCGCCGGAGGCGAATAGGCGCGTTCGGAGGGACGCTTCCCCCTACTCTGTGCCGGTGGCACGGACGGGGGACGGGACGGCCTGGCGCGCCATGCGCCATCGTGGCGGGCAGGCCGTGGTGCTCCTGCTGCTCGCCTCCGTGGTTGCGGCCGGCGCCGCCTTCCCCGGCTTGTACGTCCGGGCGACCGAGCAGGCGATCGTCGCGCTCGACGTCCGCCAGAACCCTCCGGACGTGACCGGACTGCGGATCACCTCGCGCGGACACATGATCACCACCTACGCCAGTCCGGACGACACCCCGCCGGCACCGCCGGCCGCCCTGCTGGCGCTCGTCCCGCATCCCCGGCAGCACGGCTTCGGCCGACCCGTCGAGGTGTCCTCGGCGTTCCCGACCGCGTATCCGGACCGCTCCGGCGCGGGGATCGGCAACCTCACCTCCTTCAGCGGGATGTGCGCCCACGTGCGCTTCACCGAGGGGCGGTGCCCCACCACCCGGAACGAGATCGCCGTCACGGCCCCCGACCTGCGGCACTTCCACCTCCGCCTCGGCGGCAGCACGAGGGTGTCGACGGTGCCGGTGAACACCGTCGCCCCACCGGGCCGGGCCAGCCCGCGGCCCCATCCGGTCGCCCTGCGGATCGTCGGGGTCTACGAGCAGGTCCCGTCGCGTTACTGGTTCGGGACGATCCTCACCGGCAGGTCCGGCTCGATCGACCAGAGCAAGGACATCCCGCACGTCGCCCACGACGACTGGCTCACCGTGCCGCAGACGTTGGCGGCCGGGGTGCCCGCACCGTTCCCGGACCGCTACGACGAGGCATGGCTGCCGCTGGACCCCCGCAGCGTCGACCTCGACACGTTCGAGAGCCTCGGCCCGGTCGTGCACCGCGTCGACAGGGAGACCCTGACGCCTCCGACCGGAGTGACGATTAGCACCGTGACCGGGCTGCCCGCGCTGCTGGC
>JBQCCW010000301.1:0-2180 GCA_051961835.1 Marmoricola sp. | reverse complement strand
AGGTAGCCGATCAGCGACGCGTTGGCGGGCACCGAGACCGTGTCCGGGGTGGGGGTGGGCGGGACGATGCCCATGGTGCTCAGCCCGCTCTCGTACAGCTTGCCGCCCATCATCCACCCCAACCGGGTGCGGTCGGCGGTCACGGCGATGCCGGCGGCCCGCCCGCTCGCGGTCTGCTTCCCGCTCGCGTCGTAGACCCGCGCGGTGTTGGCGTTGCCCCCCGTGACGACCCACCCGCCGTGCAGCTCGTGAAACTGGACGTCGGGAGACATCGGGCCGGGGCGCTGCGACGTCGAGCCCTGGCTGTGCACCACCCCCGTTGCATCTGCCCACGCGACGAAGGTGGCGGCGCCGCGCGGGATCGAGGCGAGGGTCCCCGCCGACGGCGTCGGGTTGTGCGTCGGGGAGGGTCGCGAGCTCGGTGTGTGCGTCGGCGTGGGCGGCGTGGGCACCGCCGTGACCGTCGGGGCCGGCGAGCCCCGGTGGGCCGGCGGCGCCGTGGTGGCGCTCTGGTCGCGGACGAGGAGCGCGGTCGGTGTGCCGACGACGACCACCACCGCCGCAGCAACCGCCACGGCAGAGGCGCGCCGGCGCGTCCGGATGCGCCGAGCCCGACCCTTCACCTCGCCGAGCCCGGTGCCGGCGTCGCGATCCTGGTCCGCGGCACGGCGCAGGGCCGCCTGGAGCTGGTCCTCGAGATTCATCGTGCCTGCCTCCCGTCAATCCCGAGATCGGATGCGAGTTCGGGTCCCAGATCGCGGCGCAACCGGCCGAGCGCCTTGCTGCACTGGGATTTGACGGTGCCGGGGGAGATTCCCAGCGCGGCCGCCGTCTCGGCCTCGCTGAGCTCCTCGTAGTAACGCAGGACCAGCACGGCGCGCTGTCGCTCGGGCAGCGTCTGCACGCCGGCCCACAGGGCGTCGTGGACGCCGTCGTCGTGGACGTCCCGATGCTCGCCGTACCGGCCGCCCTCGGGGAGCCGGTCGACGCTCAGCTCGCGCCGTCGGAAGGGACGACGCCAGCCGGACCGGTGCTCGTTGAGGAGCGTGCGCCGGGCGTACGCCTCGAGCCGCTCGTGGTCGTCGATCTTGTCCCACGAGAGGTACAGCTTGGCCAGCGTGGCCTGGGTGAGGTCGTCGGCCGTGTGCTCGTCCCCACTGATCAGGAACGCGACCCGATGCAGCCAGGGCTGCCTCGCGAGCATCCATGCCTCGAAGTCGGCATCACGCGCAGCTCGTGCGGCCTGCCGGCCAGTCGTCCGTGCCACCGTGTCGCCCACCACCGGCCTCCTCGGGTCCTCGATCGCCGTGCCACCGATGCCCTCGACTATCGAGCCCATCGCACACCTCCTGCGCCCCTGACACGCACCAGGGGCGCAGGAGGTTGCCCGCGGCGTCGATCAGGAGGCGGGAAGGACGAACGGACTCGAGCCGTCGGGCGCCGGGACCGGTGGTACGGCGTACTCCGCGCGCCCGTCCACGCCGATCCGCACGATGCCGGCGCGCTGTCCCTGCACGACGACGGCGAGCACGTGCGCGTCGTCCTCCCAGGCCATCTGGGTGATCGCGGCGTCGCGGGCGGTGTGCAGATCCATCACGCTCCCGCCGGTGGACGCGTCGAACACCGTGAGCTGCGTGTCGCCCATCCCGTCCCCGTAGGCCGTGGTGCCCAGGAGCCGAGCGCCGTCGGGGGAGAAGGAGACGAAGCGTGCCGCACAGGTCTTCCAGAGCCGGCGGCCGTTGCCCTGCTGCACCTCCGAGCAGGTGCCCCCCTCGGTGCGGGAAACGATGCCCGCCTTGCGGCCGTCGGCGGCCACGTCGGCGAGGGTCTGGATCCGGGGCACCATGGCGAGGTCCACCGCGGCGCTACTTGCGACGGGGACAACGCCGGGCGTCGGCCCGAGGTCGTTCAGCCAGACGACGCAGCCCGGAGGCGTCGTGGTGCAGGCACCGCCGGTGACGGCGGCCGGTTGCAGGGCGCCCTCCCCGACGCGTGGCCCGGTGAGCGTCCTGATCGAGCGGCCGTCGTCGCTCACGACGGTGATCCGGTCGCCGCCCGGCGTCACGAACGCCACGCGCCCGGGCGAGGAGGAGCCGGCCAGGCCACCGGAGGTCGGTCCCAGGGGGGTGGCGTCCCGGCCGGGGCGCAGGAGGACGGCGCGGGAGCCGTCGGCCGTGCTC
>JBQCCW010000300.1:0-2289 GCA_051961835.1 Marmoricola sp. | reverse complement strand
CGGGCCGACCTGCACGGCGACACGATCAGCAATGTCGCGTTCGTCGACTACCTGCAGGAGGCGCGGCTGGACCTGCTGCGCCACCACGACACGTCACCGACGCCCAACCCGGGCGAGGGTCTGGTCGTGGTCGGCACCGTGGTGGACTACCTGGCGCCGCTGCGGCTCGCGCAGGCTCCGCTGATGGTGGCGGTGTGGGCGACCGAGGTCCGCGCGGCGTCGTTCACGCTCGGGTACGAGCTCTACACCGGCTCTGGCGACGACCGGGTCGTGCACGCCCACGCGACCACGCTGCTGGCGCCGTACGTCTTCGCGGCGGCACGACCCCGACGGATGACCGACGACGAGCGGGCCAGGCTGCGCACCCACCTGGGGCCGTCGCCGGTCTCCGACCGGGCCGCCCCGCGCGGGGGTCCCACCTGGGGACCCGGCGCCGTCGAGCGACCGGTCCACGTGCGGTTCTCCGACGTGGACCTCCTGGGCCACGTCAACAACCTGCGCTACCTCGACTACGCCCAGATGGCCCAGATCGACCTGCTCACCGGCGTCTTCCGCGAGGCCCGGGTCAACGGCTCGGTGCAGACCGTGATCGTCCGGGGGGAGATCGACTACGTCGGGCAGATGAACCTCCGCCCGGAGCCGTACGCCGTACGCAGCCGGGTCGTGGGGGTCAGCGAGCACTCGGTCTCCTTCGAGCAGGAGATCCGCGACGGTGACCGGGTGATGGCCCGCAACCGCCTCGTGGAGGTCAACGTCGACGAGCAGGACCGGCCGCTGGCCTGGCATCCCCTGCACCGGGCCTTGTTCGAGCAGCGGCTGGAGGACGCAGTCAGCTGAGGTCCGCGTCGATGATGCGCAGCCGCTTCAGCGCACGGTGGTGGGCGACGCGTACCGCGGAGGCCGACATGCCGAGGGCAGCCGCCGTCGAGGAGACGTCCAGCCCCACCACGTCGAGACAGGCGACGACCTGGCGCTCGCGCGCGGGCAGGTGGGAGAGCAACCAGGAGACCCAGCCGTCGGACCCGGCTGTCGCGTCGGCGCCCGGCTCCTGCGCGGGGTTGACCTGCTCGAGGACGTCCAGCTCGGCCGGAGCCGTACGCCGACGGCGCGCGCGGCGCTCGGCGTTGCGGGCCTGCAGGCGGGCGATCCCGAACAACCAGCCGGCGAAGTCCGAGCTCGTGCCCCGGAAGTCGGCGATCTTGCTCGCCGCGGTCAGCCAGGCCTCCGCCGCGAGGTCCTCGGGCGACACGCCGGCGTCCCCTGAGGGCAGGTTGCGCAGCCAGACCAGCAGTCGCCCGGCGTGCGCGCCGTAGAGCTCGCGCCACGCGTCGGGGTCGCCGTTCTTGGCCTGGACGATCGTCAGCTCGTCGGCCGTGATGACGGCGCTAATCGGAGTCGCCGTTCAGGACGAAGGAAGGGCCGCTCGTCGAGCCCGCATCGGACCCGTCGCCGGATCCCGCCTGCGTCCCCCCACCATCCTGGCTCCCGTCGCTCGAGGTGCCGTCGTCCGACCCGCCGGTGTCACCACTGGTGCCGTCGGTGTCACCCGAGTCATCGGTCCCCCGACCGCTGCTCGAGTCGTTCTGGTCGCCCTGACCGTCGTTGCCATCGGTCTGGTCACCGGTCTGGTCGCCGGTCTGGTCGTCGCCCGCCTCGTGGCGCGTCGGGCCCCGCGGGTCCGCGGCGACCGTCGAGCCGACGGTCGAGGGGTGGTGCCGCACCACGACACCGTGCTGCGCCACCGGACCGGCCTCATGACTCGTCACGTCGGTCCGGTGGGCGAGGTCGCGGGCCTCGGCCTGCTCGGCGTGGTCGGTGTCCTGCGGACGCTGGATCCCCGTCGAGGTCACCGGCGGCGCGGGCACCTCACGGGACTGGTGACCGAGCTGCGCTGCCGCGGCGGCACCGGCCGTGAGGGCAGCGACCGCGGTCGCGACCACCACGGCGCGGGAGGCCGGTCCACCGAACGCCACCGGCACGACGACGCCCCCCCGAGAATGTCTCGAGGCGGCGGCCAGGGCTGCGAGCCGGGCGACGAAGTCGTCGTCCGGCTCCAGCGTCGGGATGTCGCGCCGTAGCGATCCGTGGGTCACGTCGGTCCTTCCTGACCGCTCAGAGCGGGGCAGCGGCTAGTCGCCGCTGCCGTCTCCGCTCGAGTCGCTGCCGTTGTCACCGGTGTCCCCGCCATTGTCCTCGGACGAGCCGTCGCCGGTGCCGTTTCCGGAGTTGTCGTCGCCCGAGTCGCTGGAGTCGGCCGAGTCGCCCTGGTCGTTCTGGTCACCCTGGTCG
>JBQCCW010000299.1:0-18512 GCA_051961835.1 Marmoricola sp. | reverse complement strand
GACCGGCGCGGCGAGCTCGATGTGGCCCATCCGCTCACGGCGGACCTTGGACCGGGTCACCTCGACGCCGCAGCGCTCACAGATGATGCCCTTGAAGCGGACGCGCTTGTACTTCCCGCAGTAGCACTCCCAGTCCCGCGTGGGACCGAAGATCTTCTCGCAGAAGAGACCGTCACGCTCGGGCTTGAGCGTGCGGTAGTTGATCGTCTCCGGCTTCTTGACCTCGCCGTGACTCCACTGGCGGATGTCCTCCGCAGTGGCCAGGCCGATCCGAAGCTGGTCGAAGAAGTTCACATCGAGCACGGTGGCTGCAGTTCCTTCGTTAGTTTTTCGAAAATCGCATTCTTGACTGACCCCGCTGCGCTCACCAGCCAGTTCGGGGGCCCCCGCGGGGTTCTCGCGCTTGCGCGAGACCCCGGCGGGGTTTTCAGACCTCTTCGACCGAGCTGGGCTCGCGACGGGACAGGTCGATGCCGAGCTCCTCGGCGGCACGGAAGACGTCCTCCTCCGCGTCGCGCATCTCGATGGTCGAGCCGTCCTGGCTCAGCACCTCGACTTTGAGGCAGAGGGACTGCATCTCCTTGACGAGCACCTTGAACGACTCGGGGATGCCGGAGTCGGGGATGTTCTCGCCCTTGACGATCGCCTCGTAGACCTTGACGCGGCCAGGCACGTCGTCGGACTTGATCGTGAGCAGCTCCTGGAGGGCGTAGGCGGCGCCGTACGCCTCCATGGCCCAGACCTCCATCTCACCGAAGCGCTGGCCGCCGAACTGGGCCTTACCGCCGAGCGGCTGCTGGGTGATCATCGAGTACGGACCGGTGGAGCGAGCGTGGATCTTGTCGTCGACCAGGTGGTGCAGCTTGAGGATGTACATGTAGCCGACCGAGACCGGGTCCGGGAACGGCTCGCCGGAGCGACCGTCGAACAGCTGCGCCTTGCCGTTGGAGCCGACCATCCGGACACCGTCGCGGTTGGGCAGCGACGACCCGAGCAGGCCCACGATCTCGTCCTCACGGGCGCCGTCGAAGACCGGCGTCGCCACGTTGGTGTCAGGCTCGGCCTCGTCGGCGTGGATCTTGATCAGACGCTGCTTCCACTCCGCGTCGCCCTCGTTCTCCGACAGCTTGAGGTCCCAGCCGTTCTTGGCGAGCCACCCGAGGTGGATCTCCAGGATCTGGCCGATGTTCATCCGTCGCGGGACGCCCAGCGGGTTGAGGATCACGTCGACCGGAGTGCCGTCCTCCAGGAACGGCATGTCCTCGATCGGCAGGATCTTCGCGATCACGCCCTTGTTGCCGTGGCGGCCGGCGAGCTTGTCGCCCACCGAGATCTTCCGCTTCTGGGCCACGTAGACGCGGACCAGCTGGTTGACGCCCGGAGGCAGCTCGTCGCCGTCCTCGCGGTTGAACTCGCGTACGCCGATCACCGTGCCGGACTCGCCGTGAGGCACCTTCAGCGAGGTGTCGCGCACCTCGCGCGCCTTCTCGCCGAAGATCGCCCGCAGCAGGCGCTCCTCGGGGGTCAGCTCGGTCTCGCCCTTGGGCGTCACCTTGCCGACCAGGATGTCGCCCGTCGTGACCTTGGCGCCGACGCGGATGATGCCGCGCTCGTCGAGGTCGGCGAGCAACTCGTCGGAGACGTTCGGGATGTCCCGGGTGATCTCCTCGGGGCCCAGCTTGGTGTCACGGGCGTCCACCTCGTGCTCCTCGATGTGGATCGAGGTGAGGATGTCCTCCTGCACGAGGCGCTGGGACAGGATGATCGCGTCCTCGTAGTTGTGGCCCTGCCACGACATGAACGCCACCAGGAGGTTCGTGCCGAGGGCCATCTCACCCTCGTCGGTGCACGGACCGTCGGCGATCGGGGAGCCGACCTCCACCCGGTCGCCCTCGTCGACCAGCGGACGCTGGTTGATGCAGGTGCCCTGGTTGGAGCGGGTGAACTTCTGCATCCGGTAGATGCGGTAGGTCCCGTCGTCGTTCATCACCTCGACGGCATCGGCCGAGACCGACTGGACGACGCCGGCCTGGTCGGCGGTCACGACGTCGCCGGCGTCGACGGCGGCGCGGTACTCCATGCCGGTGCCGACCAGCGGGGCGTCGCTCTTGATGAGCGGCACCGCCTGACGCTGCATGTTCGCGCCCATGAGGGCGCGGTTGGCGTCGTCGTGCTCGAGGAACGGGATGAGGGCGGTCGCGACCGACACCATCTGACGCGGCGAGACGTCCATGTACTCGACCTCGTCACGCGGCACGTCGACGGCCTCGCCGCCTCGCGTGCGGACCAGGACCCGCTCGTCGACCAGGTTGCCCTTGTCGTCGAGCACCGCGTTGGCCTGAGCGATGACCTTGGAGTCCTCCTCGTCCGCGGTGAGGTGGTGGATCTCGTCGGTCACCCGGCCGTCGCGGACCACCCGGTAGGGCGTCTCCACGAACCCGAACGGGTTGATCCGTCCGTAGGAGGCCAGCGAGCCGATCAGGCCGATGTTCGGGCCTTCCGGCGTCTCGATGGGGCACATCCGGCCGTAGTGCGAGTGGTGGACGTCGCGGACGTCCATCTGCGCGCGGTCACGGGAGATGCCGCCGGGGCCCAGCGCCGAGAGCCGGCGCTTGTGGGTCAGGCCCGAGATCGGGTTCGTCTGGTCCATGAACTGCGACAGCTGCGAGGTCCCGAAGAACTCCTTCAGCGCCGCGACCACGGGCCGGATGTTGATCAGGGACTGCGGCGTGATCGCCTCGACGTCCTGGGTCGTCATCCGCTCGCGCACCACCCGCTCCATCCGGGCGAGACCCGTGCGGAGCTGGTTCTGGATGAGCTCGCCGACCGTGCGCATGCGGCGGTTGCCGAAGTGGTCGATGTCGTCGGGGCGGACGACGATGCCCTCTCCATGGGGGTCGACGACCTCCTGGCCCTGGGCGTCCTTGAGCGTCACCGTGCCGAGGTCGACCTCGCCCTGCGGTGCGGCGTGCAGCTGCACCAGGAAGCGGATCGTCGCCACGATGTCGTCGATGGTCAGCGTCTGCTGGTCGAAGGCCTCGTGGAGTCCGAGCTTCTTGTTGATCTTGTAGCGACCGACCTTGGCGAGGTCGTAGCGCTTGGGGTTGAAGTAGTAGTTCTTCAACAGCGTCAGCGCGGCCTCGCGCGTCGGCGGCTCGCCCGGACGGAGCTTGCGGTAGATGTCGAGCAGCGCGTCGTCGGGACCCGCGGTGTGGTCCTTCTCCTCGGTGAGCTGGATCGACTCGTACTGACGCAGGTCGGCCATCACCGACTCGTAGTCGTACGGCGCGCCCTCGTAGTCCTCCTCGGAGGCGACGGCCTGGAGCGCCTTGAGCAGCACCGTGACGCTCTGCTTGCGCTTGCGGTCGAGACGGACGCCGACCTGGTCGCGCTTGTCGATCTCGAACTCGAGCCAGGCACCGCGCGAGGGGATCACCTTGGAGGTGAAGACGTCCTTGTCGGAGGTCTTGTCGGCGGTGCGCTCGAAGTAGACGCCCGGGGACCGGACCAGCTGGGACACCACGACGCGCTCGGTGCCGTTGATGATGAAGGTGCCCTTGCGGGTCATCATGGGGAAGTCGCCCATGAAGACCGTCTGGCCCTTGATCTCACCGGTCTCGGCGTTCATGAACTCCGCGGAGACGTAGAGCGGCCGGGAGTAGGTGAAGTCCTTCTCCTTGCACTCGTCCTCGGTGTACTTGGGGTCGAGGAAGACGGGATTCTCGAACGACAGCTGCATCGTCTTCGAGAAGTCCTCGATCGGCGAGATCTCCTCGAAGATCTCGTGCAGGCCGGACTTCGGAGACACGTCCTCGCCGGCGGCCTGGCGCTCGGCGACACGCTCCTTCCAGGCCTCGTTGCCGACGAGCCAGTCGAAGCTGTCGGTCTGGAGGGCGAGGAGCTGGGGAACCTCGAGAGGTTCGGCGATCTTGGCGAAGGAGATCCGGCGGGGGGCAGCAGAGTCGAGCTTGGGTCGCGAGGCGGCCAAGAGTGGTCCTTCCGAGGCTCACACGATGATCGCGCCGGCCCACCACAAACCAGCCACCGGACAGGCAGGAAGCATTTGAGGGCGGACGCAAAGAAGAAGAGTACCCCACGGACAGGGGGGAACTCAACCGCCCGGCTCGGCTGCTGCGCGCGATCGCTCAGTGCCCTGCCTCGGTCGTGGCAGCACTATGGACGACGACCCGCCCACGGTCAAGCACCCGCGCTGAACTCAGCGAGGGTCCAGGCGGTCGATCAGCCAGGCGCCGGCGCGCTGCACCATCGTCACCGCGACGCGGTTCTGGAAGATCTCGGTGCCCTGCACGCCGGTCCGGTGCTGGTCGACGTAGGCCAGGACCTGCACCCGGTCGGGGTCGGCCTGCATCACCGCGGTGCCGAGCACCGACGCCTTGACGACCGTCTTGGTCTGCACCGCGGCACCCGGACTGCCGTCGGGGTTCTTCTGCAACAGTCGGAAGTTGCGGTCGACCTGGGTGCGGAAGGAGGGCGTGAGATAGCGGTCGGCCTCGGCCTGCGCCTGGGGAAGCGAGCGGTAGTCGTAGGACAGCACCTGGGGCAGAGCCCGCTCCGCAGCGGCGGTCGCCTCCTGTCGCGCGGTGTCGACGGCGACATCGGTGCGATGGTGCAGCGAGAGCACGACCGCGACCACGACCGCCGCCACGGTGAGCACGGCCAGCAGGGCCAGCGCGGCGACCAGGCTTGCGCGCAGCCTGCCTGTGGGCCGCTCCGGCTCCGGCGCCACGATCTCCCCGGGCTCGACCTGCGGCACGGCAGCAGGGGCCAGCGTCTCGTCGTAGTGGCGCCGGGCTTCGGGGTCGAGGAGCACCTCGGCCGCCTCGTTCAACCGGGCCAGCTCCGGCGACCCGGGACCGGCCTTGCCGGTACGCCGGCGCCAGGCGCGGCGGATCGCCTCCGGCGTCGCCGAGGGACGCACGCCAAGGACCTCGTAGTGGGTGGGCTCGCTCATGTCGGGACTCCTAGGCGACCGGGGTGAAGGAGTCGACCAGCCACCGGCCGTCGATCTTGCGCATGCTGATCGTCCAGCGGGAGTGCAGCTTCTGCGTGGTGCCCGGGATGGTCGAGTCGTGTGCGACCAGGACGGTCGCGGAGTCCGCGTCGATGTCGCTCACCCCGCCCATCACGATCGAGCCGGTGCCGGGCTGGGGTGTCGCCGCCTTCCCCTTGCCCTTGCCCTGGCTGGCCTTCTGCACCTCGTCGTAGAGCCGGGAGAACTGCTGCAGCTGTTGGGTGAAGACCGTCTTCTCCTTGTCGGTGAGCAGCGGTTCCACGCTCTTGGTGTAGGCGGCGAGGTCCGCACCGTCGAAGGCGTCCATCCGCAGGGCGAACTGCTCGGCCGCCTGCAGCGCGGCGCTGCGCTCGTCCTGCAGGGCGTTGTAGTCGGCCACCTGGCGGGCCCTGATCACCGCGACGACGACAGCCACCACCAGCACCACGGCGAGGACGGCGGCGAGCGCGATCAGCATGCGGCGGCCGCGCCGGCCGCGCGGGGTGTCCGTCGGTGTCGCGGGCTGTGCGCTCAGCGACCCGCCTGCTTCGTCGGCATCGCGGGCTGGAGCAGCATCCACTTCCAGGCGTCCTTCCCGAAGAGCTCGTCCTGACCGCCGTTGCTCACCACCGCCGGAGAGTCGGCGGCGTCGGACCAGGTCAGCTTCCCACTGCCCAGATCGTACGTGCCGACGGGCGCCCGGTACGCCGCGCCCGGCCGGTTGTTCGGCGCGTAGTGCGCGCCCCGGTAGGCGAGATTCGGGTCGGTGCACCCGGCCGTCATGTCCATCGCCTTGTCCGAGCGGTCCTGCGGCGTGCGGAACTGGGAGGTGTGGTAGCCCTGGTGGCACACCGGCGGGTTCTGCGTGAGCACCACCCCGAAGTGGGCGTCGTAGTTGACCCCGTCGGGAGCCTTCGCGGCGACGGTGTAGCCGCCGGCGACGACGTAGGGGTAGAGCACGAGGATCTGCCTCGAGCCGGCGAGGTGCTTGATCGTCACCTCACCGGTCGACACGAGGTTCGAGATGAGCCGCGTGAGGTTGACGTTGTTCTTGTCCAGGAACGTCCGCAGCTGGTTCACGCTCGCGGAGCCGTTGTCGATCAGCCGGCGCAGGTCGGCGTCGTGCGCCGCGAGGCTGCCACTGAACAGCCGAAGATCGCGCGAGAAGGACCGGATGGCGGAGGCCTTGTCGAGCTGGGTCTGCAACACCGTGCGTGAGTCGCGGATCAGCGCATCGGTGACGTCGAAGTTCTGGTTGGCCGTCTGGATGAAGGACGTCGAGGTGTCGATGATCTGGGAGAGCGCCGGGCCGGTGCCCTTGAACGCGGCGCCCAGCTCGCTCACCACCGTGCGCAGCTGGTCCTGCGGCACCGAGTTGATCAGGTTGTCCAGGTTCGTGAGCAGCTCGGTGGTGGACACCGGGATGTGCGTGTTCGCGTCGGAGATCGACGACCCGTTGTGGAGGTAGGGCCCGGAGTCGGTGCGCGGAGCGAGGTCGACGTACTGCTCGCCGACGGCCGACTTGTTCGCCACCGTGGCATCGGTCGCAGCCGGGATGTGGTTCCAGCTCTTGTCGATCGAGAGCACCACGTCGACGCCGTTGTCGGTCAGCCTCATCGCGTCGACCTTGCCGACGTGCACCCCCCGGTAGGTCACCTCCGAGCCGGTGAAGATCCCGCCGGAGTCGGTGAAGTGCGCGTTGACCGAGTACGCCGAGTCGTAGAAGAGCCGGTCGAGCCGGGCGTAACGCGCGCCGACGTAGGAGACCCCGACCAGCGTGATCAGCACGAAGATGAGCAGCTGGCGCTTGGTGCGGGCGGTGATCATGACAGCGCTCCTTGGAACAGCAGCAGGCTGACGCCCGACACGTCGGTCGTGGACCCGCCGGCGCCCGCGTCCGAGGGGAACCGCAGCCAGGCCGGTCGCTCGTCGGCCCGGAACGCCGGGCCGGGGGCGACCCGGCCGAGGCCGAGGCCGCCGAGGACTCCGCCCAGGCCGCCCGAACCACCCGAGCCGCCACCCGAGCCGCCGGACCCGCCGCCCGAGCCGCCGCCGGAGCCGCCCGAGCCACCCCCGAGCAGGCCGCCGAGCGGGTTGCCCCCGCCGCCGCCGCCGCTGCCGCTGCCGCCGCCGGATCCACCCGAACCGGAGCCGCCGGTGCCCGGCGTCGTGCACAGCGGTGTCGTCTTGAGCAGCGATCCGCAGAGCTGGTCGACGACGGGCGACGCCTGCTTGCAGATCGGGGCGAGCGGCGTCGTGCTGCAGGTCTGCAGCAGGTCGCCGAGGGTGGTGTTCGGCAGGCCCGGCAGCGTCAGGTTGGCCAGCTCGAGGTCGAGGCGCAGGTTGAGGTTGGTGTAGTCGCCCATGTGCAGGTTGCGCGCGACCTGCGGGTCACGACCGACCGCCTCGTCGACGAACGGGTAGGTGAGGAACACCTGCAGCGAGCGGGGGAACGCGGAGCCCGCTGCCGCCAGCTGGTAGAGCACGGGCGACAGGTCGCGCAGCGTGGAGATCGTGGTGGCCTTGGACTGGGCGATCACCCGGACGCCGACGTTGCTGAGCTTGCTGAGCGCCGCGAGCACCCGGACGAGGTCGTTGCGCTGCCGGTTGATCGACTGCAACGCGCCGGGGATGTCGTCCAGCGCGAGCTTGATGGTCCTGTCCTGCTGGCGCAGCGAGGCGGCGAGGCCGTTGAGGTTGTCGAGCGCGTCCACGACCGCCTGCTTGTTGCGGTCCAGCTGACCCATGAAGAAGTGGAGCTGGTCGAGCACCGAGCGGACGTCCTGCTCGCGACCGCCCACCGCGGTGTTGAGCTCCTCGGCGATCGTCTTCAGCTGCGCGACGCCGCCACCGGACAGCAGGGCCCCCAGCGCGCTGAGGACCTCCTCGACCTCCGGGTTGCGGCCCGTCTGGGACAGGCCGAGGGTGTCGCCGTCTTTGAGGCGTGCCGACGTGGGATTCGACGGCGCGGACAGCGAGACGAACTTCTCCCCCAGGAGGCTGGTCTGCCGGATCGTGGCGACGGCGTTCTCCGGGAGATCGACGTTGCGGGGCAACTGCATCGTGACGTCGGCGGTGTAGCCCTTGAGGGCGATGTCGGTGATCTTGCCGACCGTGATGTCGTCGACCTTGACCGTCGACTGGGGCACGAGGTCCAAGACGTCGCGGAACTCGGCGTGCACCGTGATCGGGTTGTCACCGGTGTTGGCGCCACCGGGCAGCGGGATGTCGTAGACCGAGCAGCCGCTCAACGCGAGCGCCGCCGTCACGGTCGCCACGAGCCAGGCCAGCGGCGTACGGATGCGGGAGCGGCTCATCGCAGGGCCCCCAGGATGCCGCCGAGGGTGAGGTCGACCTGCGGACGGTTCTCACGCTGGGCCTTGGCCAGGGCCCCCTCGTCGAACGGCGCCGTCCGGCCGAGCGAGGGCAGGCCCTTGAGCGGGCAGCTCTTCAGCGTGGTGGCCGCCTCGTTGAGGAAGGAGCAGAGGACCGCGCCCGGATTGCTGGACAGCTTGGTGCCGAGCTCGCCGACGTTGTCGCGCGTGTCCAGGGTCCCGTTGTTGGGGTCGTAGGCCAGAGCGAGGTTGTTGAGCGCGGCCGGGGCGATCCGCAGGGTCTCGTCGAGGGAGGCGCGACGCTTGACGATGGTGTCGGTGATCCGCGCCAGGCCCGCGATGTTGGAGTGCAGGGTGGACTTGTTGTCCTGCACGAAGCCGCGGACCTTGATGAGCGCGATGGAGAGGTTGTGCAGAGCGGCAGCCAGTTCCTCGCGGTCGGAGGCGAGGAGCGAGGACCCGCTCTGCAGCTGGTCGTTGAACTGCCGCACGGTGCTGTCGTTGCGCGAGAGGGTGTTGACGAAGCGCTCGATCTCGGCGGCGGTGCCGAAGAGCTTGTCCTTGTTGTCGGCCAGCGTGCGCGTGAACTTGCCCAGGTCCTCCAGCGTCTGGTGGAACTGCACGCCCTGACCGCCGAAGTTGCGCGCGGTCGAGTCCAGCAGCCGGGTCAGCGCTCCCGTGCCGCTGGCGCCCGGGGCGTTCACCCCGTCGGGACCGAGCGCCTTGTTGAGCATGTTGAGGCTGCCGAAGATCTGGTCGAGCTCGAGCGGGACCGCGGTCCGCTTCACCCCTAGCGTGGCGTTGTCCGGCAGTACCGGACCGCCCTTGTAGGCGGGCGTGAGCTGCACGTAGCGGTCGCCGACGATGGAGGGGCTGATCACGGCCGCCTTGACGTCGGCCGGGACCTTGTAGGAGTCGTCGTAGGACATCCGCACCCGCACCGTCGTGCCCTGCGGCACGACCGACTCGACGGTCCCGACCGGCACGCCGAGCACCTTCACGTCGGAGCCGACGTACAAGGAGACGGCCTCGGGGAAGTCGGCCGTGACGTAGCGCTTCCCGCCGTGCGGCATGAAGACCAGCACGAGGGCGACCACCAGCGCCAGCGCGGCCACGGCCGCGATCGCGGGGTTCACGCTCCTGAACAGTCTCATCGGGTCCTCATCACAGCGGCGGCAGGTTCTGGATCCAGGTGTCGAACCAGGGGCCGTTGCCCAGGGTGTTGGAGAACACCCGGTAGAACGGCGCGAGCAGCCGGAGGCTGGCGTCGAGGTTGCTCTGGTTCTTCAGCAGCAGGTTGACGACCCCCTGGAGGTTCTGCAGGGCGGGCTTGAGGTCGGCCCGGGTGTCGTCGACGAGGCCGCTGAGCTGGGTGGACAGGGTGCTCGTCGAGACGAGGAGGCGGTGGATCGCCTCCCGGCGCTGCACCAGCGCACGCAAGACGATGTCGCCCTGCTTCATCAGGTCGACGATGTCCTGGTCCCGGTTCGCCAGGATCGAGGAGACGTTCTTCAGGTTGCCGAGCAGCGTGTTGAGCTGCTGGTCTCGCTTGGCGATGTTGCGCGACAGCGCGGACACTCCGCGCAGGGCGTCCTGGAAGGCCTTGGGTGTCGTCGACGTCGCGTCGGCCAGGGTGTTGAACGCGGTGCGCAGCTGGGGCAGGTCGATGTCCTGCACCCTGCTCGCCAGGCCGCTGAAGGCCTGCACGACGTCGAAGGCGGAGCGCGTGCGGCTCAACGGGATCGTGGCGCCGTCGGCGAGCTGGCCCGGGCCCTGCGGCTGCAGGGCGAGGTACATCTGGCCGAGCAGCGTCTTGACCTTGATCGCGGCGCCGGTGTCCTGGCCGAACCGGTCGCTGGTGTCGACCCGGAAGGCGACCTTGACGTGCCCGTTGTCCAGACCGACGTCGGTCACCTTGCCGACGCGTACGCCGGCGATGCGGACCTCGTCTCCGGACTTGATGCCGGACGCCTCGGTGAACGAGGCGTAGTAGGTCGTGCCGCCGCCGATCAACGGGAGGTTCGACGCGTTCACCGCCGCGAGGAGCAGCAGCACGATCACGGCGATGCTCACCAGCCCGACGAGGACGGGGTTGCGTTCGCGGAAGGGCTTCATGAGAGGTTGCACCTCGCCTCGTTGGCCGGCGAGTAGGAGACCGGGAGGGCCTTGCCGCCCGGCAGCACGATGCGCCCCGTGAACGTGCACAGGTAGAAGTTGAAGTAGGAGCCGTAGATCGCAGTGCGGCCGATCTTGGTCAGCTTGATCGGCAGGATCTGGAAGGCGCGGTCGACCTCGTCGGCGCTGCCGTTGATGTTCGCCGCGACCTTGCGCAGACCCTTGACGTCCTGCACGAGGCCCGGACGCACTCCCTGCGTGAACGACGCCGTCTGCTCGGAGAGCTGCGAGATCGTGTCGAGCGGGCCGAGCAGGGCGTTGCGGTCCTTCACCAAGCCCTTCAACAGGCTGTCGAAATCGGTGATCAACGCGTTGAGCTGCTTGTTACGTCCGCTGATCGTGACGAGCACGGCGTTGAGGTTGTCGATCAGCTGGCCGATCACCTGGTCGCGGTCGGCGAGCGTGCTGGTGACCGAGGCGGTGTTCTGCAGCAGGCCCTCGAGGTTGCCGCCCTCGCCCTGGAACACCTGGATCATCTCGTAGCTCAGCTTGTTGACGTCGGCCGGCGTGAGCGCGGCGAACAGCGGCTTGAACCCGTTGAACAGCTCGGTGAGGTCCAGCGCCGGCTGCGTGCGGCTGATCGGGATCGTCGCTCCCGCCGGGAGCCGGTCGGTATTGCCGACGCCCTGGGTGATCGAGAGGTAGCGCTGGCCCACCAGGTTGCGGTAGCGGATGGCGGCGTGCGAGCTCCGGGTGACGACCGCGTCGTCGGCGACGTCGAAGCTCACCTCGGCCCGGTCGCCGTCGACGATCTGCACACCCTTCACGGTGCCGACCTTCACCCCGGCGATGCGCACGTCGTCGCCCTTGACGACGCCGGTCACGTCGGAGAACACCGCCTGGTAGTCACGGCTGGACTGGAAGGTGAGGTTGCCGATGAGGACCACCAGCACTCCGGTCGCGAGCGCGGTGACGACGATGAAGATCATCAGCTTGACCAGGTCCGCCGAGGTCCGCTTGTCGAGCGCCTTCATCGCACCGACACCTCCGTCCCGGAGGCGGCGGGTCCAAACAGCAGCGTCGAGATGCCGCCGACCCGGTCGGCCGGCACGCCGAACGCCGGTCCGAGGAGCGCGCGGACCACCGCGGCCTCCTCGGCCGTGCCACCGGCCCGCACCTGCACCCGACCGAATCCCGTGGCCGGGCGCTGGTTGTCCCCACGGCCCAGCGAGCCGCCGTGGTCGTCGACGCCGTCACGGAAGTTGGGGATCTTGTACGGCGAGCCCTTGCCACCGTACGGGCGCGCCTGGGACGCGCCCGCGGGGAACGGCAGGCCGGCGCACGTCGGACCGCTGTTGTCGGCGTAGACGGGCCGGTCGTTGGCGTTGTAGCCGCGCGGCTGCTTGGGGATCAGCTCGGCCTGGATGTGGAAGACGAAGCCACGGAAAGTGGTGCCCAGCCGCGGCGCCTGGTTGACGATGCCCTTGAGCAGGCACGGGAACTCCGGGGAGTAGCGGCTCAGGAGGGCCACCTGCGGCTGGCTGAGCTGCCCGAGCCGGATCAGGTTGTCGCCGTTGGTCTGCAAGAAGCCCTGGGCGCTGGCGGCGAACCCGCTGGTGTCGCGCAGGAACGCCTGCAGGGTGGCCTCCTTGCTCACGAAGGTGTTGCCGGTCTTCACCGAGTTGCGCAGTGTCGCCGCGAGGTCGGGCACCACGTCGGTGTAGGTGCGGCTGACGCCCGAGAGCAGCTTGAGGTCGCGGATCAGACCGGGCACCTGCGGGTTGAACCGCTTGAGGTAGCCGTCGAGCGTGACCAACGACTGGCCCAGCTGCTCCCCACGACCCTCGAGAGCATCGGCGATCGCGTTCAGCGTGTAGTTGAGCTCCGCCGGCTGGATCGTGCGCAGCAGCGGGTAGAAGTCGTTGAGAACCCGCTCGACCTCGATCGGCATCTTCGTCTGCTCGATGACCGACCCGGCGTGCAGGGCCTGCCGGCCCCCCAGCGGCGTGCCCTTCGGGATGTCGAGCGAGACGTACTTCTCGCCGAACAGCGTCTTGGGCAGGATCGAGGCGGTGACGTCGCCGGGGATCTTGTCGATCTTGTCGGGGTCCAGCCCCAGGGTCAGCGTGGCGTGCCCCGGACCGTTCGGGTCCTGCTGGAGCACCTCGCCCACGATGACGCCACGGACCTTCACGTCCGCGCGCGCAGGCAGCTGCAGACCGGCGGTGTCGGTGTGCAGCGTGACCTTGTCGAACGAGGTGAACGACTGGTTGAACAACGCGTAGACCAGGTAGACACCGAAGGCGAGCAGGCCGATGAAGATCACGCCCAGCACCCGGTTGCCGAGGATCCGCCCGACGATCCTCATCCGGCCAGCCTCACCGTGGTCGTGGACCCCCAGATCGCCATGCTCAAGAAGAGGTCGATCACGTTGACCGCCACGATCGAGGTGCGCACCGCGCGGCCCACCGCCACGCCGACGCCCGCGGGACCGCCGCGCGCGTTGTAGCCGTGGTAGCAGTGGATGAGGATCACCACGATCGAGAACACCAGAACCTTGCCGAACGACCACAGCACGTCGCCGGGTGGGAGGAACTGGTTGAAGTAGTGGTCGTAGGTGCCGGGACTCTGCCCGTAGAAGGTCGTGACCACGAGCCGGGTGGCGAAGTACGACGACAGCAGGCCGATGACGTAGAGCGGGATGATCGCGATGAGGCCGGCGACCACGCGGGTGGCGACCAGGAACGGCATGGAGGGGATCGCCATGACCTCGAGCGCGTCGACCTCCTCGGAGATGCGCATGGCGCCGAGCTGCGCGGTGAAGCCGCACCCGACGGTCGCGGCCAGCGCGATGCCCGCGACCAGGGGCGCGATCTCTCGGGTGTTGAAGTAGGCGGAGACGAAGCCCGCGAAGGCCGCCGTGCCGAGCTGGTTGAGCGCCTCGTAGCCGGAGAGGCCGACCTGGGCGCCGGTGAAGAAGGTCATCGCGAGGATGACGCCCACGGTGCCGCCGATGACGGCGAGCGCGCCGCTGCCGAGCGTCACCTCCGCGAGCAGCCGCAGCACCTCGCGGGGGTAGCGCAGCACCGATCGGGGGGTGGCGCGGAGCGCGCCGATGTAGAACCTCAGCTCACCGCCGAGGTTGTCCAGGGCCTGCATCGGCCGCTGGTAGACCTGCTTGACGTCGGCCATGGCTCAGCCTGTCTTCGGCGGGATGATCTGCACGTAGACCGTGCTGATGACGAAGTTGACGATGAACAGCAGCAGGAAGGTGATGACCACCGACTCGTTGACCGCGTCGCCCACGCCCTTCGGGCCACCGCCGGCGTTCATGCCCTTGTAGGACGCCACGATCGCCGCGATCAGACCGAAGATCAGGGCCTTCGACATGCCCTCCCACAGGTCGGGCAACTGGGCCAGCGCCGTGAAGCTGGCGAGGTAGGCGCCCGGTGTGCCGTGCTGCAGGATGACGTTGAAGAAGTAGCCGCCGGCGACTCCGACGACGCTCACCATGCCGTTGAGGAAGACCGCGACCAGCATGGCCGCGAGCACGCGCGGGACGACCAGGCGCTGGATCGGGTCGATGCCCAGCACCATCATCGCGTCGAGCTCCTCGCGGATCTTGCGGGCGCCGAGGTCGGCCGCGATGGCCGAGCCGCCGGCGCCGGCGATCAGCAACGCCGTGCCGATCGGCGCCGCCTGCTGGACGACGGCGAGGACGGACGCGGAGCCGGTGAAGGACTGCGCACCGAACTGCTTGATCAGGCTGCCGACCTGGAGCGCGATGACGGCGCCGAAGGGGATCGCGACGAGCGCGGTGGGGATGATCGTCACCGAGGCGATGAACCAGGCCTGCTGGATGAACTCGCGGGTCTGGAAGGGGCGCCTGAACAGCGACCGGCCCACGTCGAGTCCGAAGGCGAAAAGCTTGCCGGCGGTCCCTACGGGAGCGAGGACCCGGCTGGCTACCGAGGCGGACATGGACCCTCAGCCACCGACTGCCATGGACATGTTCGGCTGGAAGGAGCCGGGCGGAGGGGTGATGCCGTGCTCACGGCACCACTCGCCGGCCGGCCGCTGGCTGCGGCGGGGGATGCCGTTGGACGGCTCCAGCTGCAGCGGGATCGGCGGCAGCGGCGGCATCTCCAGGCCGCGCTCCGCCTCGAGCTCGTCGGCGTCCTTCTCCTCCGACATGCCGATCGGGCCGATGGTCTGCGCGTTGAGGAACTGGCGGACCACGGGCTCCTCGGAGGAGAGCAGCATCTCGCGGGGACCGAACATCGCCAGGTGCTTGTGGTAGAGCAGGCCGATGTTGTCCGGCACCGTCCGGGTGCTGTTGATGTCGTGCGTGACGATGAGGAAGGTCGCGTCGATCTGCGCGTTGAGGTCGATGAAGAGCTGGTTGATGAACGACGTGCGCACCGGGTCGAGACCGGAGTCCGGCTCGTCGATCAGGAGGATCTCTGGGTCGAGCACGAGGGCGCGGGCGAGGCCGGCGCGCTTGCGCATCCCTCCGGAGATCTCACCGGGAAGCTTGTCCTCGGCGCCGAGCAGGCCGACGAGGTCCATCTTCTCCATGACGATGTTGCGGATCTCCGACTCGGACTTCTTGGTGTGCTCCCGCAGCGGGAAGGCGACGTTGTCGAAGAGGTTCATCGAGCCGAACATCGCGCCGTCCTGGAAGAGCACCCCGAACAGCTTGCGGACCTCGTAGAGCTCCTTCTCCGGGCAGTTCGCGATGTCGACGCCCTCGATCCAGATGTGGCCCTCGTCCGGCTTGAGCAGGCCGATCAGCGCCTTGAGGAACACCGACTTGCCGGTGCCCGAGGGACCGAGCATGACCGACACCTCGCCCGCCGGAAGCGTCAGGGTGACGTCACCCCAGATGAGCTGCTTCCCGAAGGACTTCGTCAGGTGCTCGACCTTGATCTCGACGCCCAATGGACTCCCCTTGACTTGCGGACCGCTGATCGCAGCCCACGGCTCCCCGGCTCACGATCTTCGCAAGGGATTGAACGAGTGGGCGGGGGCTAAGTTACGCGAGAGTTGCCTTCGACGCACCCCTTTGGAGGCCGAGAGGCAGCCACAGATCGCGGCCGGGAACGGCGGACGACCCCGGGGAGCACGACGAAGGCCGCCCCGCGTGCGGGACGGCCTTCGACTGTGGTGCAACGGCCGGCGCGAGCCGGCCCGCGCTCACTTGAGGGTGACGGTGGCGCCAGCGCCCTCGAGGGCCTCCTTGGCCTTCTCGGCGGCCTCCTTGGGGGCCTTCTCGAGGATCGCCTTGGGCGCGGCCTCGACCAGCTCCTTGGCCTCCTTCAGGCCGAGGCTGGTGAGGGCGCGCACCTCCTTGATGACGTTGATCTTCTTGTCGCCGGCAGCCTCGAGGATGACGTCGAACTCGTCCTGCTCGGCGGCCTCCTCGCCCCCGGCGGCAGCGCCGCCCGCGGCCGGAGCGGCGGCCACGGCGACCGGGGCGGCCGCGGTCACGCCGAAGGTGTCCTCGAACTGCTTCACGAACTCGCTGAGCTCCAGGAGGGTCATCTCCTTGAAAGCGTCGAGCAGCTCGTCGGTGCTGAGCTTCGCCATGGTGGCGTTCCTTTCAGTGGGGGTACGACGCACGCCGTACGCGGGGTGTCAGGCCTCGGTGCTCTCGGTGGCCTCGGTGGTCACCTCGGCCGCCGGGGCGTCCTCGGTGGTCTCCTCGGACGCGGGTGCGTCGTCGGTGGTGTCCTCGGCCGGGGCGACCGGCGCCTCGCCGGCACCGCCCTGGAGGATCGAGGGGTCCTCGGCGGCCTTCGCCTGCAGGGCGCCGGCGAGCCGGGCGGCCTGGGACAACGGTGCGTTGAGGAGGTAGACGGCCTGGGACAGCGAGGCGAGCATCGCGCCCGCCAGCTTGCCCAGCAGGACCTCGCGGGACTCGAGGTCGGCCAGCTTGGCGATCTCGGAGGCGTCCAGCGGGGCACCGTCGACGTAGCCACCCTTGATGACGAGGGCGGGGTTGGCCTTGGCAAAGTCACGCAGACCCTTGGCCGCCTCGACCAGGTCGCCGTTGATGAAGGCGATGGCGGTCGGGCCGTTCAGCAGGTCGTCGAAGCCCTCGACGCCCGCCTCCCGTGCGGCGATCTTGGTCAGCGTGTTCTTGACCACGGCGTAGGAAGCGTTCTCGCCGAGCGCACGCCGCAGGTCCTGCAGCTGCTTCACGGTGAGCCCGCGGTACTCGGTCAGCACTGCGCCCGCGGAGTCGTTGAACTGGTCGACGATCTCCGCGACGGCTGCCACCTTGTCTGGCCGCGCCATGGGTCTCCTTCCGGTCGTGCACCACGCGGACGCGTGGCGCGAAGCCGGAGGGCCGGGAAACGAAGAGACGCCCCGGCGCAGGGCACAGGGCGTGTGCGAGTCGGCTCGCCACTCTGTCACCTGCGCGGGCCGCCCGAACGGTGTCGGGACCTTCACCTGGACGGGCCAGGAACCAGCGGTCTTCGGCTTCGGGCCCAAGCATCAGGGCCCGGTCGCACCACATCAAATCGGTGGGAGCGACCGGGCCCCGGCGCCAGCGGGTCCGACCGAGGTCAGGCCTCGTCCTCGCCGGCGATGTTGCGGGTGCGGTTCGGGTCCACCTGGACGCCCGGCCCCATCGTCGTGGAGACGGTCACCTTCTTGAGGTAGCGACCCTTGGAGCTGCTCGGCTTCAACCGGAGCACCTCGTCGAGCGCCGCGGCGTAGTTCTCGGCCAGCGCGGTGTCGCTGAAGGACGCCTTGCCGATGATGAAGTGGAGGTTCGCGTGCCGGTCGACGCGGAACTCGATCTTGCCGCCCTTGATGTCGCTGACCGCCTTGGCCACGTCCGGCGTCACCGTGCCGGTCTTCGGGTTCGGCATGAGGCCACGGGGACCGAGCACGCGGCCCAGGCGGCCGACCTTGCCCATCATGTCCGGCGTCGCGACCACGGCGTCGAAGTCGGTCCAGCCCCCGTTGACCTTCTCGATCAGCTCGTCGCCGCCGACGTAGTCGGCGCCGGCCTCACGGGCGGCCTCGGCCTTGTCGGCGTTGGCGAAGACCAGGACGCGGGCGGTCTTGCCGGTGCCGTGCGGCAGGTTGACGGTGCCGCGCACCATCTGGTCCGCCTTGCGCGGGTCGACACCGAGGCGCATCGCCACGTCGAGGGTCTCGTCGAACTTCTTGGTCGCGTTGGTCTTGGCGATGCGGATCGCCTCGAGGGGGCTGTGGAGCTCGTCCTTGTCGAACGCCTCCGCGGCCTTGCGGTAGCTCTTGCTGCGCTGCATTGCTGGTACTTCCTTCTTCCAGGTGTGGTCCACGGGCCAGCGCGGCCCTGCCACGGGTCGGATCGGCGCGACGCGCCGTCAGGGGGAGTCGATCAGTCGTTGATCGTGACGCCCATCGAGCGCGCGGTGCCCTCGACGATCTTCATGGCGGCGTCGATGTCGTTGGCGTTGAGGTCGACCAGCTTGGTCTGGGCGATCTCGCGGACCTGGTCGCGGGTGAGCTTGCCGACCTTGTCCTTCTGCGGCACGCCGGAGCCCTTGGCGACACCGGCCGCCTTCTTGATCAGCTCGGCCGCCGGCGGCGTCTTGGTGACGAACGTGAACGACCGGTCCTCGTAGATCGTGATCTCGACGGGGACGACGTTGCCGCGCATGGCCTCGGTCTGGGCGTTGTACGCCTTTCAGAAGTCCATGATGTTGACGCCGTGCGGACCGAGCGCGGTACCGACCGGCGGCGCCGGCGTCGCAGCACCGGCCTGCAGCTGCACCTTGACCAGGGCAGCGATTTTCTTCTTCGGAGGCATGTCCTTCTTCTCTCTCTCGTGGTCCTGATGGGGATTTCAGCCCCTGCCACACTTTCTAGGTATCGAGACGCGTCAAGCCAACGCTTGCCTGAGCCGCCGTCGCAAGCTTCGTCGGCTCAGACGCGTTGGATCTGGTTGAAGCTGAGCTCGACCGGCGTCTCGCGGCCGAAGATCTCGACGAGCGCCTTGAGTCGCTGCGACTCGGCGTTGATCTCGGTGATCGTGGCGTGCAGCGTGGCGA
>JBQCCW010000298.1:0-2546 GCA_051961835.1 Marmoricola sp. | reverse complement strand
ATGAGCCGGGTGTCCGACGAGCGCGAAGGAGAAGCCGGTGGAGATCGCCATCCCGATCGTGGTCCTGTTGGTGATCATCCTGATCGGGGTGCTCGCCATGACGACTCGCGCCACCCGGCAGAGCCGGAAGGCAGGGGAGGTCGCCGACGGGAGCGACATCCTGGAGTACGTCGTCCCTGTGGGGCAGGACCCCGCAGCCGTCATCGCGACCCTGCAGGAGCACGGCTATCAGGCGCGCAAGAACCCCGACTACACCCACACCGCGATGGTCGTCGTGCAGTGTCCCGACGGGGTCGAGCACGACCGGCCCCGGGTGCGCACGATCCTCGAGCAGGCCGCGCCGATCGACCTCGAGGGCGACCGGGCGCCGGCCCTCGACCCGGTGCGCTTCGCCGACGAGTGAGCGCTGCCGCGCCGACGCCGGCTGCTTGACACCCCGAGCGGCGTTCCGTTGACTGGACAGATGTCCAGCGAGCGGTTCGCCGACCTCCCGCCGGCTCGTGCGCGGGGGCTGCGCACGATGGAGCGGGTCTACGGCTTCAGGATGAGCGACGGCCCCGGAGACTTCTTCGGCTACACCGCCGACCACCTCTTCGGCGACGTGTGGAACCGTCCGGGCCTCTCCGACCGCGACCGGCGACTGGTCCTCCTCGGGCTGTTGGCGGGCACCCAGCAAGACGACGTCCTCGGCATCCAGGTGCCGGCCGCCCTGGCGAACGGCGAGCTGGACGAGAGCGCGCTTCGCGAGGTCGTGATCTTCCTCAGCCACTATGCCGGCTGGCCGGCCGGCGCACGGCTCAACACGGTGGTCGAGCAGGCCCTTGCGACGAGGCGTAGGACCGGTGCCGACGACACCGAGGACACCGACGAACCCGACGACGCCGGCGCCGAGGAGCCCGGCGCGTGAGCGACCCGGCGACCTCCGGCGAGAGCGAGCCGGTCCTCCTCGTCGGGGACGACAGCCGGGTCCGCACGCTCACCCTGCACCGGCCCGCGGCGCTCAACGCCTTCAACGAGGCGCTGTACGACGCCGTGGCCGACGCGCTGCTGGCGGCCGCCGAGGACCCCGGGGTCGCCGTCGTGCTGCTCACCGGCGCCGGTCGTGCCTTCTGCGCCGGCACGGACCTGCGCGAGATGCACCGGATGGCCACCGATCCGGACTTCGTCCGGGGCCGGCACGGCTTCCCCGGATTCCTCGACGCCCTGGCCGCCTTCCCCAAGCCGCTGGTGGTGGCGGTCAACGGGCTCGGCGTCGGGATCGGTGCGACCATCCTCGGCTTCGCCGACGTCGCCCTGATCGCCGCCGATGCGCGGCTCCGCTGCCCGTTCACCAGCCTCGGCGTCGCTCCCGAGGCCGCGTCGAGCTTCCTGCTCCCGCTGCTGCTCGGGCGACAGGAGGCCGCCTGGATGCTGCTCTCGGCGGAGTGGGTCGACGCGACCGAGGCCCAACGGATCGGCCTCGTCCGCGAGATCTGCCCGCCGGAGGAGCTGCTCGCCACGGCTCGCTCCCGCGCTCGGCTGCTGGCCCGGCGTCCGATCGCGAGCCTGTGCGCGGTCAAGGAGACGATGCTCGCCCCGCTCCGCGACGGCATCGCGGCCGCACGCGACCGGGAGAACGCCGCCTTCGCGGCGCTGCTCGGCGGTCCGGCGAACCTCGAGGCGCTGGCGGCCTTCGCCGAAGGCCGGGAGCCGGACTTCGCCCGCGTCGAGGCGCGAGCGGACGCCGTGGCGCCGTCCCCGTGAGCCGCGCCACGACGAGGCGTGAGCCGCCGGGTGTGGTGTACAAGTACCGATGGACCGCCGACGGGGGCGGATCAGTCGTCGGGGCGAGCTGAGGAGACGGTGTGCGAGGCGGCCGGAGGTGCGGAGGAGGTCGCCACCGCGCGCCCCGCGCCCCGCTCGCGGCGCTGCTGGTGGCGCTGCTCTGCCTCAGCGCCGCGGCCTGCGGCGGCTCGGCGATCCCTCCGTCGCTGGCGCGGGCGGCCAACACCGGCGTCTCCGGGGGTGCCCCGGCCGCCGGGGTCGCGGCGAGCGCGGCGGGCACGCCGGCGCAGGTCGGGCAGGACGGGTCCACGCCGCCCGGCGGTCAACCGGCGACCGCGCCCGACCCGTCCTCGGTCACCGGGGGCGGCGTGCCCTCGGCGGAGGGTCTCGGCACGGCCGGCGGCAGCGTGCACGAGCCGGGCACGTCCGCTGCCGACGAGCCGGCCGTGGCCGCCTCGGGTCGCGGCCGCTGCGCCGGTTTCCGCAACCAGACCGGCGTCACCGACTCGACCGTGACGATCGCCAACGTCGCCGACATCAACGGCCCCGTGCCCGGGATCTTCGAGTCGGCCCAGCAGGCGGTGAAGGCGTACGTCGCCTACTTCAACGCCACCTCCACCCTGTGCGGGCGGAAGCTGGCGCTGCAGAGCCTGGACAGCCGGACCGACGCCGGAGCCGACCAGACGGCGTACGAGAAGGCCTGCCACGACGCCTTCGCCGCCGTCGGGTCGATGTCCGCCTTCGACTCCGGAGGGGCGGCAACGGCCCAACAGTGCGGCCTG